>JBCBPW010000051.1:0-51178 GCA_039820545.1 Bacteroidota bacterium | reverse complement strand
AAGAAGGAATTTCCTTTTTCCACCTGTTTATTCTTGTAAGTATTTGTAATTCAGAAGTTTTTTGTGTGGCTCAGCCAAAGCGATATTGGGTGAATCTACCCAATAAACTCAAAACCTGTGTAGGGCCTTAGCACTTCTGGTACAGCAATTCGTCCATCCTCTAACTGGTTATTCTCCAATATGGAAGCTACGATCCTTGGTAATGCCAGGGCAGATCCATTCAAAGTATGGACTAGATGGGTCTTTTTATCTTCTCCTCTAAATCGCAGCTTGAGTCGGTTGCTTTGATAGGTTTCAAAATTAGAAATAGAGCTTACCTCTAGCCATCTTTCTTGTGCAGCACTGAATACTTCAAGGTCGAAGGTCTTCGCAGACGTAAAGGAAGAATCGCCCGTACAAAGGAGAAGGCGACGGAAGGGCATGCCAAGTTGAGTGAGCAGTCTCTCCACATAAGATGTCATCTGTTCCAGCACCTCATAGGACTTCTCAGGATGTACGATCTGGACCAGCTCTACTTTATCAAACTGATGAAGGCGATTGAGTCCTTTCACGTGGGCACCATAGGAGCCTGCTTCGCGACGAAAACAAGGCGTATACCCACACATTTTTTGGGGCAGTTGATCTGCCTTAAGAATCTCGTTTCTGAATAAATTGGTAATGGGCACCTCAGCTGTAGGAATTAGGTAGAATCCGTCACGCCCGATGTGATACATTTGTCCATCCTTATCGGGCAACTGTCCTGTACCATAGCCTGAGGTCTCATTGATAATCAGCGGAGGCTGGATCTCTGTGTAGCCTGCTTCGGCTGCTTGATCCAAAAAGAAAGTGATCAAGGCACGCTGTAGACGTGCGCCCTGTCCTTTGTACACAGGAAATCCTGCTCCTGTAAGTTTGACCCCTCGTTCCCAATCGATGATGTCGTGTTTTTTGGCAAGCTCCCAGTGGGGTTGGGGCTTAAAGGAGAACTCAACTTTTACATCATTTTGGTAAATAGTTTCATTATCCTCTGCATGATCTCCTACAGGGACAGATGAGTGAGGAAGGTTGGGTAAGCTGTAGAGGAGTTCTTGCGTTTTTTCCTCCACTAGGCGTACCTTTTCTTCGTACTCTTTGATGTCTGCCTTGATTTGTGCTGTTTGAGCCTTAGCAGCTTCCGCCGCTTCTTTTTGGCCTGACTTCATCAATTGACCAATAGATTTGGCGATCTTATTCATTTCCGCGCGGTTTTGCTCTAGCTTTATGAGCCATTCACGCCGTTCATTGTCGGCCTCTAGGATTTGGGTTACCTTCTCTTCCGCATCCTTTACCTTCTTGTCAGTCAGTCTTTGAACAACATCCGCTGTTTCTTGGCGTATTTTTTGTATTTCCAGCATAAGCGCTCCTTATTTACTGCGAAGTAACAAAAAGGCATGCTAATCGTAAAGAAGTAATAATTTTTCCTGTTTCGTATCCATTTATTTGGAAAAACCCCTGTACTGTACGTACATTTGCACAAAATAATCCAACCTCTCCTGAAACCCCAGGAGTTTTTTCTATCTTAATTTCAAACCAACTCTTAGATTTTATTTAAATCCTACCCGGACACAGGTGTCCGTCTGAGTTCATCAAATACTTTTATGTACGACATAATTGAACTGAATAACCATGATCTCGCTGAATTGCGAGATATTGCCAAGCGATTGAGCGTCAGCGATGTAGAGAAGTTAGGAAAACAAGACCTTATCTTCAAGATTCTCGATCGTCAAGCCCTCATGCCTGCAGATCAGCTCAACGCGATCAAAAAAGGCACTACACCTCCCCCATCCGCCCCCGCAGTAGTAGAAGCACCTGCACCTGCTCCTGCCCCCGAAGAAGCACCTGCACCTGTGGCAGAAGAACCTGAACAGGCAGCAGAGGCTCCCGCAGAAAATGCAGAAGCTGAGCAGGTAAAAGCAGCAGAAGCTAAACCTGCGAAAGAAACAAAAACGAAAACTTCACGCAGAGGAAGAGGCCGTAAGCCCAAAGAGCAAGCAGAAGAGGGAGGCGAAAAAGAGGAGAAAGCAGCCGAACTAGAGACGGTGGCTGAAGCTGATGAAGCACCTGATCGTGAGAAGAAAACGCGTGGACGCCGTAATAAGCGTAAACCAGAAAAGAATGACGGAGACGATCGCCGAGAAAGAGACGACAAGCCCGAAACTAAGATCGACCTTGAAGGAGTGATCAGCAATCAGGGAGTACTTGAATTGATCCCTGAAGGATATGGCTTCCTCCGTTCATCAGAATATAATTACTTACCCTCACCTGACGATATCTATGTTTCTCCTTCTCAGATCAAATTATTTGGCCTGCGCACAGGAGATACAGTCTTCGGACAGATTCGTCCCCCCAAAGATGGAGAGCGTTATTTTGCCCTCCTAAAAGTAGAAACGATCAATGGACGTGCGCCCAAAGAAGTCCGCGACCGCATCCAGTTTGATCACCTTACCCCTGTCTTCCCCAACGAGCGATTCAACCTCTCAGAAAAAGATCCCAAAGACCTCTCTTTGAGAATCATCGACTTATTCTCTCCTATCGGAAAAGGACAGCGTGGCTTGATTGTAGCTCAGCCCAAGACAGGTAAAACCGTATTGCTACAAAAAGTAGCCAATGCCATCGCAGACAATCATCCAGAGGCATACTTGATCATCCTCCTCATCGACGAACGCCCAGAGGAAGTGACAGATATGGCCCGCAACGTGAATGGAGAAGTCATTGCTTCGACATTTGATGAGCCAGCAGATCGACACGTACAAGTAGCTTCTATCGTACTAGATAAGGCGAAGCGCATGGTCGAGTGTGGACACGATGTGGTCATTTTGCTGGACTCGATCACTCGTCTGGCACGCGCACACAACACTGTACAGCCAGCTTCTGGTAAAATCCTTTCTGGTGGTGTGGACGCAAATGCACTTCATAAGCCTAAGCGCTTCTTCGGTGCAGCAAGAAACATCGAGCACGGAGGTTCACTGACGATTTTGGCGACAGCACTGATCGAGACAGGCTCTAAGATGGATGAAGTAATCTTCGAAGAATTCAAGGGTACAGGTAACATGGAGCTTCAGCTCGACCGTCGCCTGGCCAACCGTCGCGTGTACCCTGCCATCGATGTAGCAGGTTCTGGTACACGTCGTGAAGACCTTCTTATGGACCCACAGGATATCAACCGTATCTGGGTACTCCGCAAGTTCATGGACGATATGAACCCACTAGAGGGTATGGACTTCTTGCGTCAGCGTATGGAGAACACCACCGATAATGAAGAATTCCTGATGTCTATGAATGGATAATTGATTGGAAAAATAAATGAAAAGAGGTTGTCTAATATAGGCAGCCTCTTTTTTTATGTTTAGTGGTACGCGCTACTCCCTAGGAGTATTTAGTCGAGCGACCATGATCCCACTCTGGTGGCGGATCCCTGCCATGTACTCAAACAAAGGCTTAGCGGAAATCTCCACTTGCTTGGAGCCTGTAGAAGCATGAAGCAGGTGGATACGGCCATTTTTTCGGTAGGCAAAACCTGTGTGAACTATGTCTAGCCCATTGATAGAGGTAGTGATGGCGATCAAGTCGCCCGTTTCAATATTATTTTCAAGATTACGAATGTAGCCTTTGGGGATGTAGAAAAATGATTGCTGGTTGAGCCTTACCTCTACTTCTCTGATATCTTGCCAGTTTGCATCATTACGCTCTAGTCTAGAATAGCTGCTGCGATGCGTCGACATGAAGTTGATCTGCTTTTCATACGGAATACCCCCGATATCTAGGGTGATATTCTCTATCCAGCCCTTTTTTTCATTATCTATCAACCACTCCGAAAAATAGTGTAGCCGAGAAGGATACCCATCCAAGGTTCCCGATCTGTAACGGAGCTCCGTTAATGCCCGCTGAAAAGCCGCTACATTCAGGTCCTGTCTCTGCTGAAGGCGGGTGAGGACCACTACATTTTCCAAAAAGGTAGTACAATCTAATCCATGTAGATTAATGACTAAGGATTCATTCTCCCCCACTTCAAGCGTTTTTCCTACATAAGGTGTCCCCAAAAATCGCTTACCGATCATAGCAGCTACTTCACCCGATGAAGCAGAATCAAAGGAGAGTTGTGCGATTTCCTCCAATTGGTTCTTCAACAAGGTCTGATCCTCAGCGGAACAAATGATTTGTGCATAGAGAAAGAAAGGAAACATGAGAACGGCTAAAACAGAGAAAATACGCATCATTGATTGATTTTAATAGACTTGAGCATCAGTCATTTTTACACATGCTTTTTGTGTAACCTGTGAGCAGTCACAACTGGCATATATATTTCACCACAGATTATTTCATTACAAATCAAACGATTCGAGGCCATCATTCATAAAGAAAATCAAACAGTCTCATCTATGTCATACGAATGAGATGGAAGAATGCCTACTATGATGAAGGCTTTCATGATGGAGTACAAGAAGAAAATCGGGATAGACCAAAAAAAAGGAAGGCCCTAAAGCCTCCCCGTTGAAGTTGTGTGTGAAAAAAATCTTTGTAGCATTCATGGTATGAAGCTTCGAAGTATCCTAGACTCAAAGCATAACTTAATAGAATAAATTTTTTCTACATAAGCAACTTTCTTTGAGTGAAAATTCAATAAATCCTTACACCTACTTGTATTAATCCCCTGATATATAAATGCTTGTATAATTCTTATTTTTTTGGCCATATGGCCAAAAAAACTTCAAGAAATCAAGATTATACTATAAAACATACTCTTCCCTGCTCCGAAATAGTTGTATTCTGCCCTGAAAGTCATTCAAAAGACTCTCAATCAATCCTAACACTTGCACCTTTAACCTATGAGAAAAGCGCAATCCCCATCATTTGATGTCATTGTCATCGGTGCTGGATCAGGCGGACTGGTGGCTGCCCTGACCGCCAACAGAAGAGGTCTGAAAACCGCCATGATTGAAAAGTATAAGATAGGAGGTGAATGTACTCATACTGGCTGCGTCCCTAGCAAGGCACTTATCCAATCAGCGAAGCAATGGGTTGCCGCTCAACACCTCCACAAGTTTGGGCTGCACGCACATGATCTGCCGAAACCTGACTTTGCTCAACTCATGGAGCATGTCTATACCGTAGTTGAAGACATCTATGACACAGAAAGACCCGAAATCTTTCAAAAGGCAGGAATCGAAACTATTGTGCACCCTTCAGGCGCGAAATTTCTCGATCCTCATACTGTACAAGTAGGAGATCACATATTGACTGCCCAGCACTTTGTCATTGCCACTGGCTCCTCCCCCCTCTTACCCGATGTACCAGGCAGGGACATTCACCCAGGCCTCCACAATGAAAACTTCTGGGATATACGGGAACAACCCCAACGGCTTTTGTTTGTCGGAGGAGGCATCATCTCCGCCGAGATAGGACAAAGCATGGCGCGATTGGGAAGTCAAGTCACTGTCCTGGGGCGTAGTCCGCGCATGCTCAAAGCACTAGATGATGATACCGCCGCCTTTATCACAGAAATATTTGAAGCAGAAGGTATGCACATCATCTCAGGAAGTGAAGTCATCAGGCTAGAAAAGCACAAAGACTATCTGAAGGTCTTCTACCAAACAGGAGATCAAGAACATGAACTGGAAGTAGACGAAATTTTCTGGGCTACAGGACGCACCCCAAATGTCCAGGGACTTGATCTAGAGAAAGCGGGCGTCGCTTATGATGAACAAGGCATACAAACCAACGATTACCTACAGACTACCCAACCCCATATCTATGCATGCGGAGATGTGACGACGCCATATAAGTTTACACACACAGCCGCCTATCAAGCAGAAATCTGTTTGGATAATATCACGCTTGAAGAAAAACGCGTCAATGACCTGGAGGTACTCCCCTGGACCATCTTTACAGGACCTGAAATCGGACATGTAGGCTTGAGCGAAGCAGCAGCTAGGGCAAAATATGGCGATACGCTCTCGATCTTCAAGGTACATGCCAATATTGACCGATATCGAACGGATATAAAAGTAGGAGGCTTCCTCAAAGTGATGTTTGATAAGCAAGATAAAGTAGTGGGAGCGGAAGCTGTCGGAGAACAAGCAGGAGAATGGATTCAGCAGATCACCCTAGTTATGAAGCATGACATCCCTGTCAAAAGTCTAGCTCAGACCATCTATGCCTATCCCACCTATACCGAGATCGTGAAAAAGGTGTTTTCTCGATATTATCGCACGAAGGGATATTGAGTAGGACTACCACTACAGCATAGTCACCCTGCGGTTTCAAGGTTTCCAACCTATAAAGTAGGCCGCACAGATCATATAGCTCATACAACCATATCCATATTGAAGCAACAAGCATTACAGGATCATTTTCAAAAAAGAGGACTGCCTTTTGAGGTAGCGGGTGAGCCTATGGCCTTGGAAGGCGGCCTACTTAACCACGTTTGGCGAGTGCCTACGCAATCAGGTTCGGTCATTGTCAAACATGCCCCCCCTTACATCGCCACACAGCCTGAGGTCGCCCTGCCCTGTGAACGTGCACACTTTGAGGCCCAAGCATTGGAAACGCTGGGGCAGGGCCTCTGGGACAGTGACCTGACGATTCCTACACTCTACGACTACGACGATGAAGCCAATATACTCGTCATGCAGGACGCAGGCCCCTTGCCCAACCTCCGAGAGCAACTGATAGATTCTTCGTTTTCGGATGTGGATGCCCAAAGGATCGGAAGACAACTGGGCTCCTTTATAGGCAACCTCCACCAGTACACTTTGGGGCAGTCATCCTTCGCCAAAAGATTTCACAACATAGAGATCCAGAAAGTACGCAAAGGCGTTCAATATCATATGCCACTGGAAGTCCTATCAAACTGGACGGTCCCAGCAACCGATGTACTTGAAAAGATGGATCAGATGGGTACGGCCATTATGCAAGCAGGTCAATGTATGATCATGGGAGATCTCTGGCCACAATCGATCCTGGTCGCGCGCCACAAGGTGTGGATCATTGACTGGGAGTTGACGCATTATGGATTTAGGGTGCAAGACGTAGCTCACCTACTCGCGCATTTGTGGATGATTTGGGATCGTGCAAAGAATCAAGTGGCAAAAGCTCGTATCGTCACCCTCGCGTGTGCATTTCGACAAACCTATGAAAAACACATCGATCAAGAAGTAGCTCCCCTCCAGATGGAAGGCCCTGTATCACATCCTATCGCGACACATATAAGTACAGAGGTCCTTCAGCGTGTCATTGGGAACTTTTCGGGAGCTTATGTGTATGAAGGAGCATCTGATGCAGAGCGAAAGGTCGTAGTAGACCTCATGGTGGAACTTATCCTGGGGGGAAATCTTGACTTACTAGGGCCTATCTGGACTAGTGCTTAATTTCACTTCCTCTTTTTTTATCAGAACTCTTAACTTGTGAGAGAGTTGCTATAGATATGATACAAAAGCTCACGAAAAAACAAACGGTAGAATTTGTCCTGACGACCCTGGAATCCCTTTATCCAGAAACGCCTGTACCGCTCAATCATACAGATCCTTATACCTTACTAGTGGCCGTCCTGCTCTCTGCCCAGTGCACCGATGAACGCGTCAACCAAGTGACACCCTCTTTATTTGAGCTTGCGGATAATCCTGCGGAGATGGCTGTTCAGGATGTAGAAGACATTCGTCAGATTATTCGCCCATGCGGTCTTTCCCCACGCAAATCCAAGGCTATCTATGAGCTTTCCAACATCATCATGAATGAGCATGGGGGCGAAGTACCTGAGAGTTTTGAAGCATTGGAAAGGCTCCCAGGTGTAGGCCATAAAACCGCATCTGTGGTCATGTCCCAGGCTTTTGGACATCCTGCCTTTCCCGTAGATACACACATTCATCGCTTGATGCATCGCTGGAAACTGAGCAATGGCAAGAATGTCGAGCAAACAGAGCGTGACGCCAAACGTCTCTTTCCAAAGGAGCTTTGGAACAAACTGCACTTGCAGATCATCTTTTTTGGGCGTAGCCACTGTCCTGCGCGTGGACACAACCCCTATGAGTGTCCGATATGCTCCGTTATTGGGCGCAAGACGATGTTTGATGAATATGATAAGGCACAAATGAAAAAACTAAAGAAGAAAAAATAAGGAACATTCCCCCCATTATTATTTGCCGTTTCCTCCATGTAAAAAGGCACATTCTCCCTCAAACATTTTCCTTCCTTTTCCGCTTTGGAACTCGAAAGACTGCTGCTTTTAATGATTGACGAATGAAAGAACTTCCATTAGAATTTGAAAAACCGCGCTTGCCTCAGTATCGCAACTTCGCAAACCTATACGGGATACCTGAGGCACAATTTGAAGTATTTGTCGGGCTATATGACATCGACGAGCTACAGGCTTTCATGCCGCCTGCACCAACTGAGGAGGAAAAGAGCGTCTTTCAGGAATTGTTGGGTGTCCAAGGAGAAAAAGGCTATATGGATTATGTCAAATCTAATAATACCTTTGAGTTGATCATGCAATGGCGGGAGCGCACAGGAAACTATGGAGAAAATAATATGCGCTTCGTCCCCGACGCTTGATCATTTTTCATTTTTCATTTTTCATTTTTCATTTTTCATTTTTCATTTTTCATTTTTCATTTTTCATTTTTCATTTTTCAGGGCGTACTTGAATCCCCAGCCGACGTTTCATGAACAATGAAAAACATTCTATGAAATATGTCTGTGGGTTTCATGAAAAATGAACTCTGATCCATGAACTCTGTATTATGATTGGCGTATTTGATTCGGGACTAGGTGGACTCTCTGTATGGCGAGAAATCGTCCAATTACTCCCACAGGAGACCATTTGGTATTATGCCGACAGCGCGTATTGTCCCTATGGCAATCGCCCCCAGGAGGAAGTCATCGCTTACAGCCACAGGATCACGCAATATCTACTCGAAAAAGGATGTAAGCTTATCGTAGTTGCCTGCAACACAGCGACAGGGCTCGCTATAGACACACTGCGTGATACCTACGATATTCCCTTTGTAGGGATGGAGCCCGCCATCAAACCTGCAGCGCAACACACGCGATCAGGGACCATCGGTGTACTCGCCACAGGCAACACCCTCCAAGGAGCGCATTTCCTTCAAGCCAAGTCTCGATATGACCGAGAACTGAATATCCTAGCGACTGATGCCAAGGGTCTGGTCGGACTAGTAGAGCAAGGGCTACTAGAAGGAGAAGCGACCACTTCTCTATTGAAAAGCTATATCGAGCCTATGTTGGAAAAAGGAGCAGATCATCTGGTTTTGGGTTGCTCTCATTATCCCTTTCTCATGGACCCCATTCAAGAAATCATTCAAGGTAAGGCGATTGCCATAGATCCTGCCCCAGCGATTGCGCGTCAGACGCAACTCCTCCTCCACCAACACGCTATCCAATCCGCAAGTAGTACCCCTACCGAATATCATTTTGTTACGAGTGCGAAAGTTCAGATGTTGAGAGCGTTTGTACAACAAATTGCTTCACATCAGGTGGTATCCAAGAGTAGATTCTGGAAAGATCCTGCTGCATAAGGTCGACACACAGATTGCCCCCTTGTACAGGCAATGATTCGACCTTATGATACTTATTTACTGCCTTCTACATTTATCAGGTTGAACCTATGCGTATCATCATTGGAATCATTTGTCTTTATTTCTTACAAAGCATCCATGCACAGGAAAGTCTATGGCTACCCTTAACAGACCAAGGAATATGGACGATAGTGAATCAGGATTCATTGAGTAGTGGGACAAAGTCTTGGACCTTGCTACATCCAGGAGAAAAAAGAGACGACTACTCCGAATGCATCACGATCCAGCAGACAGGAGAAGCCCTAAATCTCAGCGTGGATCAAGTCATCAATCGAACTGTCCAGAATGCACGCCAAGAGTTCCAAAGAGGAAAGATCACCATGATCGAAAAACGCATAGGAATCGATGTAAGAGCGGAATGGGGAATTTTCTCTATTGAAAGTCCTGCCGAAAAGAAAGGAGGAAGCAGTCAAAGCATACTCTTTTTCATCATGATGGGCCAAGAACATACCTACATCGTGAAACGCAAAACGCTGAACCCCAAATTGACAGGCTCAGAAAAGAAAGAATGGAAAAAGCTCTTCAAAGCTGCAGAACTACAATCACAAGCGATGGAAAAGGTGCTGACAGAGATGAATATTTCACGTAGTGAGTAGGTATTTCATTGATGATTGAGAGCACCAAGGGGACGTTCGCACTGGCCGAGATCGGTTGGCCACGCCATAGCAGTGGTTCCATGTGTGGCTGTTTCTTACCCAAAAACCGCTTTGAGCGCGCGCGCTTTTATCAAGGTCTCTTCGTACTCTGCCTCGGGATCTGAATCGTAGGTGATGGCTCCGCCCACATGATAGGCAAGTTGCCCTTGATCCGCGTCATACACGAGCGAGCGAATCACCACATTGAGGTCAAAGTCTCCCGTCGGATCGAAGTATCCGATCGAACCCGCATAGACACCACGTGCAGTTGGTTCGATCTCATCGATGATTTCCATCGTCCGAAACTTGGGCGCTCCCGTCATAGACCCTGGAGGGAAGGTATGTTCCAATGCCTCAAAAGTCGATACCGAAGCTTTCTTTTCACCTACAACTGTAGAGACCATCTGAAATACCTGGGGAAAATGCTGGATCTCGAATAAGTAGGGCACATGGACGCTGCCCGTCTTACAGGACCTGTGGAGATCGTTTCGAGTGAGATCTACGATCATGACATTTTCTGCTTGCTCTTTGATCGAGGATTCCAGATAGGCTTTATGCGCTTGGTCTTTTTTGGGGTCTTTGCTACGGGGAGCTGTTCCCTTGATGGGTTGTGACAAGAGGCTGTCGTCTTTCAATTGCAAAAATCGCTCGGGAGAGGCCGAGAGTATGTATCGGTCTTTCCATTTGACAAAAGCGGCAAAGGGTACGGGAGACAACGCTTTGAGCTTCAAGAAGCTTCCCACGGGATCCACTAACTGCCCTTCTGCGACAAACGCCTGCGCCAGATTCACTTCATAACAGTCCCCCTCTACGATATGCCGTTGGAGTTGGCGTATCTGATTCAGGTACTGGGATCTGTCTGTCAGCGATTCAAATGACAAGGAGGGCTGGATGAAGGATTGTGCTTGCTGCTGTATGGCTTCTCCTTGTGCCTCCATATGCTCCCATACAATTTCTTCCTCTCGCGATTGATGCAGGACTTTTACCTCTAGAGAATCTCGCTCGATACCTATGACCATGTCGGGGACAAAGAAAGCAACTTCAGGAAAGGTCACCTCCACCTCATGCTGCGTATCCAGTTTGGGTTCCATGACATTCTTCAAATCATAGGGCAGCACCCCGAGCTTCCATCTTTCTGGCGACTGTGTCAGTGCTTCCCAAGTTGTCAGTATTTGGGCATCTGCACGTGCCACGCCCAGCAAGCACTCAAATCGCCCGTAGCGATCTACATCAGATTGGCAATTATCCAAAAACGTCACGTAGGGATATTGAGAGGCCCAATAGAGGAGCCTGGCTTTCCAAGTGGACAGGCTTAGGGCATCTAAGTCGAGAGTAGGGGAAGAATATGTAGAGATCAAAGGCTTTTTATATCTAAGTGAAGATAAGTAAGCAAACGTGAAAGCCTACGGGTTGTTTTACTTATGAAAAGATTGGGTGCTTAATGTCACTTTTGGACAGTGTTTATCCCTTATTGAGGGATTTATATGATAGCCTCATAGGCAAAATATATCAACCTATCCCACTTGATGAAATGTATACCCAGACAATTATTGCACTGATGGAGACTCTAATAGATGATTATATCAAATAGCTAGCCCTATGCAAGGACCTACTTTAAGATAGGTAAGGCCACTACATACCGCATCTCCTCTTTATTTTCAGTAAGCTTGATGCGGCCACTCATTCGCTCTACCTGTCTCTTCAAAACCATGAGATCCATATCCATCACTTCAGGATCAGATGAGGTATCCGTACTGTATAGTTCATGATCTGTCGATCGTCTCTCCCCAGAGATTTGTAATACCAATTCCTGTCCTTGCACTTGTCCATGAACTTCAAACGTCCTGCGTAAAATCCCTCCTGTGCGCTTGGCAAGATCTAGAATGGTGTCCTGTAAAAGTTTGTTTAGAAAATGTGCATCAGTCCATACATAAACATCTTCTAGTAATAGCAACAAACGAATGCCCTGCGTTTGGTTCAACTCACTTTTGACCTTTGCCCAGACACTGATGATTCGCTGAGGCTGCGCATGTAATCGTATATTTCCTGCGACTGCAAACTTATAAACGGCTTGGTTGTAGTCATTCAAGCGCTTGAGAGATTGGATCACTTGGGTAAAATCTGTTTCTACCACATCAGAAGCTCTCTGTTCTTCTATTTGATTTCCCAACCTATTGGCCAACTCCAAAATTTCTTCGATGGGATGCCTCATTTGACGAGAAGCCTCATCCAACACATGATCATACTTCTCAATCTCTTTCTCCTGCCTTTCTATTCTCCCACTCCATTCTCTCCTTGGAAACTTCGCTTTCCGTGATAAGTTAAATGCCGCCATTTATCATTGTCTATTTAAAAAATGAACCTTCACGAAATTGGGTGAATCCCTCTAATTTAAAAATGCGATCACTATTACTAAATAACACTCATTTCGCTTCCAGAAACTGAAATTAAAATCATATGTATTATGTAATAACCGTAATTAAAATAATTTATTAATTCCTTATACCTAACTATCTATACTTTTTTACATAATAAAAATATTATATATAACATACTCATAATCAGATATTTACTTCGCATTAAAAAATACATATATACCTTGGCTACTATGAGACTGTCTTGTATTATTTTTCATATTCCTGTATGAAAAAATCTTCTTTTTAGAACGGAGATCACACCAAACCAAGTACTTCACAACATGTAATATATACCATATCTCCATTCATTGTGAAGGATGATTCGCTAGCGCATTTGAAATAATTCCCATATTTTGGGGCTTTTCCAAACTCTTACAGAACACAAGCCGTTGAATCATTATGAAAAAACAACTCATTATCTGGATGTGTACGCTAGCCTTCGGACTGACGATACATCTCCAAGCACAAGATATACCTGTCATCGAAGACTTTGCGACGTTAGAGGCACAAATGAATCAGCCGACTGATACGCTGGTTGTGTACAACTTCTGGGCGACTTGGTGCCGTCCTTGCGTGGCAGAGCTGCCCTACTTTGAAAAACTCAACCAAGAGTATGCAGAGAAAAAAGTCAAGGTGGTCCTCGTAAGCTTAGACATTGAATCTATGGGAGCGAATCTTCCCGTCTTCGTCCAGCGTCTAGGACTACAATCAGAGGTCATCCACCTCACAGATGGCAAGCAAAACGACTGGATACCCAAAATAAACGAGTCTTGGGGTGGTGCGATACCTGCTACGCTAATCAAAATGCCCGAAAAGGATATTCACGCTTTCAAGGCGCAGTCCTTTACTTATGAGGAGCTGAAGATTTGGGTAGATGAGTTGCTGAAGTAACCCTCGTGCAACTTTGGCGCTGATTGCGTACACTCAAACGAAAAGTAGTCGAGTCAAAAGGCCCATAGGTATAATTTTTCCTCTTCCTTTCACTCGATTTATTCATATTTAAAAGTTTTATCAACAGGTCTGGTAAATGTTCAAAAACAGACAACAACAAATATATGGACCTGTTATTTTAGCGTGCCTATTTCATTGAACTGATAATTCAAATCCCACTCGAAATGAAGAAGCTTTTGATGATTTTTTTCCTGCTTGGTGCAATCGCTGTGCAGGCTCAAGTTGGCTACAACGTAGGAGATGTAGCAGCTGACTTTTCATTGAAGAATATCGACGACAAGATGATGTCGCTGTCAGATATGGAAGATGCTAAGGGGTTCGTTGTCGTATTTACTTGTAACCACTGCCCCTACTCCAAGTTGTATGAGGACCGTATCGTAGCGATAGACAAGAAGTACAAGGCGAAAGGATTTCCTGTGATCGCGATCAACCCAAACGATCCCGAGACGTATCCTGAAGATTCTTTTGATAACATGAAGAAGCGCGCCAAGAACAAGGGATTCACTTTCCCTTACCTATGGGACGAGACGCAGGACATCGCACGTACCTATGGAGCAGAGCGCACACCTCACGTATACCTACTCAACAAAGTCGACGGCAAGCTAAAAGTAGCCTACATCGGCGCCATTGACGACAATGCGCGCAACCAAGATGATGTAGAAGATCGCTTCTTAGAAAATGCGATCGACGCACTCCTCAGCGGAAAAAAGATCGATGAGCCTTATACACGTGCCATTGGCTGTACGATCAAGTGGTCAGATTCCTGATCCTTACGACCACCGCCATGGCTTGGTCACCTCATCAAGACATGAGCACAAACATACAAAACCCAAAAAAGGCGGAATCATTTCCGTCTTTTTTCGTTTGTCCACCGCCAAAACGTATTCATCTCAATCAATCTTTTCGATTAGCTCCCCCCTAAAATAGGAGGGGCTCCGTCTTGGGGAGAGACGGAGCACATTGAGTTTGGGGTATTAGGTAGGTTAATAAGGAAGATCAGAAAGTGTTTATATCTTTTGATCTTCGAATTAAAGGTATAAAAAAAACGATCGGGCTTCAAATATTATTTTGTCGCCTAAATTAATTTTTAAGAAAAAGTGTTCATATTACTCAACCCTCTCTCGAAATATCGTCACAGAGTAAAACTTTTCTTACATGGAAATCTTGTAGGGGAAGTAATAATGGGGTGTTCTAAAATGGGGGCTTGATGATGAGCCACAGCACCAATAAACAAACTAGCACAGACCCGCCTACATACAGAAAGGCTGTACCTACATGTCCCTGCTGAATGAGCTGAAAGGTCTCCAAACTGAAAGTAGAAAAGGTCGAAAATCCTCCACAAAAGCCTGTCATGATGCCAAGCTTAATGGCGGTAGAAATATCTGTATGCTTACTCACATACATATAGGCCCATCCGATGACGATACAGCTGAGGATATTGGCTGCAAAAGTACCATACGGAAAGCCCTCACTGACAGGACCTAACAGGCGTGAGACTCCATAGCGCGTCAAACTCCCCAATGCCCCTCCTATGGCGATAGCGACCCAATTCATCGTGTATAAACGGCTTGACCTGTGATACGTGCACGTATGTCCTTTCCAGTCCAAGGGACACGATGCAGGACTTCCATGCGGTGGTGGGTATATCGTCCTACGCTATCAAAAGAGACGGCAATGTCGATGTCTAGCTCATACAACCAGTTTTGCTTGTGCAAACTTGTAGAGACATATTGGAAATTCCCCGTCTTGGAAAACAAGATTTTCTGACGCTGTAAATCTGTTTGATTGGTCATATCCGCTTTGACTACAGCTTCCAGGGTGTCTAATATTTGTGTAGTATCCATCAATTCGATGGTATAGGGATCTGCGTAATAGGCCTTGAGTGCATAGGACAGATCTTCCACCAAGACGAAGCTGCTGTCTCCTTCATCTATGGCCATATCAGTCCATACAGAGTCCTGTACATAATCAGCTCCCTCTTTCAAATCCTCCACGGTCTTTGTATAAGTTGTAAACTGTGTGGCACTCAACATCAATTGATCCTGCCACTGTTTTTGCAACTTACTCGGTGCTTTTGATCCCCCTCCTTGACAGCTAATCAGAAAGAATCCTAGACTTAAAAGGATCATATAGGAAAAGATGCCTCTATATTTTTTCATCTATCTTTTTGAAAAATTCACATTAAAAGGAAAAAACTTTCATCTCGCACCCTCTGGGCTGTCAATGATAGTATTCCACAGAAATTGTCCATTTACGCAGAAAGTAGACAAGTAAAACTCTCGATCTATTTCCTAATTTTTATCTAAATACGCGTGTAAGACCTTCGGAGCATATGAATATACCTCTCATAATCAATAAATTAATCTCAAATCAAAGGCATTGCTCCTGCGATTGTCTACTTTGCTTCTCTTTTCATTCACAAAATCAAGAGACTGAATGCTTCTCTTTGACGATCACCTCACCTGACATTTCCGTCGGGATATCTAGTCCCATGATATGTAAAATAGAAGGCGCAAGGTCTCCTAGTTTACCTATCTGCTCCGCTAGGTGAAAACGTTCGCTTTTATCTACTAAAAACAAAGGTACAAGTGCTGTGGTATGGGCAGTGTGTGTACTACCGTCGGTGTTTTGCATTTTGTCTGCATTTCCGTGATCTGCTGTAATGAGTACAACGTACCCTTTTTCTAATGCAGCTTCAGTCACAGCTTGTGTTGTTCCATCCACTATCTCGCATGCTTTGACAGCTGCTTCAAATACCCCTGTATGGCCCACCATGTCTGGATTGGCGAAGTTGAGACAGATGAAATCAGGTGCAGATGCTTGGATCTGAGCAATGGCTTTATCCCTAATCTCGGCGGCACTCATCTCTGGTTGTAAGTCATAGGTAGCGACCTTGGGAGAGGGACACATCAGATGCTGCTCTCCTTCCATGGGTTTCTCCCGTCCTCCATTAAAGAAAAACGTCACATGCGGATATTTCTCTGTCTCAGCTATACGCAGCTGCGTTTTACCCTGCTTGGAAAGGTACTCCCCTAGCCCATTGGCCAGTTGCTGCTTCTCATACAATACCCCAATATGCTCAAAGGTATTGTCATATCGCGTCATGGTCACATAATGAAGGTCCAGCTTATGCATACCTTCTTCGGGAAAGTCTGTCTGCGAAAGGGCTTGTGTCAATTGTCTTCCTCTGTCCGTGCGGAAGTTGAAAAACAGCAGGGCGTCTCCTTCGGTGATCTTGGCCAGCGGTTGGCCTTCATCATCTGTACATACGATCGGCTCGACGAATTCGTCGGTCACGCCTGCATCATAAGATGCTTGTAGTGCCGCTACGAGATCTTGCGTAGGACTGCCTTCTCCCTTTACCAATAGATTATAAGCTTTGGCAACGCGTTCCCAGCGTTTGTCTCTGTCCATGGCAAAGTAACGCCCTATGACGGAAGCTATCTGTCCTACACCTGCGGCATCTAATGTAGTCTGCAGCTCTTTTACATAAGAGATTCCTCCTTGAGGCGAAGTGTCTCTTCCATCCGTAAATGCATGGATATATACTTTTTGGACACCTTGATGTTTTAATTCTTGTACAATCCCTTTTAGGTGATGTATAGTACTGTGTACACCTCCGTCGGATAATAAACCCAATAAGTGGAGCGGCTTTTCGTTATCCTTACAATAAGAAACTAAAGATTGAAAAGTAGGATTCTGTGCAAAAGCCCCACTCTCTAATTCATTTGTAATACGGACAAGATCCTGATAGACAATGCGTCCAGCCCCAATATTCATATGTCCGACTTCGGAATTACCCATTTGGCCCTCAGGTAGACCTACAGCCAGTCCAGAGGCTTCTAGGCGTGTATGAGGGTAAATTTCCATTGCCCTATCAATGAAGGGGGTTTGGGCAGCATGAATGGCACTTACGGACGGATTTTCAGCCAATCCCCAACCATCCATGATAATTAGGAGTACTTTTTGCTCAGCCATAGTGCAAAGGTAAAATTTATTAGGAAATAGGAACGCTCGTCAGTTGATGAAAAATGTAAAATCGGTAAACGCGGTAAAATTAGCCCAAAATCCAACAAAAGGACGTATTCAGTCGCCCTTGCGCGCAATTAGTCTGTATTTGGCACGGTTATGGTACACTAACCATGAATTACAAAGAAAGATTCCCAAGGTATCTGATAGCATGAGACTGCCTTTCATCATAACACTTCTTGGCCTTCTGTCTCTACTGAGTATGAACAGCTTATCGGCTCAACCCTCACCTGAGGTTGTGCTGCAAAGCGTGGGGGAAAGCCTCATCAATAACGATGCGAGCCGCCTCTCCCGATATTTCAGCAATCGCGTAGAGTTGACCATCGTCAATAAAACCGAAAACCTGAGCCAAGCACAAGCTCAGTACGTGATGGATAACTTTTTCGCCAAGTTCCCTTACAAAACATTCCACATCCTGCATCGTGGAAACGCAAATGGTGTGCTCTACGCCTTGGCGGAGTACCGCAGTGAAAGTGGCACATTCGACGTGAATATTTTTATTAAAATTTCATCTGCTCAAGTTACTGAGATGCGATTCACCCGCAAGTAACCCTTTAGATTACTACTCGACGCAAAGAAAAAAACGCGGCATTTCCCTAGGGAGTGCTGCTTTTTTTATGGGTGAATTTATGATAGCACCAACGGGAGGTTGGCGCTGGCTAGGAGGGTGATTCATTGTCCTGAAGGGACAGTGCCATATAACCTGTGGAGTTTAGTTCCCCGCTAACGGCATATCATCCCTCCCTCCACTACATAACGGCTGTGAAATAGAGACACAATTCCCATGAGAAGAAAAAGTAACCACACAACATAGACGTCAATCCAAAGATTCTGCTAAATTTGTATTCCTTTTTTCATATATATTGAAACGGAATCCGCCGCCCAAACCACAGATAGAGTAAGCCATCTTCGTGCTTTGCTCGCACATCTATATCCGAACACATGATTGACTTTCTTCACCATCCCGAAACCCAGCGTATCATTCAAGCTGCCCTTGCAGAAGACATCGGAGCTGGAGATTTCACCAGTCTATCTACCATCCCCGCTGGAATGGAAGCAAGAGCCCAATGCCTGATCAAAGATGAAGGTATCCTCGCAGGTGTAGCCTTAGCCACGGCTATTGCACACACGGTAGATGCGAATCTTAAGATGGATATACGCATTCAGGACGGAACACCCGTAGCATATGGCGACATCGCCTTCTACATCACTGGGGATCCCAGATCCATTTTACAAGCTGAACGCATCATCCTCAATTTCATGCAACGCATGAGTGGGATCGCGACCATGACGCGATCGGTCATGGACAAACTCGCAGGTACACCATGCAAGGTGTTGGATACACGAAAGACGACTCCTCTTATTCGCCATATGGAAAAATGGGCGGTGCAGATAGGAGGAGGGGTAAATCATAGATTTGGTCTTTATGATCTCGTGATGATCAAGGACAATCACATTGATTATGCAGGAAGTATCACGGCCGCTGTACATTCGTGTAAAAACTATCTCGCCGCGCACAGCCTAGACCTCAAAATAGAGGTGGAGACACGCAACCTAGCAGAGGTACAAGAGGCACTCGATGTAGGCGGCGTCTACCGCATCATGCTGGACAATATGAGCCTAGAGGAGATGCAAACAGCTGTAAACTTAATCGGTGGAAGGGCACAGACTGAGGCTTCAGGAGGGATCACTCCAGATACTGTGGCAGAGGTCGCAACCACAGGTGTAGACTACATTTCTATGGGAGCTTTGACACACTCAGTTAAGAGTCTGGACATTAGTTTGAAAGCTGTAGAGTGAGTGGATGAGACTGTATCACGCATCGTCTTTTGAGGGAAATGTTGGCCCTAAGTAAACTGGAAACTGTCTTTTTTCAACATTTTACCGTCGCCTTCAGCGTTCCGAGCATAAAACCTCGAGACTCCAGATAGCCCATTACTACACTCGAAAATTATACCATAAGTTTTATTTTATATTCTATTAAAGAAGTGGGCAGTGAAAAATGATCCTGTAGCTTGGAGTTGAAACACCAGTCCACAGGATGCTACTATTTCAGAGTTAGGAACCGCCTCATTGTCCTGAAGGGACAGTGTAATATAGCATCTGGAGTTTAGTCCCATGCCTACAGATTTACAAGAGCATATCCACCATTATTTCCATTTTCCCACATTTCCACCACAAGTTTCTCCCAGTAATTGTAAAATAAAATACCTGTACTTCATCATTTTATGAAGTACAGGTAGTTGGGCTACATGGGTTCTTTGTCTAGAGTCCGGGGAAGTTTACCTTGGAAATTTTTTCCAGACCATCTACCATAATGGTGAATTGATCTTCTTCCACAGCCTGACGCATACGTGTCGAGAGTTCACGTAAAAACTCAGAATAATCGGATAATAGCTTCTTCCCTCTTGTCGAAATATGGACAAAAATGGAACGACGATCAGTCTTGGAGTTCACGCGTTTGACCAATTTTTGAGATTCAAGTCGGTCAATGATGTTTGTCAAATTACTCAGCTTTACACGGACACGCTCACCGATGTCCTTCATCTTCCTTTCACCTTCGGTTTCTAGAAGTTTCAGAATCTCGATCTCTACCGCAGACACCTTGAACCGCTTCTGCACAATCTCCTGATGCTTTTGAATAACATCAGTCAACTGGAAAAGGCTTTGTTCTAGCCTATCCAGGCGATCTGCCTTCAGGTCTTGGTTATCTTGCATAGTAATGGGTATTAAAATGGGTTGAATTAGCTTGGCAAGGTAATATACAATAAAGTGGAATAAGTAAATAAAAAATTTTCTAATTGCGTTTCATTGTTGTCAAGCAATAATGTTTGAACAACATAATTTTTATTCCTTTTTAGATTAAAGATATTCCTGTCTTGCCAATTGTATGACAAGAAAAATCAATTGTGTGCACGACCAATTGGGCCTCGAAAAATCTTGGTAGTTAATTATATTTCTAAAAAAACAATTATTTTCCAAAAACGCAACACCAGAAAGTTATTTAAACATAAAAAAACTACTAATAAATAATTCTTGTATTGAATATTTTTTGAAACTCATATAAACTGGGATTTTTCTCTGCCATCGCCTTCAATTTTTCCTCATCTGTGTAAGGAATACTCGCCAACTTCTCCGCCTGAGAAGCATCATAAGCAAGCTCCCCGAATAAATCCCTTATTCCCAACTCCTTACGTAAATAGGGTAACAGCGCTTTCTCCTTGTCTACCAAATTGAGTTGTAATTCATTTTCTACAACGAAATACCACTTATTATGCTCAAAACGACTCTTCCCATTCATCAGCACAGAAGAGAGGTTCATGCGATTCTCTGATTTGAGCTTCTCTGCATACTTTTTCAAAGACTGTTGAAACAGCTCCTCTTGCACCTGCACTTGAGGATTGATCTCGTATACCTGAGGCTCATCTTCTTCTTGATTGGCCTGTGCTTCCTCCAACCGACGGTCCAACTCTCCCTGCATGCTCTCGAGATTGTTGCCTAGTTTGAGAGAAGCGTTTCCCTTCCTGCGTCTTCTGACAGGAGCAGAAGAGGTGGGAGCTGATGCAGGCTCTGGATCTTTTGGCTGAGATGTAGATACTTGTTTTGGAACCTTCTCTACTGGTGCTTCTACGGTAGCAGTAGGCGTCTGTGGCTTGTCTGATGGGTCAGCTGACGCTAATGCTTTTTTTTTTCGTGCCCATTGCCATTCTGAGCGACCTGAATCGCCGATTCAAGATAGGCGAGCTTAACCAAGGCCAATTCTACGGTCAGCCTTGGGTTGCTGGATACTTTGGTTTGACGCTCGGAGTCCGAACACAGATTGAAGGCATTGAGAATGAAAGTAGGGGACAAGCGCTGGCTCTGCTCGTGATACTTCTGGCGAACGTTTTCAGAGGTTTCCAACAGTTTCAATGTCTCGGGTTGCTGACAAACCAGCAAGTTGCGGAAGTGCTCTGTCAGCCCTACGATAAAGTCTTTGGCCTCAAACCCACGAGAGATGATCTCATCGAGATCGAGCAGCAATTGGCTATGATTCTGCTGTTGAATCTGATCTACCGCACGGAAATAGTAATCGTAGTCGAGTATATTCAGATTGTCCAGTACATGGGTAAATGTCAATTTACCCCCCGAAAAACTTACCAGCTGATCATATAGACTCAGTCCGTCGCGCAACGCACCGTCTGCCTTTAGCGCAATCTGTTGGAGCGCGGCATACTCATATTCGATCTCCTCTTCCTTGGAGATGTACTCCAGATGCTGGGCAATGTCGTCTACCTTGATTCGGCGAAAGTCAAACTTCTGACAGCGACTCAGTATCGTCGGGAGAATTTTGTGCTTCTCCGTAGTCGCTAAAATGAATAAAACATGCGCGGGAGGCTCCTCCAGCGTTTTCAAAAACGCATTGAAAGCCGCCTGCGATAGCATGTGAACCTCATCTATGATGTAGACGCTCTTAGTTCCATTGGGGGGAATATAGCGGGTCTGCTCAATCAGGTTTCGGATGTCGTCCACGGAATTATTGGAGGCAGCATCGAGCTCGTGAATATTCAGGGATTTTCCTTCATTGTACGATCGACAGGAAGCGCATTCATTGCAAGGCTCGCCGTCTGGCTGCAGATTCTCACAGTTGATCGCTTTAGCCAGGATACGGGCACAAGTCGTTTTCCCTACACCTCTTGGCCCTGAGAATAAGAAGGCATGGGCCAACTGGTCCATCAAAATAGCCCCCTTCAATGTATTGGTCACATGGGCCTGCCCTACTACCGATGCAAAAGTACCTGGACGATACTTCCTCGCCGAAACAATATAATTGCTCATAACTACAAATGTACACATTCCCTAGACATGAAAACAGAGGCAAGAAAATTTGCAGGAAGGAATACAGGAGTGTAGGCTGCTTGGGATTGGTTTACGTGAGAAGATAAATAAAAAGGTATAGGAGAGTGAGCCAAAGGCCTACTCCCCTATCCAACAAATTGATAATTACACTCCCTATTCTTTTTTTCTAATAGTGTCTCATTTCATTTTGATACACTATGGTATTCTTGAAAATTTTGTAATTATCAGCCTTCTTCTCTGTACTTAATCCTAGCGCAGGTTCAGCTTCCCAGACCAGCGCTTCACGCTGCCTCCTTGTAGAGTGTTCAACTTGTAAATCAAGAAGTGTCCTTCAAATAAGTCCTTGTTAAGCTGTACACTGTTCCCGTTTCCTGACCATGAACCGAGCTGTCGGCCTGATAAATCGAAGAGATCCAGTTGGTAGTCATTGAGGTCTCCGCCCCAGTAGAAGGTAAATGACTCTGTCTGATTCATCACACTCACCTGAGGAGCGACATCCGTAGCGTCTATCTGTACTCGTCTGGAAGGACTATACGTGATGGTCCCATCTATATCTTCAAATCGAACGCGGAAGTGGTGCCATCCCGTAGTCAGATTCGTTATCTCAGTTTGGTAAAAAGAACCTGAGCCTTTAGGATCAATGACTTTGATGTCTTCAAACTTGTGTCCATCGTTACTTGTCTCGACAAAGAAAGTTGCGACATTCTCTTCTACTTCTGTCTCCCAGCTGAGCAATACCTGGTTTTCACGGGCCGTCGCCTGGAAGCTCGCCAATGTAACGGGCAAAGAGGCTGCCACATCATTGAAGGCAGCATTGAAGTTGGCCATCCCAAAGGCATTACTGTAATCGAAACCTACCGTTCCCATACTGACTGAGTTATTCTGGATGTAAGTCTCTACTTCAGCTGGTGTCAAGGAAGGGAACTGCTCAAGAATCAAGGCTATAGATGCAGCAGCATGTGGTGCCGAAGCAGAGGTTCCGAAGAAGTTGGGATATGTATCTGGATCATAGGCAATGTCAGAGCCAAAGAATGTAGTATTTGCACCGTCCACAGATATGATGTCTGGCTTTTGGCGTACGACCCCACTCACTCCTAGACTGGTTCCGTTTTCGTCAAAGTAGATGGGAATTCCACCTTTAGAAGAAAAAGATTCTAGTATAGGCGTCGTGACTCCATAGGCAGGTGTGTTGGCATAAAATACAGCACCTACAGATAAGACATTCTCAGCATTGGCTTGTCCAAAAGCAGTCCCACTCTGAGTATCGAAGTTTTGGTAGGTACCACTGAGTAAGACAGTCTTTAACTGGACGCTTGTGGATCCTGAATAACGCAACAACCAGATCTTGATCGTCTCTGCAGCACCTGAAGTATTGGTGTAAGTGGCAATCTCTACAGGGTCGCTACCTGTATTGTAAGAGTTTGCACCTCCGATGATGGTCGTACCCGCAGAGTTGATCAAGAGAATGTCATAATCACTAGATGCGCCAGGCGCTCCACTCACAGAGAAAAAGGGCTCGTTCCACTGAAGGATGATGGTGACAGTGGCACCCGCTGCTACCTGTACATCTTGCCAGGGCTGTCCCGAAGCAAAGGAGTGATAGTCAGGATAGGTCTTCCCGTACCATGCGGAGCCGTAGGCTGTAGAGCTGTAAGCGGATTCATACGACTCATCGCCCTGATTACCAGCAGACGTCAAGTACACAATTCCCTCATCTACTACGCTATCTGCCACTACCGACAAGATACCGTCTTGATACATGGGACTTGTGAAGTAGCGTACATCGTCCACGATGATATTACATCCATCAGCTGCCAGTGCGCGAATTCCATCTGCAAAAGTCGCGATCCCTCCAAAGGCTGTATGGAAAGACATATCAGCGTCAGGTGCTACATCATGTACAATCTCTGCCATGCCACGACCTTCGTCTGTTCCTGTAGCCGAGTACTCCAGTAGTACATTCACGGGCGTCGTACGTCCAAAAGGATTACTTGGGCCTGGAAGATCACCCGAAAGAATTCCTGTAGATGCGCCACTCAATGTATTGTAGCTGTCAGACATGATGCCTACTTTGACACTTGCTCCTGACACACCGTTGTTGATACGTACAAGATCTGTAGTCTGTCCAGCATCTCCTTCTGAAGTGACTGCACCGACTCCCATGATAGGTTCATATACACCATGTGCAAACTGCACGCTTTCTAGTCTTCTGAGATCAGCGATCTTATCTGCTGGCAACCATGCGTCGATGATGTGCCCTGCAGAATGAAAGTCTGATGCTCCTAGTTCCTTTAGTTCTGCAATTGTTGTAGAGATGGCCCCCTTGGCCGCAACCTCTATACGTACTTGATCTTGATAGTAAGAGACTCCTTGGATGGTCGGTTGGAAATTTCTGCGAAGGTCTCCTGAGCGAAGGTGTGCTGCAAAGTCTTTTTCAAACTGAAGAAGCTCACCCCAGATTTTTTGATTCTCTGCGGCGCCCGAAGTAGATAGCCTAGCCGCTACCTCTGGCGTAGCAGTCAGGTCAAACTGCGCGTGCAAAAATGAATAGGGGATTATAAAAACTAGTAGGGTAAAGAGTTGCTGTAAAGATTTTAGCATGTCTTGAGTAATTATCATTTGCTTCAGATGCAATATGGCACCATAATTGTATATTTCAATACCTAAAAAATATAATTATTCGTATAATAATTGACTGCTTATTCAAAAATACTATTTTCGGTAAAGTGCAAAGATCTTATGGTTTTTGGTACATTTCAAAGGGAAAGAGGAATACAGGTAAGCCAGGATTTTTTCTTTCTCAAAAAGTCAAGGGTAATTTGAAAAAAAATCAAACGAGCTTCCCATTATTGATGAGGGAAGAAAGACGCTGGGCGTTGAGGAAATTGCTGTAGGTGGGACTCAAAGTAGCCTTTCGCTGGGCGATTTCTATTTCTGTAAACGGCTGCTCCCAATACGCTCTGATTCGGCCTCTAAAAGCGACGGCATCATCTGCTACGATGGTACTAAACTCTAAGCCTGTCTGGTTGATCATGTAGGGATTGACCATGACAAAGCGTCCCGTAAATAAGCTGTGGATGAGTTTATGCTTGACACTAGCAGAGCGCAAGGTCGGCAATACATGTATATGCGCTTGGTGCAGCAGATCTATCATCTCGTGCTCGCCAGGATTGGGCCGCAGTACTATGTGATTAAAAGCACTAATCGCCTCTATGATCTCGGGCTGCGGATCGGCACCTGCAACGATGAAGGGGATATCTGGCATAAACTGAAAAACCTCTTCAATTAGGAACAAGGCAGACTCATGAGCATCAGCCATACCTAGATTCCCGTGAAATAGGCAATATCCTCCTTGACCAGCTACACTACTCACCTGATCAAAGGGATGAAAAGCAGGTAAAAATTGGGTCTTATCTGGATGTAGCCCTTTCATGTAAGCGGTTCCTTTGGGAGAGATCGGCAAAATCAAGTCCGCATAATCCAGCATGGACTCCCATTCCTTTAACAAGCGTGACTCCGCATTGTAGTACTTTCTGCGGAGGATGTTTGGTTCCTGCTGCGCCAGCTGATAATAATGTTCCCATTCTAGATTGTGCATTCGGACCATTTTCACGCGTTGACTCAAGTCAGGATGTCCCAAGAAATATGTGGTTATATTCCCAATAAATAAAATGGGGGCCTCATCTCCGAGAAGATTGACAAGCAGATCGTCTAGCGCACGTGAGCTGACCGATTGTGGGTACTTGACGGGCAGAGGACGCAAACTTTTTTTCTTGGCATAGTATCGGACAGACTCACATATCCCTTCCAGACTTTCGTAGGATACCCTCGAAGATGTGAACGCATGAAGATGGATGTGCATCCCCAGTTGAGATAGGTTTTCAATAAGATAAAAAGTATCCAGTGCTTCCCCTCGATTCAAGGGGAAGGGCAGGTCTGGGGATATGACATGCAACTGCAGCATAAAAACCTTTCAAGATACCAAAGCGGGTCTTCTAAACAAGTACATGAGAAGGGGACACTTCAGGATAATGGCCCAAAAGACACTCAAACGGGGTAATCTGTGTCAATCCTCTTTTGTCTTAGATGAAATACATAGCATAATCACAGATTGTTCCACTGTTCGCATACGCATCCTCTCTAAAAAATACGTTTCTTTTGAGAAGCCACTAAATTGATGTAAAATTCCAAATTTCAGCTACGCTTACTTCAAAATTTTTCCATATGTGATATAAAAACTATCTGTGAAGAAACGCCCGCAATTCCAAGATACATTCTTTAGCAGAAGCCATTCAACTAATTTAGCTTTTCCTCTAAATATCCATTTTTATTAGCAAATATCCTACCGCTTTCCTCTGCTGATTTTCTACGAAAAAATTAACAAATGTTAACGGAATATTCTCTGAGATAAAAATTTTCTAAATATCGAGGCAACGGTTAGACCTATTTAAAAATCCTTCGTAAAATGAAAAACCATTCCTAATAAACCGTTATACAAAATCCATCATGCGCAAACAATCGTCTTACAAAAAGCAAACGTATTTTGACAACCCTGTATTAGAATTTTTCGCCAAAACAAGTGTCGCTGGTATATGGGGAATCTACATGGTAGCCATGGGGATTCTCTTGTACGTGGGGATCTCCCAAGGCTTCCTGACGAGTGTTCCTATTTCCATTGGTTTGTTCGTAGCTGGCGTTTTGATGTGGACGTTATTTGAGTACGCGTTACATCGATACATTTTTCATATTGTCACGGAGCATCCAATTGGTAAAAAGATTCTCCATGCGGCCCACGGTTTTCATCATGACTTTCCTACTGATAAGGATCACTTGTTCATGCCTCCTTTGTTGGGGCTGACTATTTTGACAGTACTTTGTGGCATCTTTTATCTGGTGATGGGGGGTTGGACATTTGTCTTCTCATCAGGCATCCTCATGGGGTATTTGATCTATTCTACCATGCACTACAATATCCACAGATATTCTAGCCCTAAGAATCGCTACTTGAAGACCATGTGGCGCCACCACAATCTTCACCACTACAGATTTCCAGACAAAGCATTTGGTGTATCGACTCTCCTGTGGGATCATGTTTTTGGTAGTATGCCTCCCAAAAGTGAGCGTAAGAAAGCCTAAGATCCTTCCTGTAGGAACACAAAATCAGTGACAGGTAAGTACTTTCTCCTCCTCCAACATAGGAAATAGACCATATATACACATAAGATTTATGTACTATGGATAAATAGTATAGAAATGTGCGAATGAATTTCTAATTTAGCCATGTAATCATAGAAAATAAACGTTAAGCACATACATATATGCCGACGGTTTTTATCGACGGAAAATCATACGAGTTCGAAGGGAAACACACCCTCTTGCAGTGGTGCCTAGACAACAGTATTGAGATTCCCTACTTCTGCTACCATCCTGCGATGAGTGTCCCTACGAATTGTCGCATGTGCCTGGTGGAAGCAGGAAACCAAATGCGGGATCGCGCTACAGGAGAATGGCAAGTAGACGAAGAAGGCAATCCCGTCATCAGATGGGGACGTAAGCCTGCTACTGCCTGCAACTTCCCTATGTCTGATAGACTATATGTAAAGACACACAGAACCTCTGAGACTATCAAAAAGTCTCAGCAGGGTGTCCTTGAGTACATGTTGATCAACCATCCACTCGATTGTCCGATCTGCGACCAAGCGGGAGAGTGTCCCCTACAAGTGTGGACGTACAAATATGGACCTGAAGGGTCACGCTTTCAGGAAGCCAAAGGGCACAAACAGAAAAGGGTGGAGTTGGGTCCTCGTGTCGTACTCGACCAGGAACGCTGTATCAACTGTACGCGTTGTACACGCTTTACGTCAGAAATTTCGAAGTCGCATCAACTGACCATCATCGGGAGAGGAGAGAAAAATTATCCAGGTACAGTACCAGGGGAATCTTTCGACGATCCTTACTCTATGAATACCATCGACATCTGTCCAGTAGGTGCTCTGACAAGCAAGACGCATCGCTTCAAAGCGCGTGTCTGGGAAATGGCTCATGCACCCGCCATAGATATGAATGATGCAACCGGTACGAACACATTTGTTTGGGTACGGGACAATAAGGTTCTACGCATTACGCCACGTGCCAATGCCGATGTCAATGAATACTGGATGCCTGATGCGTATAGACTCCATGTAGATTACTACAACGAGGGTCGTGTATCTGGAGCCAAAATCAAGGGAGACATCCCCTTGGCACTTGAAGACGGAATAGACAAAGCCGTGACACACCTCCAAGCATCTGGAAAGGAAACCCTCCTCCTCGGCTCTGCCTATGACTCTGTCGAGAGTAACTTCGCACTCAAACAACTAGCAGATTCGCTGGGAATCGCTCCCGTATATTATGTCTCTCATATAGAAGAAGGGACGGGAGACGACTGGCTGATCCACGAAGATAAAACACCCAATGCCGCAGGCTGTGACATGCTCGGCTTGGAGCCGCTGACTCTTGCACAACTCCAAGAAAAAGCCGCACAGGCTGAAACCATTTTCTCTCTAGAGAATGGCCGCGCATTCAAGCACATGCAAGACCTACTTGCAGGTAAGCAAGTGATTACGTTGGCCTTCCACCATCAGGAAGGATTCGAGCAGCTAGAGGTCCTGCTGGGTGCGGCACTTTCTATCGAGGCACAGGGTACCTACATCAATGCAAAGGGCGTCCCCCAGACCTCTCACCTTGCCAAGCAAGTCCGTCGTATGACCCCTGAGCAATGGATGATGCTCCCTAAGTCACGCCTAGATAAAGGTGCAGTAGCCATCGATAAGTGGAGAAACCTCGACAATATCTTTGATGTACTTCCCGCATGGCAGCTCATCTCGATGATTGCAGAGAAAATGGATTTGGGATGGTCTTATACGCATCACAAAGAAGTTTTTGCTGCGCTTCAAGGATCGCAGGAGGCTTTGGCGGAAGTTAAATTCTCCTACAAAGCACCAAAAGCTGCCTTCAAAGCTACGCAACTGGAATTTGCTCCTCAGTGGGGAAGCAGATAATGACTGCTTATATAGAAAGACCACGTGTAGAATAGAGAAGATCATGTGAAAAAGAATGATTTTCCCTGTTCTGCAAGTAGTCTTTCACTTTTTAGATGAAATAGCGCGAGGTGTTAGATGTATCATTCTGAAAATACATTATGGAATAGTATCCACGTCCCGAAAAGGATGCACCATAAATGAAATGGCGTATCTACTAGTCATTTATTTGGATTTCCCCTGTTTTTAGAGATTTTTGTAATATGAATCTCAACCCATCAGATGTCAAACGCCTATACGGGCAGACCTTCTACCTTGTGGGTGCTCCCCCTCCCGAAGTTCCTGAACCCCAAGAACAGCTCCCCGAGCCGACACCTGCCCCAAAGGAGTCAGAACCTACGCCTCCCAAGCCCCAAACTGCCCCCAAACCTGCCTATCCATTCCTTGAAGCAGGTGCATGGGCCAACTGGAAGATGAAACCTCAAGCCCAATTGAGTATCATCCTTCAGGAAAAAGAATTCAAAAACAGAAACTTGACCTCTCTCCTTAAAGAAATCATTGTGCAGAGTGGAATAGATACGCAAATTGTCGGTTTTGGCGTTATTCCTGATAGCGTACCTGAGGTAATTTTGACAGACATGCCTACTAGCTACGGCATCATTTGTTATACCTTCACAAGTAAGCTACCCAAAGAGGTCTTACTCAAGGGAAAAACATTTTTCCCTGCAGCACCTCTCGAGATGCTAGCAAACGATACGAGATACAGACGTGCCATGGAAAAGCTCCTGGTTCGATTTCGAGACAACCATATGACACAGTAAGTAGACAGATAGATGTAGGCGGTCATCCCATGAGAGATTTCACTTCGTTCAAGACTACAAACTTTAAAGTGCTAATAGTCAAGACCCAGTAATTTTCAAAAACAGTATGTGAAATCTCTCATCTTGAGGGTGGCAAAATCCCTCGAGAGATCACTTCTCAATATTTGATCTCTTACTTGAGTAATTGGAAAGAAGATTTAGAGAATAACAATGGCGAAAAGAAGGCTTTTATTTGGCACACGTAATAAGAATAAGCTAGAAGAAATACGTCAGATAGTCGATTCGTCTTTCGATATCGCGAGTCTGGCAGATATAGGGCTTGACATGGATGTGGAAGAAACCGAGCCTACCATCGCAGGCAATGCGATTCTCAAGGTGAAGGCATACTATGAAGCATCGGGTATACCCACCTTCGCAGACGATACAGGCTTGGAAGTAGATGCCCTCGATGGCGCACCAGGGGTTTATTCGGCTCGCTATGCAGGTCCTGGGGCGACCTATTCATCCAATGTAGAAAAACTACTAGCAGCACTTGAAGGAGAGCAAAAGCGAACGGCTCGTTTCCGTACAGTTATTGCCTACTACGATGGAAAGGACCTCCACACCTTTGAAGGTATCGTAGAAGGTGTGATCACAGATGAACCGCGAGGCGTAGGGGGATTTGGCTATGATCCTGTTTTTTTGCCCGAAGCATATGAAGAAACGTTCGCCGAAATGCCTTCTGAAGATAAACATACGATTTCGCACAGAGGCCGAGCCATTCGTAAATTTGCCCATTACTTGATTCAACTTCCATGAACAAACCCTATATCCTGGGTATATGTGGCGGGAGTGCCAGTGGAAAGACATTTCTCCTCAGCCAACTTCTCCAACAGTTTTCTCCTGAAACGGTCACCTTGATCTCTCAGGATAACTACTATCATCCCCTCGAAAAACAAGCGCGGACGCCCGACGGCCTTGTGAACTTTGACCACCCTGACTCTCTAGATCTAGATCGATTTGTAGGAGATATGAACAAGCTGATCAAGGGGGAAACGGTCACGCTACAGGAGTATACCTTCAATAATCCCAACCGCACGCCTCAGATGATCTCTTATCATCCTGCCCCTATCATCATTGTAGAAGGGCTGTTTATATTCCACAAAGAAGAAATGGCGCGTCTGATCGACTTGAAGATCTTTGTAGATGCAGCCGAGCACATCAGGTTGGCTCGACGCTTACGCAGGGACACGACTGAGCGTGGCTATTCTATCGAATCTATCTTGAGGGACTACGAAAAGTTTGTGGCTCCTATGTATCAAAAATTCGTAGCTCCTGCACGTGACCAGAGCGACATGGTCGTCATGAACAATCAACACATGTATAAGGCGATCCGCGTGATCATCAACCATCTGCAGGCGATCCTGAAACCTCGTCCTTAGGTGCTTTCCGATAATGGAGTTCGACCATGCCATCAGCATACGTTCGGGTCTCAAGAACCTCCAGCTTCTGTCTATGTGAATGCGGCAAAAAAAGCGGAATCCCCTCGCCTAGCACGATGGGATGGACAAATAAACGAAACGCATCAATGAGTCCAGCCTCCAAACATGCTTTGACTACTTGGCCACCTCCTACTAACCAGATATCTCCTTCTACCTCTTGCTTGAGGCGTTGGATGATCTCACGCATGTTTCCCTGTACAAATGTTACATGGGGATAATCAGGTCTATCTTCACGGCTCAAAACCCAATTTTGCTTCCCTGCATATGGAAAGGGTTCACCAAAGGCACGGATAACCTTGTAGGTCTCATGCCCCATAAGCGTGGCATCTATCCCAGCAAAGAATTCCTCGTATCCATAGTCTCCTTCTGTAAACAGCCAGTCGAGTTCTCCATCTTTACCAGCGATAAAGCCATCCAGACTTACAGCTATATATAAAATCACAGATCTCATACGAAACCAATAAAACAATTAGAAGTTATAAGTTAAGTCACGTCCTTATTTGAGACATTAAATCTGCTAAAATTTTCTACTTACAGGTTCCTGATTTCGGGAATACTTTGGAGAACTCCGTTTGGCGGATGATTCATCCTCCATTTCTTCTTTAGGTCCTGTAATTTTGGTCGTGTATTTAACTAGATTTTTCTTGGCTCAAGTAGGTGCTAATTTATGGGCTTATACGCATAATTTTATACAATCATTCTGATATGTCAGAAAAACCACTATTGATCTACATATATGATGCCCTTTGTGGCTGGTGTTATGGATTCAGCCCAGTCATCAAACAAATTGCCACATCTTATAGTCATCATATAGATACGACTGTGATTTCGGGGGGAATGGTGCTAGGGGAGCGTTCAGGACCGATAGGTCAAGTCGCAAGCTACATAGGAGAGGCGTATCTACAAGTGGAGAAGACGACGGGAATCCAATTTGGGGAAGGATTTCTCAAGGGTTTACTCGCGGCAGGTACTGCAAACTTTAGCTCGGAAAAACCCGCATACGCCATGACAGTCTTCAAGCAAAAATACCCTACACAGGCGATTTCGTTTGCCCACAGTTTGCAACAAGCCTTATACAGAGAGGGAATAGATCTAGACGAGTGGAAAAATTATGGGCCACTAGCAGCTGCTTATGGATGGAATCCCACTAAGTTTATTGAGACCATCCAACGACCTGAGACGGCAACGATGACCTATCAGGAGTTTGAATTGGTACAAGAATGGGGAATCATGGGTTTTCCGAGTGTAGTTATTCAACAAGGGGAAAAAGTATTTGCACTTGCGCGCGGATATTTACCTTATGATTCGTTAGAGGCCAATCTTAAACAGATACTATCCTCATAGTTTTTATATGAAAAAATTCTACTTATATAAATTTGTATGCAAAAATTGTACACACACCATATGATTTTTCCTCCAAAAATGGCATACAAGAGGGATTTTGGAAATAGGCACTAATTCATATTTTTTTACTAATCGGAGGATAATCTTACATACAAAAAGATATACTCAAAAGGAATAAGTTACTGAACCGTAGGATTTAATAAAGGATATCTGACAATTTCAGTTTTTTATTACATCTAAAAAGCTGATCTTTCGTGTAATATTGAGTTTGAGTCTAACGGGCGGCATAACACTTGTATTTTAAAGGGAACAACAACCGCCCCCAGTTTAAGCAACCTTGAGATTAGAAGCCTATAGTTTGGGAGGCTTCTCTGTATGCACTTTTTTACTGGCTACATTAACTAATTTATGAAGATGAAAATGTTTTCTCCTATCCTGCTCCTCCTGACACGGAGTATTTGCTTCTTGGGGATCATTGGATTCATGCACCTGTCGGTCCAGGCACAGCGGACACACGTTTTTGGCGTGGGGACAGGTACTGTCTACTATTATGGGGAACTGACAGATGAATTCAACTCTTCGGCTTTGAAGCCTACCGTTACAGCTTTTTATCAGAGATATCTCTCATTTGCGCAGCGCGTCAGCTACAAGTTGGCCTTCACTACAGGTGAAATTGCAGCTACTGATGCCACTGCCAACGATCCAGGACGTGAGGTACGTAACCTCCATTTCAAAAATCGATTGTACGAAGGAAGTGCTGTCGTCGTCATTGAAGCACTGCCTGATAAAAACTTTGGACTAGACCAATTTGCAGGCCCACACCTTACACCTTATGTATTTGGAGGGATTGCCATGTTTAAGCATAATCCCAAAGCGAGATACCAAGGTGAGTGGTATGATCTCCAACCATTGGGTACAGAGGGACAATTCCTAGAAGCCAACAAAGGTCCTTATTCCCTCTTGCAGATTAGCTTCCCTTCAGGTGTAGGATTCAACCTCCGTTTGGCACAATATGCAGGTGTCAATGTCGAGTTAGGCTACCGCCTTACCATGACGGACTATCTAGACGATATTAGTACAGTCTATCCCAACCTCGCTGAGCTAGCGGAGCGAAATGGACCATTGGCAGCCGAACTGTCAGAACGCTCACCAGAAGGAACCTTTGAGCAAGGAAATATCCGAGGGAATCCGAATACCAACGATGGCTATTTCTTCGCCAATTTTTCCATTACATACTATCTCAGTCGTTTCGCTAACAGATAAGAAAACAGCGATCATATAAAGAATATATACCTAAAAAGAGGCTGCCTCAAATCGAGACAGCCTCTTATTTTTTATGTACAAATGATAGAGTTGAACACTAGAATGGTTTCTTTCTATCTACCTATTTAGTTAAGCTACTTGCTTTTCTACTTTTTGCTCCTTACGCTGTTGGAGCGCCTTTTGCTCTTTTAGCCATGCAGGGTGCTTCATCACAATGTTCCACTTTGTCTTCCAATCCTTCGCTTCCTTTACATCTTTGTAGATGTCGATAAACTCATGGAAGACCAGGTACGCAGGATTGAAAGAATCAGGAGGCGTAATAATACCGTACTCAGGCTCTTCTTCCTCTTCCTGGAAAGTCCCAAACATCCTGTCCCAAATGATAAAAGTAGAACCGTAGTTCTTGTCCAGGTACTTAGGATTTCTCGCGTGGTGCACACGGTGGTGAGAAGGCGTAGTGAAGATAAACTCGATCGGGGCAGGAAGCTTTTTGATGAGCTTCGTGTGGATCCAAAACTGACCCAATACCTCAATCTGGTGCACGATGAAGAATACCACAGGGTGGAATCCCATCAATACCACAGGCAGGAAGAAGATGATCTTGATCTGCTGCACCCATGAAAGGCGAAACGAAACTGCAAAATTGTATTCTTCTGATGAATGGTGTGTCACATGCGTCGCCCAAAAAAAGCGATTCTCGTGTGCGACTCTGTGGGCCCAGTATCTAGCGAAATCCAATGCCACAAAACAGATGATGAAAGACCACCAAGTGATCGGCACGGTCCATGGAATCATATTATAGAAGAATAATACGACAGCAAACATGACTGTGTTGGTGAGCGCAGTCGAAACTAGATTTCCCACTCCGATTCCTACAGAGGCCAAGAAGTCTTTGCCGTGATACACATTACGATTTTCTCTCTGAGAAAGAATAAATTCCAATAAAACCAATCCCAACATCACAGGCACTGCGTAGTGAATGATGGGCGGAAATGTGGAAGGGTCCTTCATCAGCTCTTGGACTTCAGCCAATGTAAAGGGGACCTTCTCAAATCCTGCAAAAAGAGAATCAAGTAAGATCATAAAATTATTAGGTAATTAAGCGTCTGCGTGCAAAGGACAAGGCATGTTTTAAGTAGTTGTCTGTTTTTCTCCCCGCTTGTCCTTATCAGCTGCCCAAAATAACCCACTATACCATGCTTCGCAAATAGATCCTACATTTTCCATATATGATCATCTTGGGATGAATTAGAAATTTTTCTCCAAAAACTGTAAGTTGATAGGGTACGAAAAAGGATCAATCTACATGGAGCAATCACAGTTGATAGCAGACGTTGTCCAGCACATCATTGAAGGATTTGACGCATATTTAGCCGACTTTAAGGAGATTACTTCGAGAGCTCCTACCCGATTCGAAAACCGTGACTGGCATGGGATTCAGGCAGACAGCAAAAAAAGGCTGGCCATATATAAAAGACAAGTCCCCAGAGTAGCCCGCAAGATCAAGCGTCTCATGGCTCCTCATCACGACGACCTAGATTTATGGCGTCAGATCAAAAAAGCCTATTTCCAAGCCTCTGTCAAGCGCTTCAGCTACGAAATCGCCGAAACCTACTATAACTCTGTCTGTAGAAAAGTCATCGACTACATCGGGGCCGACCTCTCCTACATGTTTGTAGAGGATGAGCACGACCAACGAGAATATGCTTCTGTCGATCCGATTTACCGTACGTATTGGTTCGCGGAGGATATCAAACAAACCTTTTCCCAGATTCTCCATGACTACCAGCTTGCCGTTCCCTTCGAAAATCTAGATCGAGACTTGATTGCCATAGAAGCCCGATTCACGCAGGAGGTGCTGGACCATGCCCAGACTACTGAGCACGTACGGATCGAAACGCTCAAATCGATTTTCTACCGAAACAAGGGTGCCTACATTGTGGGCCGTATCCACATCAATGGACAACATACACCTTTGATCATTCCGCTTCTCCACGAAGAAAACGGGCTCAAGGTAGATACCTTGATGTGTACCGAGGATGAACTGAGTATCATCTTCAGCTTCACCAGATCTTATTTCCTGGTAGAAGTAGCCATTCCCTCGGAGCTGGTCCACTTCCTCAAAACCTTGATGCCACTCAAACCTTACGGCGAACTCTACAACTCTATCGGGTTCAATAAACACGGCAAGACAGAATCTTATCGCCATTTCCGAAGGTATTTTGATGAGTCCGACGACAAGATGATCGTCGCCCCTGGAATCAGAGGAATGGTCATGGCTGTATTCACGCTTCCGAGTTACAACATTGTATTCAAACTGATCAAGGACCGATTCGACCCTCCCAAGCAGACCAATAAAGCGCATGTGAAGTCACGTTACAAACTCGTATCTCAGCACGACCGCGTCGGACGCATGGCGGATACCCATGAGTTTGAATACTTCACCCTGCCCAAGTCTCGCTTCGTCCCTGAACTTTTAGCCGAGCTGCTGGAAGTCGCCCCGTCTATTGTCCACGTAAACGAAGAAGAGGACCTTGTGACCATTGACCACCTATATACGGAGCGTCGCATGATCCCTCTCAACATGTTTTTGGAAACCGCGAATCCTGTGGAAGCGGAGGAAGTCATCGACGAGTACGGCAACACCATCAAGCAACTGGCAGCAGCCAATATCTTTCCAGGAGATATGCTCCTCAAAAACTTTGGGGTGACACGTCACCGAAGGGTTGTCTTCTATGACTATGACGAGATTGGTTTTTTGACCGATTATAAGTTCAGACGTCTACCAGAAGCCACTTACGAAGAAGATGAAATGTACGACGACGGCGGAAGGCCCTGGTTTGCTGTAGGCCCCAATGATGTCTTCCCCGAAGAATTTCGATATTTCCTCGTAGGACGAGAAGACATCCGGGAGATTTTCTTCAACCTCCACAATGATCTCTTTGATCCCAGGTTCTGGATTGAGATGCAGCAAAAGCAAATTCGAGGAGAGATCGTCGATGTATTTCCGTATCGACGTAGACGCAGATTCAGCTATCAGGAGCCCAAAAAAGAGGTATAGAGCGTGAACAACAAGTAATGATATGGTTGAACATGGGACAAATCGCCACATGATCTCATTCTCTATCTCTTCAGAAAAATGAAAAAATCATCTCGATATATTTTTCTTCTTCCCTAATGGAAACAAAATCGGGATACTGTGGGTTTCATTTGAAAAGATTTTAAAACTGCATACTCATATGTCCACCACATTTTTATCTGTAGGATCCGAAGTCCCAGATATCACCGTTCAGACACACGATGAGCAAGATGTTAGGCTAAGGGATTTTCGTGGGAAGAAAGTGGTGCTATTCTTTTATCCGAAAGCGAGTTCTCCTTCCTGCACTAAGGAAGCTTGTAGCCTCCGCGATGGGTATGCAGATCTGCAAAATCATGGCTTTGAGGTACTGGGTGTGAGTCCTGACAATCCTAAGCCCCTACGCAACTTCATCGAGAAGCAATCGCTTCCCTACACCCTCCTCTCTGATCCTGAGAATGAATTAACAAAAGCATTCGGTGCATGGGGAGAAAAGAAAATGCGTGGCAAAACGTATATGGGATTGCTAAGGTCTACTTTTTTGATCGATGAAGAAGGGAAAGTCAGCCATGTTATTCCTAAGGTAGTGACGAAAGATCACGCCAACCAAATCATTGAATTACTTTCAGTAGCATAAATTATTTTTGTAGGTCTGATGTACGGAGGGCATTTGTAATCATTCAAATGTCCTCTTTTCATTATTAGCCCCCTATATCATGCAATCTACACCCACCATAGATTTGAGTTCACTCGTACTCCGCCTCGGTACGGGGCTCTATATGCTTCTAGGGCACGGGATCCCCAAATGGGAAAAATTCATCGCAGGATTATCAGGAGCTGAGGTGAAATTCTATTCCTTTTGGGGACTGTCACCTACGGTCTCTTTGGGCTTGGCCGTATTCGGGGAAGTCATCTGTATGGTAGCAGTCATTATAGGCTTGCGCACCAGACTATTTGCCGTGCCTGCAGCGATCACCATGGCAGTTGCAGCTTTCATGAAACATGGGAGCGATCCATGGCTGGCCCGACTTGCAGAAGGTGGGGGTAGTAAAGAAATGGCCATGCTCTATCTCATCCCTCTGGTGGCGATCTTGATTTTAGGTAGTGGCAAATATTCCCTTGATCAAGTCCTCAAAAGATAAATTTCCTGCGTATTTCTCACAAATACTCAGAGTTTTTTAACTTGTTCACATGTCAGACCTGAGTGCATTTGAATCGGTTTTTCGACGTGCTTTAAGAAGCCGTTTTGAGGAGGAGGAAATCCAGTTGGGAAATATCTTACTCATCAATGATTTAGAACGTGAGGATGCTACACTCTTTGAAGAGCAGGTGCATCAATATCTACAACTATCTCTCCCCACCAAGAGCTACCAACTCCACACCCTCGGGAGAAATAATTTCTCCCCCTGGCCCCAATTTCGCAGTCACATTGCCCGCCTCAAGCCCGATTTGATCATTACGTATCGTCTATTGTGGGTAGAAGATATTTCTGCTCGCAAAAGTCTAGGCTCTTATATAGACCTGCTCTCCCAGGATACGGACCATCCAGTCTTGATCATGCCGCATCCGAAGCTATTCAAAATGGAAAAGCTACTCCAAAATCCAGGGGCCGTGCTAGTAGCAACCGAGCACTTGTATGACGACCATCGACTAGTAAATTATGCCCTAAAGTTCGCCAAAGCGGATCAGTCATTAATCATGGTGCATATAGAGGATGAGGATACCTTTGACTATTATATGGATGCGATCTCGAAGATACCAGGGATTGACACAGAGACAGCTAGAGAGACGCTTTCTGAGCAGTTATTGGCAGGTCCTCACCACTATGCAGAGTCTGTGCAGGAGGTATTGGAGGCAAATGGAAGTCCGTTTCGCTTAGAAGAACACATTGAATTTGGTCACTTGATCACCTCCTATCGAGCGCTGATGGAAGCCCATCCAACAGATTTATTGGTGACCAATACAAAGGATGATACACAGTTGGCGATGCATTCGATTGGTTATTCGCTTGCGGTCGAGTTTAGAGAGACGCCTGTGTTGTTGCTTTAATCTTGTACGTACGAAGAGGTAGGTAGCTACAAGAGTAGATGAACATAAGAAATAGGGTGATAGAAAAGGATCCCGTAGTTTAGGATTGAAACCACCAGTCTACAGAATACCACTCTTTATGGTAGTATATCACCTTTTCAGGGTTCAAAGCCAGTTTATTGTCTTGAAGGAATAATGCCTTATGACATGTGGAGTTTCGTCCCATGCTCAAAGCATTATCGCCTATGGAGCTTTGGGCTTAATCAAAATTTCCTCTCTGTAGGGAAAATATACCCCTAATTCATCCTCCGAAAGCTTGACGCGTTCTTGTCGTGTCTGGAGTAAAACATACCCTTCTTTTACCTCTATTTCCCAGCGGTCTAAGAGGGTATCTTTACGTACAAAAACAGACAAATAAGGATCATGACTGTCTTCTCCCTGTATAGAAAATTGGTCATCTAATGTTTCACCGACTGGAATAATTCCGCCATTCACATAAGCGTAAACCGTATCTGTTTGTAAATATACCAGTCCAGGTACTTGTGGCTGTAGTTCAAATGGGACGATTTTTTCATTTTTGAAGACATACCATCCCACGCTCCCTAAAACCACCACCATCAGCATCGTGACTAGCGCCAATCTAACACTAAAAAATGCCACTCTGCTGGCAGGTCTATCCGCCGATTCACTCTCAGGTAAAAATGTGGTAAGACGATTCCATGCATCATCAATCTTGGGAGGAGCTGCTTGCGGAAGAGCTTGCAACTGATCCCAGACGTTGTAGAGGCGTTCAAAATACGCGGCATGGTCAGGATGCTGATCTACCCAGTGACGGAGTTCATGCTCCTCACGCGTACTGACACTATGTGTCAAATACTTCATAATCAATATCCGATATTCGGGCGCAGGGTCAAAGGCCATGATATCCATATTTAGATTCACAAGATACAAAGGAATGCGAATTAGGCGACCATCATCAATACTTTCTCAGGGTTTTGTGCCATGCGAATGTACAATGTGAGGGCCATGATGTATAAAGAGAAGCCTAGCATAGGGAGTGATAGGATCTCCTTTGGGGGGAATGGGCAGGTAGTTTTTATCATGACAGCAGGTTTAGAGGTGTTGGGTATTTGTGTATAAAAGAACCTCAGGATCAGACAAATATATTCCTTATCGAAATAGCGCAATGCTTCGATATTTGGTAAAGTGAAACCTTTCGATTCTTTGTTCTATACTAAATAACAAAAGCCTTTTTCCAATCCCTAGATTTCTCCACATGACGGGCAACAATACTTGCTGAATGGGATGAGGCATCGCGTGAATGGCCAAATTCGCTTTTTCCCAAAGAGAGAAATAGTCGAATATGAAAAATGTCCTAATATGGAAAGAGTAATAAGGCTTGCTAATCTGCACCGAGGCTATTTCCCAACTTCTCCAAAACGTCCACCATCTGCAAAGCAAAGACCTCAAAGGAGACATTCTGCTGCTTGGACAGTGCACCTATAGCTTGCTTCTCGAAGATCACTTGCTGGACCAATTGCTGCTCAGCTGCGGATAATCCATGTAAGGCTTTGAGCAAAGCTTCATGTTCAGCAGCCTCTTCTGGTGAACGTGTGTCTTCTGCTGCCGTCACTTTTTGCTGCAACCAGACCAGGAGTGAAGGTGCATCTCCTATTCCATCTCCCTTCCAAAGTGCCAAAAAAGTCTCTTCTATCACTTCCTCGGCACGTTCAGGTGTCAGTCCACGCTGTATAGCCTGCCTGTAGAGGATCTCAAAGTAACTGGTAAAGGCTTCTTTCAAGGCTGTTTGCTCGCCTTTTCTGATATGTGTGAGCAAGTTCACTTCCATAATAGACAATTTACAATATTTCTCATTATTTGCAGGTATGTGGAAGCCCTATCTCCAACTGATGCGTCCACACCAGTACCTCAAGAATCTGGTGGTTTTTTTGCCTGCCTTCTTTGCGCAGCGCATCCTGGAGTTTGCACTCCTGAAGGATCTAGCCGTAGGCTGGGTAGGTTTTTCCTTGCTCGCCAGCAGCATCTACATTTTCAATGATTACAGAGATCGTGAAGACGATCGTGCCCACCCCATCAAAAAAAGTCGCCCGTTAGCAGCAGGTACCGTTCAAGTATCTTGGGCCTTGGGACTCATGGGGGGGCTCATACTTGTAGGTACAGGTCTGATAGGCTGGGTTAATCCCAGAGGGCTGATTGTCGCAGGTATCTACATCATCATCAACTTGGGGTACAGTCTAGGACTCAAACACGTGCCGATCCTGGATCTCACGCAGATCGCCATAGGCTTTTTGCTGCGGATTAGTCTAGGTGCCTTGCTGGCGGTGCCATTTATCCCGCTTTCGGGATGGATTGTGATGATGATCTTCCTGGGAGCTTTGTTTCTGGGGCTGGCCAAGCGGCGAGACGATCTCCTACTGGCCCAGCAAGGCCACAAGGTCCGCAGATCCATCGATGGGTATAACCTGACCTTTGTCAATGGTGCTATGATCCTCATGGGTTCTGTGCTGATTGTCGCTTATGTATCGTATACACTCTCTCCTCAGACACAGGCAAAGTTTGATACACCCTATCTCTACACTACGGCTTTTTTGGTGGTGCTGGGTATCCTTCGGTATCTACAACTCGTATTCGTGGAGGAAAAAGGAGGAGAGCCGACGCGATTGTTTCTCTCAGACCTTTCCCTTCAAATCCTCATCAACGCATGGGGTATCCTATGCCTATGGCTCATTTACTTCTCCTAAAAAACACATCCCACTAAATCCTCTCATCCTGAAATCCTGCTAAAAACCCCACAAAACACATCCTGCGAAATCCTCTCATCCTGAAATCCTGCTAAAAACCCCGCAAAACACATCCTGCGAAATCCTCCCATTCTGAAATCCTGCTAAAAACCCCATAAAACACATCCTGCGAAATCCTCTCATCCTGGAATCCTGCTAAAAACCCCATAAAACACATCCTGCGAAATCCTCTCATCCTGGAATCCTGCTAAAAACCCCACAAAACACATCCTGCGAAATCCTCCCATCCTGAAATCCTGCTAAAAACCCCGCAAAACACATCCTGCGAAATCCTCCCATTCTGAAATCCTGCTAAAAATCCCATAAAACACATCCTGCGAAATCCTCTCATCCTGGAATCCTGCTAAAAACCCCATAAAACACATCCTGCGAAATCCTCTCATCATGGAATCCTGCTAAAAACCCCACAAAACACATCCTGCGAAATCCTCTCATCCTGGAATCCTGCTAAAAACCCCACAAAACACATGCTAACAATCCTCCACAAAAAAAGGCAGCCTCCAAAGGCCACCTTATCTTTCTAAAAGAAACATCGTTCTATCCCGCTCTATACAGCCTTTGCTTCCAGCCCCAAAGCCTTCGCTACCGTCTGACCGATCTCAGCAGGCGTCTCTACGACGTGGATGCCACACTTCTCCATGAAATCCATCTTGCCACGTGCCGTATCATCACCACCAGATACAATCGCACCCGCGTGTCCCATACGACGTCCAGGAGGCGCTGTCTGCCCAGCGATGAAGCCAATCACAGGCTTGGTCATATTATGCTTGATCCACTCAGAAGCGATCTGCTCATTCTTACCGCCGATCTCTCCGATAAGAACCAATGCGTCCGTGTCAGGATCTTCGTTAAATAGCTTGACGATATCCAAGTGCGGAGAACCAATGATAGGATCACCCCCGATCCCTACACAGGTAGACTGACCGAGGCCCTGCTGTCCTGTCTGGAATACCGCTTCGTAGGTCAATGTACCCGAACGGCTGATGATACCGATTCTTCCTTTTTTGTGGATAAAGCCTGGCATGATGCCGATTTTTGCCTCATCGGGTGTGATGATACCTGGGCAGTTGGGTCCGATCATGCGGATACCCTTATCGTCGATGTACCTTTTGACATAAATCATGTCCTTCACAGGAATGCCTTCAGTGATCGTGACGATAAGTTCGACACCAGAATCCGCAGCTTCTAGGATCGCGTCAGCAGCGAACTTGGGAGGGACAAAAATGATGGATACATCAGCTCCTGTTTCGCCAACAGCTTCTTTCATCGTATTGAATACGGGGCGCTCCAAGTGTGTCTGTCCTCCCTTGCCAGGAGTGACACCACCTACGACTTGCGTACCGTATTCGATCATTTGAGAAGCGTGGAAGGAACCTTCCTTTCCGGTAAATCCTTGAACCAGAATTTTGGAATCTTTATTTACAAGAATACTCATGTGAAGGAGGTATTATAATGCGTGTGTTACGTTCGCTGCTAAGATAATCGGAAGGGCACATTTCGCCAAAGAACTTCGCAATTCATTCGCCACTAATCTCTTTTGCCAGCCTCAAACCCGACTGAATGCTGTCTGGAACCGAAATTCCACCTATCCAATTGCCCCCTAATCGGATCTGCGAAGGCAATTTTTGGATTTCCTCTCTGCTAGAAAGGATCTCCTGGGTGTATTGAGGGATGGCTTGGGGCCAGCGCTGCACATGCTGGAAGGTCGGTTCTCCTTTGACCGATAAAAACTGGACCAGCTCCTTGTGTACGTTGGCCTTCAGGATCTCCTCAGATTCATTGGCTCGATCTGTATATCTCGCCCCCCCTACAAAAGTCGTCAATAACACCTCATCTTCAGGACACCTCCCCTCAAAAACTGAGCTATTGAAGATCGTCCCCAGCGTATAGGCCCCTTCCAAATGATTGTGCAGTACCCCAAAGCCATCTAAGGGATGTCCTACATCTGCGCGTTTGTAGGCAGAAAAAATCATGGAGACGGAGGGATACTGAATGGCTTTTAAGCTGCCAGCCATCGCAGGGAAAGCATCTGATAAAAGGGGGGCTAAGACATAGGCGGGCAAGGCGAGGATTACTTTTTGAGCATGTACTTTCATTTGACCAAAATCCAGTATCACACCCTCTGCTGTCATTTCCAATCTTTGAATACGATGCCCCGTATGAATATGCTCTTCCAGTCCTTTTCCCAGTATATCGATCATTTTCCCAACCCCTCCCTCAAGTGAAATCGTCCCTCTATGAGTTTGGTTCTTGCGACTGGTGCCCATCCCTTTGATCAGACTTCCATATTCATTTTCGAGTTTCTTGATCCGAGGAAAGGCCTCTGCAATCAGCAAATCTGCGGGATTGCCTGCAAAAACACCTGAAATAAAGGGATAGACAGCGTAATCCGTCCATTCATCTCCCAAGCGACGGCGAAAAAAAGCATCAATGGTTTCGGAGGGGTCATTCGATGCGGGAATGCTACGCTCTTTGAGCAGATTTCTTTTGGCGCGCCATGAGAAAGTCCCTGATGTGATCAAGGACAAAGGACCTGTAGGAAGCTTCTGGTACTTCCCATCTCGGAGGATATAACGGTACTTTGCCCTAGGCAATGCCTCCACCATTGAGTCTTTCATTCCCCAGTCCTCAAAAAAAGCGTACAAGTCATCATTTAAGACGAGAGAGTTGGGGCCAAGTTCCAGACGATAAGGGCCGAATGATTGAGAATGGATGTTGCCCCCTATCCGATCGGCTGCATCGTATAATGCTACCTCATGTCCTCCTCGCTTCAATGCCGCTGCAGCAACCAAACCTGTTATTCCTGCTCCTACGACCGCTATCATATAGTTTTAGCTTTCTTGTATGACTAATGAAATGATGACCGATGAAAATGAATCCCACAAAGTAGCGTTTAAACGCCCAAATATTGACGAATGTAGGGATTATGCTGTGACTCTGCCGCGATGGTCGTGGGGTCTCCATGCCCAGGATAGACGATGACCTCTTGTCCCAAGGGAAGGAGTTTGCGCACGATGGAAGACATCAGCGTCTCATAATTTCCTCCAGGAAGATCGACTCTTCCGATACTATTTTGAAACAGGACATCTCCCGAAAAAAGCTGCTTACTCTCTCTATGGAAGAAACTGATATGTCCAGGGCTATGACCCGGTGTAAAGAGTACCTCTAGTTTCTCGGTTCCTACCTCTACCACATCCCCCTCATCTATGAAATGGTCGGGCTCAGGTGAGGGCTCTACCGTCATGCCAAACATCGCCGCGTAGCTGGGAACGGACTTGAGCTCATCTACGACGATCTTATGCGTGTGAAAAGGGACGTCATAGGTCTGCTTCACAAAGCGATTGCCTAGCATATGGTCGACATGTCCATGGGTATTTAGCAGCAAAATGGGCTTTAAAGCCTGAGATTCAATGAAACGCACCAACGCTTGCTGCTCAGAGGCTGTATAGCACCCAGGATCAACAATGGCACAGTGCCCTGCTTGATCAGCCAGGATGTAAGTATTTTCTTGATAGGGATTGAAGGTAAACTCGAAGACGTGAAGCATAGAGTCAAAAGTGAATAATGAATTTCAAACAGTAATCATGATCATAAATGATTTTGTAGAGATTATGTTGGGTGAAACTATGAGAATAATCTACAGGCATCTCATCGTATCTGAATATGAGAAGGATATGATCCTACCCAGAATCACAAGGATTCACACAGATTCTCTACTTACCTACGAAATCATTTGTCCCAATCATCCATTTATACGCGGATTTTAGTCCTATATTTTCGGGTGTAAAAGTATAGGATTGGGGTCAAAAAACAATTTCTTCCATAGAATCGGAGGAATTTCCTTAATTTCCACAGGTAAACCATTTTACCGACCTATGAGCTATTTGTATTCCTGGATCCCGACGTTCGTCCTATTGCTTGCATTAGGGGGAATCCATCCTATAACTTCTTGGGCGCAGAGCAAAAAGATATCTGTCAGTGTCCAGGTGGCGAATAAAACGACAATGGAACCTATGCCTGCAGCAGTCAAGGCGATTCTTCCTTCTACAGGGATGACCATCGCTATTGCAAAAGGAGATCCAGCAAGTGGTGTCTATGAACTCAACCTACCTGTAGGCCAATTATATGTAGTCGAAGCTGTAGCGGATGGCTTTCGCATTTCTTCAGCAGAAGTAGACCTCCGTCAGGATCCTAATGCAACGAGTATCCTATTGCTACTGGCCCGAAGAGATGGATATGTCACCGAGAGTGACATTGACATACCTCCTTCTCTCCTAACCACCTTACAGTTTAATGGAGGAAGTCTGGACCTATCCAAGGAGGCCACACAGGAGCTTCGCAGAGTCTTCATTCTTATGCGACAGAATCCAGAAATCATCCTCTCACTACATGGACATACGGATGTCAAAGGCTCACCAGAATATAATATCCACCTATCGGAGCTACGTGCCAGACAAGTTTGGGCTACGCTCGTTTCCAAAGGTATCCCTGCCTATCGCCTGAAATACTACGGCTATGGCAACATGTTTCCCTTTACAGAAAATCCCAAAGAGCGGGAACTCAACAATAGAGTGGAGTTTCATCTGATGCCTTGATACCCATTCTATTTATTAACTCCTATGCACGAAAGGCTGGCGCGATCTTACACATGCTATGCCCCACACGAGCTCCTATCTACTGCTTCACTTACCATTCTATCATGAAATATCTACTCTCACTTCCCCTCATCCTTTTGTGGGCTTGCCAAACGAATCAAACTCCTCATGAAGAAGGTCCTATGATACAATCTTTCTCTGCTCCCTACGAGACCAAAGGCTCCATAGAAATAATGGATAGCACGATGCTTCACTATGTCGATGCAGATGCACCATTAGAAATATTAGCCGAAGGATTTACCTGGAGTGAAGGGCCGTTGTGGATACCTGATCAGTCTTTCCTCATATTCTCGGATGTACCTATGAATCGTATCTACAGATGGCAGGAAGCCCAAGGTATAGATGTCTATCTCACGCCTAGCGGGTACACGGGAGAGACAACACGTGGAGGTGAGCCAGGCTCCAATGGACTGACCCTCACACCTGAAGGGAAGCTGATGCTGTGTCAGCACGGAGACAGGAGAGTCGCGATGATGAATGCTGCTCTAGATGCGCCACAATCACAGTTTCAAACAGTAGCGGGTGCATTTGAAGGCAAAAAACTCAATAGCCCTAATGATCTTGCATATAGTCCCAGCGGCCATCTCTATTTTACAGATCCTCCCTATGGACTCCCGCAGCAAGATGAAGATCCTGCGAAAGAACTAACCTTTCAAGGGGTATTCAAAGTAGATACAGCAGGGGCCCTATCGCTGCAAGTAGATTCATTGACGCGCCCCAATGGCATCGCTTGCTCGCCCGACGGGCAGACGCTTTATGTCGCTAACTCTGATCCAGAAAAAGCACTTTGGATGGCATATGAGTTGGACGGGGAAGGAAATGCTGTCAGAGGAAGGGTACTTCTGGATGTGACGGGATACGTAGGAGATGCCAATCCTGGATTGCCAGATGGCTTAAAGGTTCATCCAGATGGGACCTTGTTTGCGACAGGACCAGGAGGCGTTTGGGTCATCCATCCTGATGGCACACCTTTGGGCATCATCCGCACGGTATCCAAAACCGCCAACTGTGCTTGGGGGCCTGGCGGTCATCTCTACATGACGTCTCACCAGTTTTTGATGAGGGTAAGGGTGAAGGGAGCCTAACAGTACTACTAGTGGTTCCCTTTCTTAAGCTATATTGGTCTGTTTCCTTTTATCTATGACAAACCATTTTCGCAACATCTTCTTAAGATACTCTGGCTTGACAGGCTTTGCGATATAATCATCCATACCCGCATGGATACATCTGGCGCGATCTTCCACCAGTGCATTGGCAGTCATGGCGATGATGATGGGCTGCCGGATGTCTGTTTGTTTTCTTATCTCCCGTGTAGCTTCTAAACCATCCATCTCGGGCATCTGCATATCCATAAAAATCAGATCGTAGGGTGTCGCTTGGATAGCGGCCAAGGCTTCCTTTCCATTTGGGACAATATCAATCTCGTACCCTATACGGCTCAGCATTCTCGAGGCTACCTTTTGATTGATTTTGTTATCCTCAGCTAATAAAATGGATAATCTAGGCCATTTTTGGGAATCCTTTGTTGATGCGTTGGAATACACGGGGACCAACCGCTGCGTAAGATGGGGCTCACGGTGGAGGTTAATGGCTCTTTCCATATATTTCAAAAGCTGCATTTGATGAACGGGTTTATTGATTACCGCACTAAACAGGCTACTTGCTTCGGGTGCCATTTTTTGCCCAAAGTTTGTCATCAAAATGAATTGGAAATCGCGATCAGGAAACTTGGACTTTATCCACCGTGTGGCAGATATCCCCTCACTGTCCACAAGGTCATGATTGAGCAAGACCACAGATACCTTAGGATCTGCTTCTAGATGCCTAACACCCCGCCCGACAGTTTGTCCTGATACAGGCCGCATGCCCCAAGTCAGCATTTGCTGGTGTAAAACAGAGAGTGTTCGGAAATGTGGCTCCAGTATAAGTACGTGCTGTCCTTTGACTTTGGGAAGCAACTTACGCAAGTCAAGGGACTGTTGGATTTGATATTTGGCACGTATGTCGAAATAAAATGAAGATCCTTGGTGTTCCTTACTTTTCACCCAAATACGCCCTCCCATCAACTCCACCAATCGCTTAGAGATGGCGAGTCCTAGACCTGTCCCGCCATATTTACGTGTAGTCGAAGCATCCACTTGAGAGAACAGCTTAAACAGTCGATCTAGTTTGCCCTCTGGAATACCAATACCAGAATCTTTGACGACAAACTGCACGTTCATTTCTTTTTCTCCGACAGGGGAACCAGGAAGTACCAAGAGCATCACTTCGCCTTGCTCTGTAAACTTAAGGGCGTTGCCTATCAGATTGACCAATACCTGGCTGAGACGTGTGGGATCTGACTCTATCTGGGCTGGCACATCAGGGTGCATATAATACAGTAGGTTAATATTTTTCTCCAACGCTTTGGATGCAAATAAATCCATGACATCTTCAATGATATCTGTGAGCCTAAAGAATTTCTTCTCCAATTCTAGCTGGCCTGAATCGATTTTCGAGAAATTGAGGATATCGTTGATAATGGTCAGCAGTTGGTCGCCACTCGCTCGGATGACTTCTACAAAATCTCTTTGCTCGTCGCTCAATCTACTGTCTAGTAAGAGGCCTGTCATTCCGATAACCGCATTCATAGGTGTTCGGATCTCATGACTCATCGTGGCCAGAAATTCAGATTTGGCTTTGGCGGCATTCTCCGCAGATATCTTTGCCTCCTTCAATGCCCGCTCACGCTCGACCTGCTGAGTGACGTCTGTTTCGATCGCCACATAATGCGTCAACGTTTGCTGTTGGTCATACACAGGAGATACCTGTATGGATACCCAATACGACGCTCCTGTCTTATGATAGTTCAAAATTTCTTGAGTGAACGAAGCCCCGCTTTTGAGTTTTTCTCTGATTTGTACGATGGCCTTTGGATCTGTGTCAGGCCCTTGCAATACTTCTCCTGGCTTTTTTCCCCTGATCTCCTCAAGTCCGTATCCCGTGATTCTCTCAAATCCTTCGTTGGTCCATTGGATCTTGCCATCAGGATCGGTGATAACGACGCCGTTGTCCGTCTTACTCGCCACCAAGGACAGTAGGCGAAGCTGGCGCTCTATTTCTTTTTGCTTTGTAATCTTAGTGAAGGTCGCTGTCACCCCATCTTCGGTAGGTACAGCGATGACCATGTACCAGTCTCCATTTACCAATTCATGTTCGTAGTAAAGTTCCATTTTCATGGACTTTTGGGTCTTCATGACCTCCCTGTAGAGATTTACGATGCCTTCTTCATGATTCCCAGGGAATATTTCCCTCAATCGTTTACCAACGAGTTCATCGGCAGACATTTGGCTTTGCTGTTCAATGGAACGATTGACGAGTTGCATTTCAAAATCGTCGATGTGTCCTTCTTCATTCTTAACCGCCTTGAGTGCCATGACGCCATTGGGTGAGCTGTCCAGTACACTTGCAAGCAAGTCTTCCGCCTGTTTCCGCTCTGTAATATCGGATAGAGAACCCGAAAGACGAACTGAGTGGCTTTCTTCTCTCGTCAAACGTCCTTTGCCTAAAACCCATATATACTGCCCGCCCGCTTGCTGCATCCTGAACTCTATATTGATTTTGGGAGACTCACCCGCAAGGTGTGCCATAATAGCGGAGGTGAGAGGCTTGATGTCTTCAGGATGGACATACGCTTGGAGTTCCTGGGGTGTAGGATAAGAGAGGAAAGGAGACATACCCAGTATTTCAAATAATCTAGGAGAAAGATAGGTCTCTTCCGTCTCGAAGTCGTAATCCCAATATCCATCATGGGTACCTGAAAGTAGTAAGTTGTTGCGTTTCTCACTCTGCCGCAAAGCATCACTCATCTTCTGACTGGCCAGTTTTTGGAGGACATCTTCTGTGACATCTTTACCTGAGCATATAAGACCCACAATCGAATCAAGATGGTAGATAGGAGAGAGAAAAAAATGATACCAAATACTGCTCCGATCGCTTTTTAATTCGTATTTAAAGTCAAACTCCTGCCCATCAAAAGCCTTCGCAAACTTTTCTTCCCAGAAAGTAGTATCATGCGCAATTTGAAATAACGGTCGTACCGAATCTCCCTCTCTAAACTCGTACTTCTCAGTAGATACTTGATCTACCAAGTATGCACACTGTGAATTATAACTAATGAATTTTAATTCAAGGTCTAGCGCAAAAAC
>JBCBPW010000050.1:0-53290 GCA_039820545.1 Bacteroidota bacterium | reverse complement strand
GCCAAATAAAATAGCCAAAATGCCTTTCATTTTTTTAGTATTGTAGGAATAAAACTAATTATGTGAGACATGTGGATAAGTTCTCATATAATTTTATCTCAATAGTGGGAATTTGTGGTAAAAAGTGGGAACTTTTCTTTAAGTTTACGTATTGAAATACTAATACTATGGAATGATTTCGCTGATAGGAGAATATGACTGCAAGATGGACGCGAAAGGCAGATTTTTGATGCCTGCGGGTCTGAAGAAGCAGTTGCCTGATAATCAGCAAAGTGAATTCGTAGTAAATAGAGGATTGGATAAGTGTTTGGTACTATACCCTGTCCCTGTATGGGAGGAAGAGTTGAAGCGATTACAGTCTCGCAATCAGTATGTGAAGAAAAATCGTGCCTTCCTCAGGATGTTTTTGAATGGGGCGACGCGTATTACGTTGGATGGGAATGGCAGGGTACTGGTTCCCAAACGTCTGATGGAATTTGCAGGTTTAGACAAAGAACTTATCCTCTTAGCGCAAATCAATAAAGTCGAGATCTGGGATAAGGCAAGTTATGATCAGCTCATGGACGATCCTGAGTTTGATTTTGAAGCACTTGCAGAAGAGGTGATGGGAGATATAGAAGAAAATGCGTAAAGCAATCTCATGAGTGAAGCATCCTATCATATTCCTGTTTTGCTTCATGAGACAGTAGATGGATTAGCTGTACATGAAGGAGGGACGTATGTGGATGTCACATTTGGTGGAGGAGGGCATACAAGAGAAATTTTAAGCAGATTAAATGAAGGGAGAGTCGTCGCGTTTGATCGTGATGTAGATGCAAAGGCCAATCTGCTAGACGATACGAAACTGATCTTTATCGGTCAGGATTTTCAGTTCATTGAAAGTGCACTACTGCTAAAACGCATCACACAAGTTGATGGGATTTTAGCTGATCTGGGGATTTCCTCCCATCAGATTGATACACCTGAAAGAGGATTTAGCTATCGATTTGATGCAGAGCTTGATATGCGGATGGATGTCAGGCAAGAGCGAACAGCGGCAGATATCCTGAACGAAGCAGAAGAGGAAGAATTACTCAGAATTTTTTGGAATTACGGGGAATTGAAAAATGCACGAAAAGTCGTGCGCAACATCATCTCTCGACGGATTGGAGCCAAAATTTCTACGACGAGCCAGCTGGAAAACATCCTTCAAGATTGTATTCCGCCTAGGCATCGGATCAAGTTCCTTTCGCAAGTCTATCAGGCACTTCGGATTGAAGTCAATCAAGAGTTAAAGGCACTGGAGACACTTTTGGAAGTTTCGCTAAAGTTGCTTAGGCCAGGAGGAAGATTATCAATCATTTCTTACCACTCGCTAGAGGATCGTATGGTCAAGCGATTCATGCGTTCAGGAAATTTTCAGGGAAAAGAAGAAAAAGACCTCTACGGTAATTCCTTGAGTCCATGGAAACTAATTGCTAGAAAAGCGATTCAGCCAAATGAAGAAGAAATTGCAAGAAACCCCAGAGCGAGGAGTGCACGACTAAGAATTGCAGAAAAGAAACATACATAACGAACGAATGAAAATAAAGAGGCTAGGAGAGAAGGAGAGGCAAATGAAAAATTGAATCTCATTCTTTCATAACAAAGAGCCTTCAGGAAAATATGCGGATCATCACCAAAAATAGCGTAAAGCGTCGCAATGTCGCACCTGCTCCGAAGAAGCCCACAAAGGGTCTATCTTCTAAAAGGGTCAATGACTATCTGCGATTCTCTTTGTTTCTGGTGCTGATTGGGATGTTTTATATCCATAACTCATACGAAGCCGAAAAGAAAATTAAGTTGGTAGAAGCCTATCAGAAGCAAACCAAAAGCCTGAAATCGGATTACTTGCTCAAGCAAGCCAAACTCAGTGCAAATACCCGCTTCATGATGATGAAGGCAGATATTGACACATTGGGTTTGAGGAGTCTGAGAGAACCTGCCTATCAAATCGTAAAGGGGCTAGATATTCCTTTTCATCAGACGCTTCCTCAACCCCAAGTACCCGAGGTTGTCCCCACACAACCCACTGAAGATTCCTTGCTCAACCGAACAGAAATTGTCATGCATGATCCATAAATAAAACTTGACCTGTTACAACCGGAACGATGAAACATGTTTCCGAACATATTTTAAGTAGGGTATACATCCTATTTGGTTTCTTTCTCCTAGTGGGAGTAGCCATTGTATTTCGCATTTTGACGATTCAATGGGATACAGCACATTGGGACCAGAAGAAAATCGATGAGCAAATCTTCTTTAAAAAGAGTGTCGCTGACCGCGGCAATATCCTAGCTTCAGACGGTACAATCCTCGCAACAAGCCTTCCATTCTACACGATAGCGATGGATCCTGGAATCATTGATACCAATGCTTGGGCTGGATTTAATGACTCCCTCTATCAACTTTCCCTTAACTTTGCGACCCATTTTATTCCAGAGCAGGAACGAGATTCTCTCGACACGCTCAAGATATTCAACATTGTCAAAAAGGGATTAGCCACAGGTGACCGGCATGTGTTTCTGAGTAGGAAGAAATTCAACTTTAAAGAATTAGAGACGATCCGAACTTGGCCTATCCTCAGGAGAGGGAAGTACGAAGGAGGATTGATTGTCAATAAGTTTAGCAACGAGCGATACTATCCGATGGAGGATCTTGCCAGAATTACACTGGGAAGGATCATTCAGGATACAGTACCCATTCGTGGCCTAGAGTTTTCATTTAATAAGGATTTAAGGGGGGAAGATGGCTTTCTCTTGGCTCAGAAAGTAGTTGGAAAGTCTTATGTCCCTCTTAACCAGTACGGAGAAGATCCTTCTATAGATGGTTATGACATTGTAACTACCCTGGATGTAGACCTTCAGGAAATTACAGAACGTGCCCTACAGAAAGGAGTAGACAATAACTTCGCCAAGCATGGAGTAGCCATTTTAATGGAGGTAGGGACAGGTAAGATAAAAGCGATAGCCAATTATCCTGAAACGTTTAACCATGCAGTAGCTTCGCGCATCGAGCCAGGTTCTACCTTTAAGATAGCTTCGGCAGCAGCCTTACTGGAGGACCAGTTCCTCACCATTGAAGATACCATCGAAACAGGAGATGGTACCATCATGTACGACGACAAGGAGATCACCGATAATGGCAAGGCCTATGGAGACATTTCTTTCTTGCAAGTAATTGCAAAGTCCTCCAACGTGGGCATGGCTACTATGATTGATTCCTTTTACAAACGTGAGCCTGAGCGCTTTATTCAGCATATTTGGAGTTTTGGTTTCGAGGCGACACACTTTGACCAGATGTCAGGAGAGCCTATGCCAAAGATCTTGATGCCAGAAGATGAGGAATGGACGATTGCTACTTTGCCTTCTCTCTCTTACGGATACTCACTTTCTGTGACCCCGTTGCAGATGGCGACCTTTTATAACGGTCTCGCCAATGAGGGAAGACTGATGCGTCCTTGGATTGTAAAAGAAGTGAGAAATAACTCACAAGTTGTACGTACCTACAACGCTGAAACCCTGAATCCTCAGATGGTCAAACCAAAGACGATCTCAGATCTCAAAGAGATGATGCGTGCAGTGGTAGTCAATGGTACAGCTAAGAATGCATTCAAAAAGATGCCGATTGAGGTGGCTGGAAAAACAGGTACAGTTAGAAAAACAGAAAATGGAAGATACGTCAGGAAATATCGCGCATCCTTTGGAGGCTTTTTTCCCGTAGATACGCCACGTTATAGCTTGTACATCATGATTGATGATCCCGATGGTGGAACAGCATCTGGTGGACGAGTAGCAGCTCCCGTTTTCAGAGAAATTGCAGAACAAATTTATAAGATGGATGTGCAGCTTACCAAGCCCCCTAAACCCTCTGAGGAAGGAGCGAACTTGCTGCCTCCTACTCCTGGTGTATTTACCCAAAATGTGAAAACGGTATTCGACTCGCTGAAAATTGCCACAAATGAAGTTCCTAGCAAGGAAAATTGGCTGCGAACCGAAGGGGAAGGACAAAAAGTAAGTCTGACCCCACTGGAAAATGAAGTCGGTAGAGTGCCTGATCTCAAAGGGATGAGTGCAAGAGATGCCCTACTACTTATGGAGCAGATGGGTGTAGAGGTAGATGTGAGAGGAGTTGGCAAAGTAAGAAGGCAGTCATTACTACCAGGATATCGAATTGGTGAAGACACCCGAATCATCATTTTCTGTAGCTAATGGGATGTCACGAAAATGAAACTAAGCGCATTACTTCAACTTGTCCCTCACAATCTGATACAGGGAGATCTTGAAAAAGAAATACTAGACGTGAATTTCGATTCGCGTAGAATTGGCCCTCGACATGCTTTTGTCGCATTAAGAGGCATGAGTGTAGACGGGCACCAGTTCATTGACAAGGCGATCACACAGGGAGCAACCACCATCTTGGTAGAAAATGTTCCTGATGAAATGCAGGCAGAGATTACCTATGTCCAGCTATCAGAGGGCCGTAAAGCCTTGTCTCTCATACTGGCCAATTTTTATGGGCATCCTGCTGAGAAGCTTAAGATCGTAGGCGTCACAGGTACCAATGGGAAAACTACCACGGCCACTTTGATGCACGATCTTTTCCAGTCCTTGGGCTACATGTCTGGACTGATTTCGACTATTCGCTACAAAGTGGGAGATGAGATTTTACCCTCTTCTCATACCACACCTGATCCCAAGCAGTTGCAGCAACTCTTTGCGCAAATGGTGGAAGTAGGATGTGAGTATTGTTTCATGGAGGTGAGCTCACATGCGCTGGTGCAAGAAAGAGTAGCAGGTATAGATTTCCATCTGGCGATGTTCACCAATATTACGCACGACCACTTGGACTATCATGGCACTTTTAAAGCTTACATAGAAGCGAAAAAAATGCTTTTCGACGGCCTGAAAAAGGATGCGATAGCACTTATAAACGCAGATGATAGGAATGGAAAGGTCATGGTCCAGAATACTTTGGCTACAGTCGAGACTTATGCATTAAAGCGTATAGCAGACTACAGAGGGAAACTGCTAGAGAATACTTTCGAAGGACTCTATATGGAGGTAGATGGGCAAGAGGTGTGGTTCAGGATGCGGGGAAGCTTCAATGCATACAATCTCCTGATGGTATATGGAGGAGCAAGAGCTTTAGGATTTGAAAAAGAAGAGGTCCTTGCAAGCTTGAGTGCATTGGAAGGAGCCGAAGGAAGGTTTGAAGTGATTCGATCTTCTGATCAAAAAACGGCTGTAGTAGACTACGCACATACACCCGATGCACTGAAAAATGTCCTGCAAACCATTCTAGATGTTGATAAAGGAAGTCACCAAGTCATCACAGTGGTTGGATGTGGGGGAGATAGGGATCGAGCCAAACGTCCCATCATGGGGCATATTGCAGCTACCTTCTCCGAAAGAGTCATCCTTACATCGGATAATCCTAGGAGCGAGGAACCTTTGACGATCATAGAAGAAATGCATAAAGGAGTTCCAGCTGACTTAATGCATAAGGTGCTGAAAATCAGTGAGAGAAAGGAAGCCATTCGGGCAGCATGTGCCATGGCAAGGGCAGGAGATATCATTCTAGTTGCAGGGAAGGGTCACGAGACCTATCAAGAGATACAGGGTGTAAAGCATCCATTCGATGACAGAACAGTCGTGAAAGATGCGTTTGCAATCCCCAATGGTGACAGGTAATAAGCGAGGTCAGACACTTAATCAATCTACTTGCTTAAGTACCAGAGAAAATGCTCAACTTAGTGCCAGTTAAACTCAACATATACGATAAACCACATGCTTTATTATCTGCTTGACTGGCTCAATACACAAATGGATATCCCTGGATTTGGTGTGTTTCAATACATCACATTCAGAGCTATTCTTTCTATCATTTTCTCCCTGATCATTTCTGTGTTGATCGGCAAAAAGATCATTGACGTACTGAGAAAGAACCTAATAGGTGAAATTGTAAGGGACGCTAAACAAGGTCCTGATCACAGTCATAAGAAAGGAACTCCTACCATGGGTGGAGTGATTATCCTGGCTGCGATTGTCATACCGACCTTGCTTTGGGGAGATCTCCGAAATGGGTATGTGTGGCTGATTATGCTAGGAACTGTCTGGATGGGGATCATTGGATTTGTAGATGATTACATCAAGGTTTTCCGAAAGGATAAGAGAGGACTACAAGGAAAATTTAAGCTACTGGGGCAGCTGACTTTAGGACTTATTGTAGGGCTAGTGATGCTGTTTCACCCTGATTTCATGGGATCACGCAAGCACATCAGCCAGCTCAACAAAGTTCGCCCCAACAATGTGTTGGTCGAGGTAGGCTTTTTACAAGGAGATGAATTGATTAAGATCAATGATGCACCTTTAGATGGACTTCCTGATGGTGAGACCTATACAGAGATTGCTACTTATACTGTCAAGAGAGAGATTCGATCAGCAGATGGTACATCCAAATCAGTGGAGAAGTACCTCACGATTGAACCACCACAGCGAAAGCTTATTGCAAGCGAGTTATTTGGTCCCAAAGATAAATCATTCATCTACATCACGGATTTTCCCTTCTTCAAAGAGTATGTCTTCGATTATTCTAAAGTCTTGTTCTTGGACAAGATTATGGACGGAGAATTGTTAGGAAAAATCGTTTATCTGCTAGTTGTAATTTTCATCATTACGGCTGTGTCCAATGGAGTCAATCTTACGGATGGAATCGATGGACTAGCCGCTGGCACGACAGCGATTGTAGGCGCTTGCCTTGGCGCATTTGCCTATCTCTCGGGCAACTTCGTTTTTTCCGACTACCTGAATATCAGCTATATCCCACTATCAGCAGAACTGTTGGTTTTTGCTGCTGCTATGGTAGGTGGTTGCATGGGTTTCCTTTGGTACAACTCCTATCCTGCGCAGGTATTCATGGGAGATACAGGAAGTCTGGCACTGGGAGGAGCAGTGGGTGTGATGTCGCTAATGGTGAAGAAAGAGCTATTGATTCCCATTTTCTGTGGGATCTTCTTGGCAGAAAGCCTTTCCGTGATCGTTCAAGTTTCCTATTTCCGCTACACCAAAAAGAAGTACGGAGAGGGTAGGAGAATCTTCCGAATGGCTCCTTTACATCACCATTATGAGAAGGGTGGCTTACATGAGGCGAAAATTACGAATCGATTTTACATCGTTGCCATACTCCTCGTCTTAGTTGCATTTGCTACGCTGAAATTAAGATAAGATGCTGAAAGTATTGGTTTTAGGAGCGGGAGAAAGTGGTGTAGGAGCGGCTGTATTAGCCAAGGAAAAAGGATATAACGTATTTGTCTCGGATGCAGGTAAGGTTCAATCGAAGTACGCAGAAATATTAAAAAGGTACGAAATCCCGTTTGAAGCGGGTGGACATACAGAAGAATCGTTCTTTGAAGCTGATGTCATAATCAAAAGTCCAGGTATTCCTCCTTGGATACCCATAGTAAAAAAACTGAGAGAAGCAGGAAAAAGCATCATCTCAGAGATCGAATGGGGTTTTCGCTATGCCGAAGCTCCCATTATAGCCATCACAGGTTCTAATGGGAAAACGACAACGACCTCCTTGATTCATCACCTTTTGAAATCTGCAGGAGTGGATGCACTACTTGGAGGAAACATTGGTGAAAGTTTTGCTATGCAAGTGGCTACTAAAGCCATACCTCAAGTGTATGTGCTGGAAGTCAGTAGTTTCCAACTGGAGGATATTGAGACTTTTCATCCACAAATTGGGCTAATTCTCAATATTACACCCGATCACCTAGACCGGTACCAATATCAGATGGAGACTTATGCCAAAGCCAAGTTTCAAATGACACGATACCAAACTTCAGATGAAGTTTTGATTCTGCATCGGGAAGATGAGTGGATCGTCAAAACCTGGAAAGAGACTGAAGTTGAGGCAAGAATTAAAACTTTTGGGCTCAGACAAGAGGGAGATGTCATGGTCGGAAGACAACGCCTGATCTTTGCTGATGCGCTTGAGCTTGAACTGAATGAAGTGCAGTTACTAGGACCTCACAATCAACTCAACATTGCAGCGGCTTTACTCGCAATCAGAGCGTTTGGGCTTAAGCTGGAATCGGTAAAAAATGGCCTGGATAGTTTTCAACCCATCCCTCATAGGCTAGAACCAGTAGGAGAGATACGAGGCGTACGCTATATCAACGACTCCAAAGCTACGAATGTAGACGCTGTTAAGTATGCGCTTCAAGCAATGGATGCGGGTGTAGTTTGGGTGGCAGGAGGAGTGGATAAGGGAAATGACTATCAGCCAGTGCAAGAATTGGTGGCTGAAAAGGTAAAAGCGATCGTCGTATTAGGAAAGCATAAAGAGAAGTTTTTATCAGAGTTTGATCAGCCTATCTACCAAGTGGAGAGCATGTCTGCTGCTGTCGTACAGGCAAAAAAAGTTGCAGAGGAAGGAGATGTGGTGTTGTTAAGCCCTGCTTGTGCCAGTTTTGATTTATTTCGAAACTATGAGGATAGGGGAGACCAGTTCAGAGAAGAAGTACAAAAGAATAAATAACACATAGATAAAGATTGAAAAAGAGAAGCTAGGTAATCAGCTTCTCAAATTTCGACTCTCAAATCTACAAGATATATGCGTTGGGTACTCAGACAACTAAAAGGAGATAAGGTAATCTGGATTTTGACAATCCTGATCGCCCTGGCCAGTCTGTTGGTCGTGTACAGTGCTTCTAGCGCGATGGCTTTTCGCATCCACGGAGGCGATACAGAGTTCTTTGTTATCAAGCATGCGATCATTCTGGCACTAGGCTTTGTGATCATGTACGTTGTGCATTTGATCGACTATCGCATCCTGGCTCGCTTGACCAATATTCTCTTAGTGGTGACCATTCCACTTTTGATTTACACCATTTTGAAGGGGAGTGAGTTGAATGAAGCAGCACGATGGATTACGGTATGGGGTCAGTCATTTCAGCCATCAGATTTAGCTAAAGTGACATTGATGATCTACCTCGCCAAGCTTCTGACCCAGCGACAAGATGTGATCAAAGATTTCTCGGAAGGGTTTCTTCCCGCATTATTCTGGGTAACAGTAATCTGTGGACTGATTGCGCCGTGGGATTTAAGTACCGCAACGTTGATGTTCATCGCCAGCCTGATGGTCATGTTCGTAGCAGGTGTTGACATGAAGTACCTAGGTGTACTCTTGGGAGTAGCATTGATTGGATTGGCTGTCTTGGCCTATACTGCTGAGAGAAGCACGACTTGGGAATCTCGGTGGACGGATTATGTAAAGCGGGTAACAGATCAGACCTACGATGGAGATTTTCAGACTGAGCAATCACATATCGCCATTGCGACAGGAGGAATGATGGGAACAGGAGTCGGAAAAAGTGCGGCTCGAAACTTCTTGCCTAACGCCAATGCAGACTTTGTGTATGCCATCATCATAGAAGAGTATGGTTTGATTGGGGGGATCGTCATGATGGGCTTTTATCTATTGATTCTCTTTCGGAGTGTCAGCATCATCACGGTGTCCAAGACCTTTGGTGCGCTATTAGCCGCTGGACTATCCTTCTTGCTCGTCTTACAAGCAATGATGCACATGGGGGTGACGGTAGGGCTATTGCCCAATACAGGATTGACCTTGCCTTTTGTCAGTACAGGAGGAACCTCGATTCTGCTCTCAGCAGTCACTGTAGGAATTATCCTTAGTGTGAGCCGTGTGTCCATGAATCGTAATCCAGAACTTAAAACAGTATAACTGCTCCCAGGGAGCAAAATATAAATGGCTAGAAAAATCATCATATCAGGCGGAGGGACAGGGGGACATATTTTCCCTGCAGTCTCTATTGCAAATGAAATCAAGCGCAGAGAGCCTGATGCTGATATACGTTTTGTGGGGGCCAAGGGAGGGATGGAGATGGAGGTAGTGCCTCGATATAGCTTCCCTATTGAAGGGCTGTGGATCAGTGGGATATATCGTCAACTTACGTTGAGGAATCTTCGTCGAAACCTACTATTTCCCATTAAACTACTCAGTAGCCTGATGGCTGCCAGAGGTATTGTTAAGCGTTTTCAGCCAGAGGCAGTCGTGGGGGTGGGAGGCTTTGCTAGTGGTCCTGTAGGGCGAGTCGCAGGAGATATGGGGATTCCCCTTTTCCTCTGTGAGCAAAATGCCTATCCAGGTCTCGTCAACAAATGGCTGGCAGGAAGAGCGACGCAAATTCTCCTCGGCAATGCAGATGCTGAGAAGTACTTTGACAAAAGCAAAACAGTGTACACAGGTAATCCCATCCGATCGATGGAGTTGCCTGAGAAAAGAGCTGCCAAGCAAGCATTGGGTTTTGATCCTGATAAACCCTTGATTCTGAGTTTGGGTGGTAGCCTGGGGGCTAGAACCCTAAATGATGCATGGTTGGCACATTACCAAAAAGTGATGCATGCTGATGCCCAACTCTTTTGGCAATGTGGAAAGATATACATCGAGGAATTGAAGCCTATGGTAAAGGAGCATCCTAACCTTCAACTCTCAGCCTTTATCCAGGATATGGCTACAGCCTATGGGGCAGCAGATTTGATTGTGACCCGAGCAGGTGGGAGCACGATATCTGAGCTGATTGCACTTTCAAAGCCTTCGATTATGGTTCCTTCTCCCAATGTAGCAGAAGACCACCAGACAAAAAACGCGCGCTCCCTTTCGGATAAGGACGCAGCGGTTTTGGTCAAGGATATTGAAGCAAGACAGGTCTTGGCAGATACTGCACTAAGTGTCTTGCAAGATGCGGAGCGTTTGACTCAGTTGACTAAGAATATTACCGAGATGGAGAAGCATGACGCTGCCAAAGAAATCGTAGATGTCATTATGTCTCATTTATCTCCATCTACTGTTTTGAATAATTAACTATTGGATGTCTATACTAGATGCACATAAAGTCTACTTTCTCGGTATCGGTGGTATCGGTATGAGTGCATTGGCCAGGTACTTTCATCTCAAAGGGAAGGAAGTTTCAGGTTATGACAGGACATCCTCTGTGGTGACGAGGGGGCTAGAAGAGTTGGGAATCACAGTTTTTCACGCGCTTGATCCTGACAGAATTCTAGCGCAGGAGGTGGTCATTTTTACACCTGCTATTAAGTCTGATAATGTCGAACGAGCCGCAGTAGAAGCAAGTGATATCCCAATGTATAAGCGGGCGGAGGTGTTGGGGCAGATTAGCCAAGCCTATCGGACGCTAGCTGTGGCAGGTACACATGGGAAAACGACGACATCGACGATGCTGACCCACGTCATGCGGGCACTTGGAATAGATGTCACAGCATTCTTGGGAGGGATCTCCCTCAATCTAAATTCGAATTTTGTATACGGTGAATCCGACTGGCTAGTCGTGGAAGCCGATGAATATGATCGTTCTTTTCTTCATTTACACCCTGAGTGGGCCATCATTACTTCTTTGGACCCTGACCATTTGGATATCTACGGATCGGAGGAAGAGATGCGCAATACTTACAAGGCTTTTGCACGCCAAGCCAATCACTTACTGGTACATGAAACGGTAGCCGATAAGGACTGGGATTTGATTTCAAAAGTGTATGGCACAAAAGGTGATTTTAAACTGTCAGAATTGATTTTTGAAGGTTTGCAAACCCATTTTACCTATCAAGGAACCACTTCTTCAACAGCTATCACCTTACCCATGCCAGGTCAACATAATGTGGCCAACATGACGGCAGCACTTGCTTTAGTAGAATCTATTGCCTCCCAAAGTATGAATGACCTGAGTAAAGCGGTTGCTTCCTTTCAAGGTATTTATCGTCGATTTGAGGTCCATCTTCATAGCGAGTCACTGACCTACATCGATGACTATGCGCATCATCCCAGCGAGATTGCAGCAGCTATCGATACTGGAAGAAGGTTATTTCCTCAAAGGAAATTGGTCGTGGTTTTTCAACCACACCTCTTCAGTCGGACGCAAGATTTTATGGAAGAGTTTGGACGAGAATTATCTAAGTCAGATGCTGTAGTACTAGCAAATATTTATCCCGCGCGAGAAAAGCCCATAAAAGGCGTGACCTCGGAAGCGTTAGCCTCATGTATTTCGACTGAAGTGCATTGGGTAGGGGAGAAGGAAAATATCGTCAGTGTGTTGTCAGGTGTCATCGAGTATCCTGCACTGCTCCTCACGCTAGGAGCGGGTGACATAGACAAAGAAGTCCCGAAGGTTGCTGCCTGGGTCAAATCGAGTGTTCAAAATGTAGAATTATCCTGAAGAAATGCCTTCAAACACAGAAACATACCGTCGACCTAAGCCTAGAGGAAAGAACCGTCCAATAGAAGAGGTGCAGGAGCAACAAAAGAAGAAGGGTCTTCCTGACTTTTCTTTGGGTAAGCTCGAGCTCTCTTTAGGAAGGAATCTTCTCTATGCTTTGGGAACTGCCTTGGTGTTAGTGGTCATGGGAGGAATCTACGCATACCAAGATCAGATGCCTGTTCAGGAGGTGAAAGTAAATTTTGTCGAGCAAGGAGACAATGGTTTTTATACAGAAAGCGAGATTCAGAAGCTCATGTGGGGAGAGAATGGACGATCAATCGTGGGCAAGCGAATGGATGAAGTAGGACTACAAGGATTGGAATACAATCTTTCGGTAGATCCGACCATTGCACATGCAGAAGTATACAAAAGCTTCATGGGAGTAGTGATCGTGGACGTGCAATTACGAAAACCTGTAGGGAGATTGATCAATAACAGTGGGCTACACCTCTACATCGATGCCGAAGGAAAGCGTTTTCCTATTTCGAAGCATCACACAGCATTTGTCCCACTCATCAGAGGTGATTTTGAAGAAGCTGTAGCAGATACATTTGCTTGTAGCACAGTGGAGTCTGCTCTGCCATTGCTGAGCTACATACAGGAAAACGATTTCTGGAAGGCGCAGATTGAAGAAGTTGTGTGTGAACAAAGTGGAGAATTTACACTCATCCCAGCGGTGGGTGATACAGATATTGCATTTGGGTATCCTATCAGGATTCAAGATAAGTTTTCAAACCTCATGGATTTTTACCGTCAAGTAATGCCCGTGGTGGGATGGAAAAAGTACAAGCGCTTAAGCCTTAAATATAAAGGGCAGATAGTCGCAAAGAGGTAAAGAAGGAGAAAGAAATAGCTTACCCTCTTGGGCGAGAGATTTCGATCTAGATCAAGGAAAAAAACCGCTGTTTAGTTCTCTAAACAAGGATTTTTTGAATAGTCCTTAGTATGTGAAGTCGAATAGTATATCAAGCGTCTCGCTCAAGCCAAATGAGGGAAATCGGCCTTCAATCAGCCGATAAAATAAAGACGTAAGCCGCGAAGCTATTTAACGTAATAGTCAGCAGTCTTCGTTTTCTTTCTCTTGATATACAGCTAATTACAAAAGTCGCACCATTTCCGAAGTATAACCTAACGAAGCTAAGCTATGTCCAGCGAAAAGAATTCAAACACTGAGCAGATCGTTGTCGGCCTGGATATTGGTACTACAAAAATTTGTGCCATTGTCGGCAAACGCAATGAGTATGGCAAAATTAACATCCTAGGATTTGGGAAGTCTCAGTCCGATGGTGTCCAACGAGGCGTTGTAAATAACATCGAAAAAACGGTTCAAGCGATCCGTGAGGCTGTATCCGAAGCAGAAAAACACTCAGGGATCAAAATTGAAGTGGTGCATGTGGGGATTGCAGGAGAACATGTCAGATCCATGCAGCACAAAGGGATCATCACCCTCAATAATGCAGATTTTGAGATCACAGGAGATGATGTGAATCGCCTTCATGAAGACATGTTCAAGATTGCCACACAACCTGGAACAGAGATCATCCACGTCTTGCCGCAAGAGTATACGGTAGACAATCAGGTAGGAATCATCGATCCTGTGGGTATGAGTGGCGTCCGTTTGGAAGGGAATTTTCACATTGTCACAGGTCAAACTACTGCGGCAAATAATATTTATCGCTGCGCAGTCCGAGCGGGACTAGAAGTTGCGGAACTTATTCTAGAGCCCCTGGCTTCTTCAGCAGCCGTCCTGACGGACGAAGAGAAGGAAGCAGGTGTCTGTCTGGTAGATATAGGAGGAGGTACGACTGATATCGCCGTCTTCGAAAATAATATCATTCGGCACACAGCAGTCATTCCCTTTGGTGGAAATATCGTCACAGAAGACATCAAACATGGCTGCAAGGTCATGAAAAAGCATGCAGAACTACTCAAGATCCAATATGGATCGGCACTAGCAGATGCTGTAACGGAAGATGTCATCATCAGCATCCCTGGTCCCCGTGACAGACCTGCCAAAGAGATCCACAAGTCCATGCTGGCCCGTATCATCCAATCTCGTATGGAGGAAATCCTGGAATTTGTCCTGGCCGAAATCAAGAACTCAGGCTATGAAGACAAACTCGTCGCAGGAATCGTGGTGACAGGTGGGGGCTCACAACTGCAACATATGAAGCAGTGCGTCGAATACGTGACGGGTATCGATACACGCATCGGACTACCTGGTGAGCATCTGGCTAGTGGACTGGTAGATGAAGTCAATTTTCCCATGTTTGCCACAGGAACAGGTCTCGTCATCATGGGACTAGAGAATAGTGAGTACGAGGTACAGCGTACGACGAGTACGCGTGGGGGGCATCAAACCCAAATGTACCAGCGCGGAGGCAAAGGTGGTCCAAGGATTAGCTTTATCCACAAAGTCAAGAATTGGTTTGAGAGTACACTCACCAGCACAGGTGATTTTATCGAATAAATTATGAGGTAAGGGCACAAGGCGAGATAGTAAGTCCCCTAACTAGCACTTTCTATTTGGTTTTGCACCCCTTCCAGATATCCATTTTCCGAACAGTATAATTCAGAGCCATGCAATTTGAATTTCCAAAAAATCAAAACTCTATCATCAAAGTCCTCGGAGTAGGAGGTGGTGGCGGGAATGCCGTCAATAATATGTATGAAAAAGGCATAGACGGGGTAGATTTCATCATCTGCAATACCGATGTACAAGCACTCAAACGCAGTGATGTGCCTGTGCGCATACATATCGGCCAAGCTCAGACAGAAGGACTAGGCGCGGGTGCCAATCCTGAGATTGGGAAGAAAGCCGCAATGGAAAGCCTGGAAGACGTACGCGATGTCCTCCAGGAGAATACAAAAATGCTATTTATCACCGCGGGTATGGGAGGTGGTACAGGGACTGGTGCAGCTCCTGTTATTGCCCAGATGGCCAAGGATATGGGAATCCTAACGGTAGGGATCGTGACGACTCCGTTCCGCTTTGAAGGACCTAAAAGATCCCAACAGGCAATCGAAGGTTTAAGCGCGTTGCAGCAAGTGGTAGATACCATGATTGTCATTGACAATAACAATCTCCAGAAGATCCTGGGAGCGAAAATCTCCATGAAAAAAGCCTTTGGAGAAGCGGATCAAGTCCTCTGCAATGCTGCAAAAGGGATTGCTGAAATCATCACGACAGAAGGTTATATCAATGTAGACTTCGCAGATGTGTGCACCATCATGCGCGATGGTGGCAAAGCCTTGATGGGGACTGCGGAGGCTGAGGGTGAAGAGCGTGCAAAGATAGCAGTAGAGGCAGCCATTAATTCTCCTTTGCTAGACAATATCGACATTCATGGTGCCCGTGGTATCCTGCTGAATATCACAGCTTCAGAAGAGTCCCTAGGGATGGATGAGACAACAGAGATTGTAGAATATGTACAAAACTCTGCGGGTAATGAGGCGAATATCATCTACGGTATCGCATATGACGAAGCCATGGGGGAAAAACTCCGTGTGACGGTAGTAGCGACACGTTTTGCAGAAGCAAAGGAAGTAGAGGAGTTGGATGAGGATGTCCTAGAAGAGGAACAACCACAGAAAAAGCCGCTTAAGAAAGCGACACTTGCAGACTTCAACGAGCAGAAGCCCGAGCTACGTCGACTAGATCGCCGCGAACGCGAGGAACGCATCCAAAAGTTGAACTCTAAGATGTATGATATACATGATCCCGAAAGCCTTCAAGGCCTCGAAACGATACCTGCCTACATGCGTAAGCGCAGAGTAATGGAGCAGGATGCTTTCCCACAAGAGCCAAGTATTTCTCACCTGAGTGTAGAAGAAGGTGAAGATGGTGGCTACAAACTGGGTAAGAACACGTTCTTGCACGAGAAACCTGACTAAAAAATTGTAAAAATTTAGCTTAGCGAAATCCAAAGCCTGTAGCTTTTAGCATAAATACAGACTGGATTTCTGGTTCTTTACGCGCATATACTTTCGGAGCCGCATCGATACCTGTCAGTGATAGGGATCGCATGCGGTTTTATGCTAGGTGGTGGGGGGTGAAATCACCTGGATATCGTACAAGACCCTTTCAAGTTTTGTAGCTGATTCTTTGCCTTTAAATGATAAGATATACAGATCTTAAAGCTAAGATCGGAGCTATGCAATGGATTCTAGCATAGCAAATTTATCTCGCTTGGAGGGCATATGAGTAGATGTCTTTTTAGCAGCCTTAATCTTGTCATACATCGGGCAGCTTTTACAAGCCTTCCCCTTTTTTTTCCATTTTTTACAGCACTTTTTCTTACCCATGATAGAATTACTTAAGTATATGGTATTCAGTATTTATGAAAGACAAATCGCGCTGTTTATGAGGAGGTTATGATTTGTATCTTGCGCTAATATTAGCTTCATCTTTCTTGTATAATATTATCTATATTGCAAAAGTACCATATAATACGATATAAGCATATACCCAACTTTGGTTAAAATGAGAAGGTCCAGGATAAACCCAGACCTTTTCATTGATGTCATAAAGCAATAGACCTAAAGATTAGAAGAAATAAGCTCGAACTGATACAGAGAAAAACCTAGCCTTCATACTCATAGGATAGGAACCATGATATTTTGTAAAGACCGATGGTAAGGTAAAAGGTCGATTCATAATCAGAGTCTACTTTTACGAAGACCTTCCTCTACTTTGTTTCTTCTTTCTTCGCTACAGTCAATTCCTCTTCTAGTGTGTCGGCCTCTAAAAAGTGCAGGACATGCTGTGCTCTATCCTCCGTTTTATATGTCAACTCTTGTGTGAGATAGGAGGTAGCAATATCCCCTAGCTCAATTGCTTCTTTGAAGGTAGCACGCAGTTCCATCGCAATCTTTTTCTCCGCTTCCAGATCATTTTGAAGCATGTCACGTACCGAGTATAATCCCTCAGGTTCATGATCTATATATGAGAGTTCCATCACATTTGTGGGATGTACTGTAGGAATCACACCTAATACAGTCAATCGTTCGGCAAGTTGATCAAACTGCTCATGGATCGCGTTGTAATGCTCCTCGAAAAACAGGTGTAGATCACGGAACTGTGGGCCTTCAACCAACCAGTGATGCTTATGATATTGCTGATACAAGACCATAAAACTGGAAAGGTGGCGATCTAAAGCTCTACCCATCTTTTCGGCTGTGGCTTGATCTAGTCCTACAGGGTTTCCTTGGTATTCATTGTGAGACGCTAGAGGTTCCATAAGAAATCGTATTTTTTGTTTAGGAGAATGAAAAATCAGTAAAACAAAATAGTCATACAGGCCATATCCGCAAGGGTTATTGCTATGACTTTTGTTAGTAGACTCACAAACTTTAGGTATTGTTTCACGTAGTTAAATCTACTAAATTGAACCCGTTATTTATAATTAGTCTAAATAAAAAATAGATGTTTGACTTACACCATACGGAATCAGGGACCATTCGTTTAGATGAAAGTAAAAATAAGTGTGCGATTAAGTTCAATAACTTTGGTTTCGAATTGTCGCTAAGAAGCCTGAAAAAACTCCACCAATACCTGCTCCAACTTGATCCCAATGACGGCCTGTTCAATCCCATGGACAAATGCTTCGAAGTGTGCTTTTCTTCGGGTGGGATGACTCTCTACTTTGACTATTATGAGATTCTCGAGTTTACTGAACTGATTGATGATGGTCTCGCACAGTGGCAACTGCGAAATCTGCTTACTTCTAGTGGTATTACCTTGTCAAATGGCGCAGAGGTCTAAGAAAACACTTTAAGAAAGAATAAAAAGACATCGCTTCGAATAATTTCTTATTTTGAAGGAAATATCAAACTGTACAGATATATCCCAAGGATTTTTGATCCCCATACCTTCTGGGTATACTTGCATCATCAATTTAAAATAACCATTCTCTTCAAATGATTACGAAACATTCACTCATTGCTGGCATTTTTTTCGCGATGCTCGCTTTACTTATTTCATGCTCACAAGCGCCTGAAGGCAAGACCGTTGACGCTGGAGAAGCAGAAGAAATCGTAGCGACAAATGCTACTGATACGCTAGTTGTGGATACAGCAACCTCCGTTATCAACTGGGAAGGAACAGAGCCAGGAGATGAAGGACATTATGGAGATATGAGAATTAAGTCTGGTACGATACTCGTCAATGATGGAGCTATTTCTGGAGGACAGTTTGTCATTGACATGGAAAGTATCAATGTCACGGATTTGGAAGGGAACCGCAAGACTAAACTAGAAGGTCATCTCAAAGCGGGTGACTTCTTTGAGACAGAAAAATATCCTGAAGCTACGTTTACAATTGCTGAAGTAAATCCTACAGAAGGAGATTCGACGGCCAATTACATCATCAAGGGAAACCTGCAGATGAAAGATAGCACCAAGAGTATCGAGATTCCCGCGCAGGTGAGTATAGGTGAAGCAATGGTGACAGCTACTACGCCTCCATTTACTATTGACCGTACACAGTGGGGGGTGATGTATCGCTCGACTGCGCTCGGTACTTTGAAAAATAAGCTGATCAATGATCGTATTGGATTGACCATCAATCTAGAAGCGAAAAAATAGTAGAGAATCCTAAAAGTCTTTAAAGGCTGTTTATCAAGGTTCACTTACGATAAATACCATTTCCTCTCCTTGCATGCAGGGAGAGTTTTTTTATGAGTCTTTATTCAGACGTACTTCGAGCGAGATGTGATAAAATACCAAACAAACCCTCCTTACAGTCTTCGCAATCGATCTAATAAGGCTTCTTTATAGGTTTTGCCAAGTGGGATCTCCTGCTCCTCTATCATGAGTGTTTGATTGGCTTCGTGTATGGCCGTCAGGTATTCTGGGTTGATCAGGTAGGAGCGATGCACCCTCACAAAAGGCGAAGGTGCCAACTTTTCTTGTACCTCATTGAGTGTCGCGCGAATATGTGCCTCACGTTGATCTGTTACGATTTTACAATAGCGATTGCCCGATACCTCAATCCATCGGACTTCTTCTGGCTTGATTTTGACGAGTTTATTGCCAATTTTGACGAAGAAGGAGTTGCGGAAAAGTAAGTCGGATTCCCACTGTGTATGAGATTCCTCAGGTTGTACCGTATGCTGAAGTGCAAGCTCGATACTACTCTGAAGAGACAGAGCTTCTACAGGTTTGATCAAATAGGCATAGGGATGTGTCATACTTGCCTTTTGATAGATCTCCTTATCCGCGTAGGAAGTTACATAGATGATGGGAGTAGGAAAATTCTTATTGAGCTCATATCCCAGTTCTATTCCCGTTTGCCTTCCCGCTAAGTTGATGTCTAATAGGACAATGTCAGGTTTTGTCTTCTTGACTTTTCCCACCACATGCTCCGCTCTATCCTCGAGACCGACCAGGTCATACCCCAATTCATCTAGCGTAATACGCAGATTCTCCTGATGAATGAAATCATCCTCCACAGCAAAGATCCTGATTGATTCCTGATTCATATAGCTAATAACGCATTTTTCATTTAAATGATTAACCTAAATGAAAATCCCTTGTGTTAAAAATTCCAACGTTCTTCCCACTCCACTACTTTCACACCTCAAAAGTCAAGACAATTTGGGTAGTTTCAGTTGAATGGTTGTCCCTTCTCCTACCTGACTCTTGACATATACTTCTCCCTTCCACGAGTCTATCATTTGCTTCACAATTTGGAGGCCAAGCCCTGTCCCTTTTTCTCCACTTGTACCCTTCGTCGATTGATTTTGAGTATCGTGAAATAATTGACTGAGCTGTTGATCATTCATCCCAACCCCTGTATCTACCACTTCAATGAGGGTATGTACATCGGCTTCTTGCGCGCGTATCGTGATTTTTCCCCCCTCTGTGAATTTCATGGCATTACCAACTAGGTTGTGTAGGACCACACCCAAACCTGTTCTGTCACCTGTTATCTCAAATCCATCTTGGATTTCAAGGGCCAATTTATTCCCTTTGTCATCCGCTGGACCTTGATATATCTGCATAACGTCCTCTCCAAGTTGGAATAAATTGAAGGTCTCAACCTGTGTGGAATAAGCTCCCAATTGGCCCAATGCCCAATATAGAAGATTATCTAACAACTGACGGATCTGCTGAGATTGCTGATGTATTTTTTGACTGACAAGTTCCAGTCGGTTAAGTTCCTGATCTTTGAGATATCTATCAAAGATGCGAATCAAACTCTGAAAGCCTGTAATCGGTCCTCGCAGATCGTGTGCAATCAGCGCAAACAGACGATCCTTTGTATGGTTGAGGCTTGCCAATTCGCTCTTTTGAACTAGAATCTGCTGATTGCTTCTACGCAAGCGAAAGAGTAGGAAGGTGACAACCGAACCCGCGATCAGAAATACAAGTGCAATACCTGTTAATAGGTCATTTCTCGTTTTCTCCCTTAATAGCTCAAGTGCCTGTATTTTTTCTGCTTGAGTCAATCTTTCAATAGCAGCTTCTTTTTGCGCAGTCTCATATTTTGTCTCTAGTTGAGCCGTCCGTTCATTGTGTGAACGATCCTTGACACTGTCTCCCCACACACGAAATGCGTTCATTGCTTCATAAGCTTCCCGCCAGTTGCCAAGGGCAGAGTCGCATTCTGCCAACCCCTCATAGCCATCGCGGAGCAAATCAAACTCGTTTGAAGCCTCTCCAAGCTCGATGGCCTCCTCATAGTAGACTTTTGCTTTCTTGTATTGCTTGAGCGCCATCGCAGTCTCCCCCTGGAATAGGAGGAGTAAATCCAACAAACTCAAGTCCGTTTTTCTATCGATCTTAGACAGCGAAATTTCAAACTCTTCTTGGGCACGTGTATACTGTTGTCTTTCCTTGTACAATTTCCCTAAATACATGCGCGCCGCAGCTTCTATTCGAGGATACTTGACCTTCTCCGCAAAGGCAATCGCCGCTTGGTATGAACTTTCTGCTGAGTCGGTTGCTCCCATAGCTGCCTGCAACTGTCCGATATCCATGAGTGCAGCCCCATAATTGATGGTGGGCTTCTTTTGTTCGAGTGCAAGAGAGGAACGCGCATAGGGTGCAGCCTCCTCGTAGTCCTGACGATTGAAATAGTAATTGAACAGAAGCGTGTTGGCACCTCTCAGTGCTTGCTGATTATTGGTCTTCGTACCCAGCTCGTATGCCTTAAGGCCATAGCTCAAAAGTGTATCTGTATACCCCAAATCTCCATAATATTCGGCCATATAGTAGTAGAGGACTGCTTCGGAGAAGGGATTGTCAATTTGGGAGAAGATGTCTCTAGAGGCTCGAAAGAAGTAGCTGGCTGAGTCCTGTTTTTGCCACTTATGTATCGCACCCAGTTGCATCAGGTCCAGGGCAATATTAAGGGAGTCATTGAGTATCTTTGCCTGTTGCAGAGCTTCAAACCGAAACGCGTAGGCTCGCTTCAAATCCTTGAGAAGATAGATGTAAGATAAGTTAGCATAGGCATCGTGCATGATTTCATGATCCTCTGCCTGTTGGGCAAATGTCAATGCCTGATTAGAGTAATTTTCTGCTTTTCCTCCTTGCTGCACACCCATGTAGGCACGGGTAAGGTCGAGGTAGATTAGAGCAATCTGTCTTTCATTTTGAATAGCCTGAGCCAATTCAAGACCTGCTGTAGCATCCTCCTCTAGTTGTGCCATGTCCTGCTGCATGATGCCTCTTGCCCAACCAAACTGGCGATAAGCCCGAATTTGTGCCAGTGTATCTTTCTTTTCTTCTGCTTGCCTTTTGGCTCTTTGGGCGTAATAGAGGACCGAGTCAGCAGATACCTGTTTGTAAGCTTCTGCAAGCTCCAGAAGGCTAGCAATCTGTTGTGAACCCGACTGTTGATTCACCTCAGACTTCAGGCTATCGATCTGTGCATTTTGGGAAAAGGTGAGAAGTGGGAGAAAGATAAAACACAAATACCCTAGGATATACTTTGGGTTGGTCATGGAAAAAGCATTGAGTTAGGCTAGAATCATGGAAATACCCTTTTCTATCGAGAAAATGGCCTTCTTCATGAAAGACAGGAAGAAAGATAAAGTATATGCCTGAAAAAACACTATGTATCGAGATATATTCGTGTTTGGCTAGCAAATGCTCAACTTTCCCTACATGTATGTATTAAATAGACGGCCTAGGCATACGATCTACATGTATATCCACTCTACTAGTTCCTACGTGTCAGCGCGACGCTTGCAATAGAGAGTGCATCCACTTTATTCCCAAATGCTTGTGCAGCAGCCACGATGGTAGCGCCTGTCGTGATGACGTCATCCACGAGGAGTATCCTATCAGGAAGATCGGGTATCGCTTGGAAAGCACCCGATACATTGGTCCATCTCTTGGCACCTGATTTTTTGGCTTGACTTTGTGTTTTGCGATTGCGAATCAGAAGATCTTCCCTCACAGGGATACCTGTTACTTGAGAGATCCCTAGGGCAATTTGTTCGGATTGGTTGTATCCTCTTTGTATTTGTTTCGTCCAGTGTAAGGGGATAGGAACAATAGCCTCTACATCGGCCCATAGCGTGGGACCGTCTAGATATTCTGCCATGAGTCGACCGAGATAATGTCCGATCCGAGGGAGATCATGATATTTCAAGCTCATCAATAGCTTCTGCAAGCGACCTGCCTTGTCAAAGTAAAACAGACTCGTAGCATCCTTGACAGAGATTCGGCCTCCAATCCGCTGATAAAGCTCATTGTCCTGGGGGCGAAGGTGAAAGTTTGTAGGCTCAATCTGTGAGAGACAATGGAGACAAATATGAGATTCTTGAGAGATGAGCTGTGTCCCACATCCTATGCAAGATCGGTCAACAAAGAGATGAATCAAATCGTGTATCATCGTTGCGTATATTTCTATACATAAGCTCGATTTTGTTTGACATAGTTCCCAGGAAAAATGAGTTGGAATTCCACATTAAGCCGCTCATTTTTGTAGGGGGAAATAACAAGAAGCGCATTCGATCGTTTAGGATCTCGTACAACTTTTGTAATTCCTTTTAACCAGAAATACTACACTACGATCAGTTATGATTCAAGCACTTAAGTCTTTTGAACATGCCGAGCCTGAAATCGTCTTCCATTGGCAAGATACCGAAACAGACGCACAGGGTTGGGTGGTGATCAACTCTTTGAGAAATGGAGCTGCAGGCGGAGGAACCCGCATGCGAAAAGGCTGTAACCTAGATGAAGTAAGGGCTTTGTCAAAGACGATGGAGATCAAATTTGCCGTGAGTGGGCCTCCTATTGGCGGAGCAAAGTCGGGGATTGATTTTGATCCCAATGACCCTAGGAAAGATCAAGTCCTCAGGAGATGGTATAAGGCCGTTCGTCCATTACTCAAGCATTACTACGGGACGGGGGGAGACTTGAATGTGGATGAAGTCCATGATGTAATGCCGATCACAGAGTCTATGGGCATCGCACATCCACAAGAAGGTGTGGTAAGAGGATACTTTAATCCAGATCCCGATAGTTTTGATCTGATCATTGAGCAACTACAGGGGGTACGCAAACGCGTGACGCATTTTGATTATGCTCCTACGACAAAGGATAAGGTGATCACTGTCTCGGATATGATCACAGGCTATGGAGTAGGAAAAGCTGTGGTTCATGGGTTTGATGTTTGGGGGGTAGATCCAGGGCAAAAGCGCGTGATTATTCAAGGCTTTGGAAATGTAGGAGGAGCGGCGGCGCTCACGCTTGCCCATCATGGGTTCAAGATCGTGGGGATCATCGACCGTAGGGGAGGACTGATCCGTCAGGAGGGGCTGACGCTTCCTGAAGTGAAGCAGCTCTACCTCAACCGCGAGCAAAACCAACTCCCACTAGATGAGATCCGACCTTTTGAAGAGATTCAGGAGAAGATATGGACATGTGGTGCAGAGGTCTTTATTCCTGCCGCAGGTTCTCGACTGATCACGCAATATCAAGTGGACCAAATGCTGGCCAATGACTTGAAGCTTATCTCGAGCGGGGCCAATGTACCATTTGCAGATGAAGAAATATTCCTAGGACCTATCGGGATGTACGCCGATGAGCGACTATTGGTCATTCCAGACTTCATCGCCAATTGTGGGATGGCCCGTGCCTTCGCCTACTTCATGCGCACCCATGTATCGATGGAAGATGAAGATATTTTTGAGGATATCTCTCAAACCATCTATCGTGCGCTGCATAAGACCTATCTGCATGATGATGCACCTGTCAACGTCTGGAAGACGGCACTTGCATGGGTCTTAGAGGAACTCAATTCTACAGAGTTGGAATACGCGATATAAGAGCATATTAAATAGAAGGTTTATACAGAAAAGGCTTGTCAACTCGACAGGCCTTTTTGCTTTTGGGACGGAAAGGCTTGGCGTTTGTAGACTGTGACGATATCTGTCCCTAGATATTCACGACGATGAGGCGAGAGATGTGCAGAATGCGTGGGGGCAGCAATACCCTTCCCCAATAGCTTAGGAGACTGAATACGATGAATTTCGTCCCAAATATCCTGATCAAGAAATTGTTGTAAAACATTTTGTCCCCCTTCCACCAAGATAGAAGCGATTTTCGTCTGTTGGAATAGTTCCTTTAGCAGGCTTTTCCAATCATTCCACTTTTCGCATTTCTGATAGCGTATATGGCCTTTTTCTCCATCCTTCATTTCATTGAGCACCCAAGTTTCGAGCCCGTCTTGAAACAGTTGAAGTTCAGCAGGTAGATCCAACTTACGATCCAGTACAAGTCGGATCGGAGACAAACCATAAAACTTGCGTGTGGTCAAGCGGGGATTGTCTATAAGCGCGGTATGCTTTCCGACGAGAATTCCTTGATGCATGGCCCGTAATCTGTGGACATAGCGTTTGGCTTCTACGTCTGAAATGGAGGTCTGCACGGCTTGCTCTGTATCGTCTTTTTTAGCGATAAATCCATCCGCAGATTCGGCCCACTTCAAAACGATATACGGACGCTGAGCGGAGATATGGGTAAGGAAAACCTTGTTGAGTTCTTCGAAAGGTGTAGGATCGGGTGCAAGTTGTACCTCTACGCCGTGCGCACGCAAGCGGGCAATGCCTCCTCCATCTACTTTGGGAAAGGGATCTTGCATCCCGATGACGACACGTGGAATTTGATGCTGAATAATCATATCCGCGCAAGGGGGTGTCTTCCCGTAGTGTGCGCATGGCTCTAGACTCACATAAATGGTCGCTTCTTTGAGTGCTTCTTGATCCACGACAGATCGCACGGCGTGAACTTCTGCATGCGGGCCTCCTGCTTGTGCATGGAAACCTTCACCTATGATTTGGCCTTGGTGCACAATGACAGATCCTACGTATGGATTCGGATATACAGCACGGGTAGCAGATTGTGCGAGTTGAATACAGCGGTGGAGATAAAAAAGGTCGGTGGGTTCCATCCTACAATTTAGGATAAAAAAAATGCCGCATCGCACCGGTCGACTCCCTACCGTTGCTTGCTTTCGCACCTGGCGGAGTTCAGGAGGACCTGGTCGTGCGGCATTACAAATGTGATAAGTTCCGCTGAATTCACCAAATATTTTCTAGATTTTTCAGGAAATTTTTTCTAACTTAATTTTCTATCGAAATTTTTTCCTACCTCCACTATTTTTATCCTTGATTCTGGAAGAGCACTAAGTATCGCTCCAACCAATCCTTACTTTTATTCACACATTCTTGAGGTGAATGATCTCACGTTTCATATCGAAGTTTCTCCCCATAAGACGCATGAAGCTCAGCTTGCTGCTCAGATGCAGCTTCCACTTGAAGGCCATACACTGCATGTACCCGAAGGATTGGGGACAGGATACCTCAGACATCATGCTTTGCTCTTTGGGATAGATGTATATCACTACCATGTCTGTCTCTCACAACCCGTAGTCATTCAGAGCTTCAACCCCAAAGAAAATGGTTGTTTTTTGATGAATGTCAATCTGTCAGCTCAACTTGTAGAAAAGGAGATTCGAGGACATCAGGTGAAAATGGGTCGATCACAGCCCGCTGGTGTGATTTTCTATACCCCTGGAACTCGCGCACAGGGGACGATTCCGCTCCATGAAACCGTAGATCTGATATTTGTTTCCTTTACGCTCGATGCCTTGCGAACAATCCATCCTGAGCTTCCTCCCTTTTTTTCAGATCATAAACCATTCTCCTTGTATGAAGAGCTTCCACCTATGAGTGAGCAGACGCTGCGTAAGGCCTTGGCGAAGGTACCCGAAGGTTTGATAGATAAACTACATTTTCAATCTCGGATTCTAGCATTTATGGGGCAAATTTTTGACCTGTTGGCAAGGCGAGATCAAGGACCAACTGTCTCTTTGCACGCAGATGATTTGTCGAAGCTATTTCGTGTGAGGGAGTCGCTTCGTCGCCATATACAAGGGAAGGCACCTGAGATACAGGTACTCGCGACCAGCGTGGGCGTAAGTCCGAGCAAGCTTAAGCAAGATTTTCGTGCCTTTTTCGGGCAAAGCATTTATCAGTATTATCTCGGACTCAAGATGGAGACAGCCAAGGATCGTTTGCTGGAGACAGAGGAAACGGTCTCAGAATTGGGCTACCAACTAGGATACAGCAATATTTCTCAGTTTATCCGTGCCTTTAAGAAGCATGTAGGCCAGACACCCAATCATTTTAGACAGGTAGGAAAACGATAACTTGATGTCTTTTTGGGGTATAAAATTGCCGTTTAAGGTTTATTCATAGTCAAAAGGACAAACGATCTTGCAAATAAAACATGCGTAAGATCATTCTATTAACTGGAGGTTCGGGATTTGTTGGGCGAAATATTATTCCCATACTCAAAGGCGAGGGCTTTGAGGTCAGGGCACTGGCCCGATCCAACCAGTCTATGCAAGCAGTGAGAAACTACGGTGCCATACCCGTGAAGGGAGATCTCACAGATAGGGCTTCATTGGATGCAGCTGCCAAAGGCTGTGATATCGTCATCCACGCAGCAGCTTATATGAAATTTTGGGGCAGTAAAGCACCATTTTATCAGATCAATGTAGATGGGACGAAAAATATGCTTCATGCGGCTGAAAAAGCAGGTGTCCAGAAATTCATTGGTATCGGAGCCGCTTCTGTGATCAATGGACAGGAGATCTACGAGAAAGATGAAACCTATATCCCCCCCCAACTTCCTAAAGACTACTACTCCCTAACCAAAGCCCTAGCAGAGAAGGAAGTAGTCAAGGCTAACAACGAAAACTTTCAAACGGTTATCCTGCGTCCTCCTGCGATATGGGGTCCTCATAATCACAGTACCCAGATGATGGTCGATCGCGTGAAGGCAGGAAGCTGGGTTTGGATTGGAGGTGGGCAGCATCGACTATCTACCATCCATGTCTTCAATCTCGCTCAAGCCATCTTGGCAGCAATAGACAAAGGGGGAAATGGCGAAATCTACTTTGTAACTGATGGGGAACAGCATCCTATCAAGGAGTTATTTGGGAAGATGTTTCAGCAATATGGAGTAATCGCAGGAGACCGTTCGCTTTCTCGTAGCTTCGCTTTGACTACCGCCAAGGTGATTCAGTTTATTTGGAATACTTTTGGGCTCAAAAGCGATCCTCCCATTGTACCTGTCATGATCCATCTGATGGGGACAGAGTTTTCAGTTTCGGATCGAAAGGCACGTCGAGAACTTGGCTATCGTAATGCCATCTCGATTGAAGAAGGAATGCATACACTCACCTAGTCCTACCTAATCGGTCTGGCTTCTATATTTGCCCTGAGTCCTCCCAGGATACTCAGGGATTCTTGTGAGTTGGCGCGATGATAGCGAGCTTCAACTTCCAGATAGGCGTCTAGGTCCCAGAGCTGGTATGTGAACTTTCCATATACATTGTGGACACTGAGTCCCAGGCCGTCCCCGATGGCATAGTTGAAGTCTTCTGCTCTCGGTCGGTTGCCCGTAGGTTGCTGATAATCCCCGCCGTAGTTGAATCCATCTTGGTCAAGTCCCTGCATTCTGTACCCATAAGAGAGATACACATGCAGCAGAGGAAGAGGATGATATTGGAGAATGGTGTAAAAATCTAGCAAGTTGGCCCCTGCGCTGTGTCCCAGTGACTGGCCATAATTCGTGTAGTTGGAGGCTATATTGAAATGCTGATAGGTGTAGGGTCTCACGCGATTGTGCTCGATCTGCAGATCGAGCGTAGGAATACCCCATACGTCGATATATTTCGCTCCCAACTGCCAGCCTACTTTATTTCCCCAGTAATTGCTCCCTTGATCTCTTACCCCAAAATTATAGTCGTCTATCACCAACTGACCATAGAGTTGGAAGTGTCGGAGAAAATTCCACTTGAAAGTACCACCGATCATGGCATTGTCAGGACTCCCGATGTACTGCTCGATGGCCCTATAGAAGATGATCGGATTGAAATATTGAAGCTCAATACCTCTATTTCCATTGGCTAAGACAGGGGTATATACGATGGACTCAAAAATTCCGAAGGAAAGTTGATTGTTGGGCTTGTAGCTCAGTTGGTGGAATACGCCGTATTTGCGAGGGAGCGTACCTTCTACGTCGTTGCGATTGATGAGGAAATCGATCATTTGGGTGAAATGGTTGACATATTCCAGTTTCCAGACGCGGGTACGGATGTTGAGCATGAGATAGTCAGCGGCATAGTCTGAGAGAGCGAGACTTTGATAGCCATTGCCCCAAAAAGCGCGATCTTTTCCAAACTTGATGCGCATTTCCTTGATAGGACGATAGGTCAGATAAGCTCTGCTGCTGAAATAGTCCAGCGCGTTTTCCGTCCCAAATGTTTTGATGAATCCCTCTCCATAAAGTCTGAGTGTAGAGCGATATTCGTCGTAGATGAATTGATGGAAGCGGGTAATATTGTCATAGACTTCTGTGTGGAAGCCGATCTTTTGGCCCAGCGTCCCGCGTACTTGTACCCCTCTACTGTTGATTCCCAAAGGGAGGTTGGGTCTGCTGGCAGTAGGATAAGTATTTTGGTCCAAGCCCAGGGAGGTATGCAAGACGGGGTTGACAAAGAGTTTGAGTCGGGGAGTTGCCACATGTACGAGATCTCGTCCGTTGGTGTAGAAATATCGAAGGGCACCTTTCGCTTCATTTTTCACTGCCAAAGAATCGTCCACCAATAGTTGTATACGTCTGTGCCAAGCCTGCTCCACAGGGCTGAGTTGGGCTGTATGTACCCTCCCCATGACTGCCTGTAGCTGTGGGCGACCGTAGGGTTTGTGATCTGTATGGATCAGCGTATCTGCATAGCCTCTGATATCCACTCTGTCTATGTAGTGGTAAATCACATGATTGAGTAAGACATCTGTATCTTGTGCCAAAGAAGGCACAGAGAAAATCAGGCTAAGTATGAAGAGGTATTTTTTCATTGGCGAGGGTAAAAAGGAGGGCTTGTTTGTCCTCTTGTAGAATTCTGTGCAAAATATGCGAAAGTTCCTGTTAATTTGTGCGCAAAAATCTGCTTATCGCTACACGAGTCACCATTACCGTCGTCAATGATCTCAGCCAGGACCAGAGAGTCCATCGGATCGCCAGTACGCTACAAGCACATGGGTATGAGGTCTGGGTGATTGGACGTCAACTGCCCGATTCATTGCCCATCACCGACCGACCGTACCACACACGTAGGCTCAAGCTATTTTTTACAAGGGGAAAGTTATTCTACTTAGAATTCAACATCCGTTTGTTCTTTCTCCTCCTATTTTTCAAAGTGGATGTCCTCAACGCATGTGATCTTGATACCCTCCTAGCCAATTTTTTAGTGTCTCGTTTTCGCAGGAAGGGTTTGGTATATGACAGTCATGAGTACTTTACAGAGGTCCCAGAAGTAGTCGGGAGACCGTGGACGCAGCGTATTTGGTTAACGCTAGAGAAATGGATTTTTCCGCGCTTGCGCCATGCTTACACCGTCAATGACTCTATTGCGCAAGTCTATCAGACGCTATATCAAGTCCCCGTGCATACGATCCGCAATGTACCTTTACCCAAAGCGATTGAGGCTCGAACGGACAAAGAGAACATCATCATCTATGAAGGCATGGTCAATGTAGGACGTGGAATCGATCTCATGATTCGTGCTATGAAGTATCTCCCTGACTATATTTTTTGGGTGGTGGGAAAAGGAGATGTACTTGCGGAATTAAAAGCGTTGACGCGTGAATTAGATTTGGAGAAACAAGTAATATTCAAAGGTTTTGTGCCATTTGATTCCCTCTCCCTACTCACTCGACAGGCGAGGGTAGGCGTGAGTCTTTTCGAAGAAATGGGGAAGAGTCATCATTTCATTTCGCCCAATAAGCTGTACGATTATATTCAAGCGCGTGTCCCTGTCATTGGATCGGATATGCCTGAGCAACGCAAAATCATTGAGTCCTTTGATGTAGGGAAGATCCTGTTGCACAAAGATCGTGATCCCCAACGTTTGGCTGATATGGTCCTTAGCCTCACACAAGATCCGCAACGATATCAAGAGCTAGTGGCGAACTGCGACCGTGCGGCCCAGGCATTAAACTGGGAAGCAGAAAAGGAAAAGTTATTGGGGATCTATGAAGATGCACAGCGAAGGTAGAGCATATTGGGAACAACGAACATCTACCTAAAAAGCAGAGATTTTAGGTTCTGAAAACACAAAATTTTCGGAGATTTTAAGTTTCAAAAAGGATCATCGCTCCTCCAAGGAACCAATTCCCTCCTCTTTACAGCTCATTCAACTTATCTTACTTCAAATTGCTCTTGGCCGATTAGATTTCCATCACCTGTATAAAGTCTGAGATAATACAATCCTTCTTGCCAAGCATCCTTTTCAGGCTGTTGGAAGTCAATGCACAGATCTACTGAAGTCTTTTTGTAGATGAGGTCTTTCTTCGCAGTATAGGGCTTATTTCTGAGCTTGAATCGGAAGGTACCGCTGAACCCGCCATCTGTATTTTGCTGGATGCTTCCATCGGGATTCTCTATGACGAGAAAGACCGATTGTGGGCCTGACTCTGCTACCTGATTATCCAGGATCGTGAAGCAGACTTTCATAAACTTTAGTTGAGATGCTTTGAATCTTTTGCCTGGCACGAGCCTTCCATTTTTTCGGACAGAGTTGATGACGAGTGCTTTGGTTTTGAGGATACTGCCGAGCGATTTTGTCTGTTCTAGTTCGGCACGTGCTTGATCCGTTTGGGTCTGCAAGGCTTGATTTTCCGCTTGAAGCTCTGACTCATTTTGCTTAAGACTATCGACTGCTTCAGTCAAAAGGGCATTTTGTTCTTTCAACTGTGCGATCTCAGCTTGATAACCTTTGACGACTTTTTCCATATTGGAGAGCTGTTTACGCATAAGTCGGATTTCTGCATTGCTCTGATCTAGTTTGGCTTCTTCTGCTTCCAGTTTTTTATTGAGTCGCTCGATATTTTCTTTGGCATCTATTAGTTGCTCGTTCTTCTGATCTAGTTCATCATCCTTGGCATCCATCGCCACTTTGAAGTTTAAGATCTGATCATCCAGTTCGAGAATCTCCATTCGTAGGCCCTGTAATTGGTCGTCGTTTTCTCTGATTTGCTCCCTCTGGGAGAAATACTGTACAGCAAAATAACCTAAAGAAGAAATCATTAGAATACCTGCCACCACAAGTATGATACGACTGGCATTATTAGAACCTGGTTTACTCGTTGCCATATATTAATGGGAATTGTCCTTGAATTTTTCGTAAGAATAGAGAAAAGAAGGAAATAAGCAAGAATTACGCTAGCTATTGTGTGCTTACGAGATTACAATTGAAAAGATCTTAGACCATGTTTGAACCTTCGAATCTGCGAAAAGTTTGTACTTTCAGAATCTGAACGCATCTATTCTGATCGGTTTAGCGCCACTAAATCTCGTAAAATAGCTTTCGCCAGAACCTAAAATCTCTGCTTTAGTAGCTAGATTTTCATTGTGCCCCATTTGGTCTTATCCTTTTTCGTACTGCCCAGCGTAAATTACGGCTTTTCGTGGAAATAATGGCTCATTCTCTTTGCTTTCGTTCAAGTATTTCATTGCTCGGCAAACTTAAGACCTCCGCTACATGGGTTTGCATGTGATGTATGGCAAGCGCAATCTTCCATCCTGCCTTATTTCTCGTCTCCACATAATTGGAGATCCCTCTGATCCCTATGCAAGGAATTCCTGCCCAGGTAGCAGCCTGCAATGCGGCTGCCCCTTCCATAGTTTCTACTGTAGCATGCCACAGGCTTTGGAGCCGATGCGCTTCAGCGTCTTGACCTGTGACGGTATTGAGAGTGATAGCTGAGACACGTGGGATGGTTGGGAAAAAGGAAGGGACTTTGTAGGTGTATCGGTGGTACCAGGAGCGTGTGCCTTTGGTAAGGCTCGGGAAGCCCATTTCTTGCAAATGCAAAAAGCCATCAGGGCTATCAGCCCCCATGTCTGCATATACATCCTCCGTCAGATACACCACGCTCCCCAAGGGAACGGACCGGTCAAAGCTACCTCCTATCCCAACATGTAAGATCACATCAGGATGATATACCGCCAGATAGTGCCCCATCAGAAGACCTGTATTCACCATGCCTATGCCTGTCGTCAGCCAATCGATGGTCTGCGACGCCAGGATAGATCTTGATAACTGGGGTGTGACTACATGATTGGAAAACGATTGTTTTAGGGATTGGATTTCTCCCTGTGTAGCAGCAACAATGAGTATCTTCATAACTTTTCTCAGTTCCAAACATGGTCTAAGGGATCTTAGGAATGCTTGGCTACAACGTCCTTAGTCGATCTGTTCTAGCTTGGGTGTACTGCCATCTTCTCCCCAGGTTACTTTGATGCGTTTTTTTGACTTTTGGCGCGGGTGGCCCAGACCGAGGAGCAGAATTCGACCTTTTTGTACCCATTCGATATTTTCGAGGAAGAAATCCTCAAATACCCAATTACCAATCTGAATAGAACTAGAGGGTCCTTTTACTTGTTTGAGGGTCAAGACATCCGCGATGGCTTCTGGAGAGATCCGCTGCACACTGTAGGTCTCGACTTGACAGGAAGGACAAGAATCCCAGACCGCAAAAGGTACAAGAGGCGAGGTGAATTGGCTGATTTTTCCCAGACCTCCATCTGGAAAACGGAAGTATTCTACTTGAATCAATTTATTCCCATCATCAGGGGCTGCGTAGCGCTCCAATTCCAGGGTCTGATCCATGATAAAGGTATACTCGCGCTCACGATTCCATTGATTGACAAATTGGAGATCCATACGGAGGGTCTCTACAGGAATATTCTCAAAGGCGTTTTGGGAGAAGCTGATATCTTGCTGGTAAAATAAAATCTCTGTCAACTGCTGACTGGTATATTGAGGACCCAATACCAAGCCATCTACATCTACTCCTGTAGCGATCCAGCCTTTTTCGCCGAAGATATAGATGGGGCGTACATCGATTTTGTCAAATACATAAGAGGGAATCTCCGTCACATCTGTCTGCAGCGGATTCATGAAAAAAATTCTTGAGAATGACTTAGGGCGATGCAAATCTTGACGGGGACTAGAAGAGAGGATAATCTCTGCTTCCTGCCCAGCTTGGGGTGCCGAACAAATCTCAATAAGCAGTCTCAGCTCCTGCATAAAGGGAACCTGGACAAAGCCTAATGCTTGAGGGCTGAATTGGGCATTGATGATGTAGCCATCATTCCTCTCTGTGAACTCTGCCTTGTACCGCAGCCCATCTTCTACAGGTCCCAAAGGCGCTTGGATGGCTTGACCTACTCGGCCCAACTGGTTGCGATTGACAAGGGTTGCTGGACGCTCGTCAGGATAGAGGTCATATCCGACGATCCCGTAGTGAAACTCTAGTTCTTTCAATTCAGCTGTAGGTGGAACAAATAGGCTATCAGCCCTTCGATGATGGTTGTTGGGATAGTCAAAATCATCCTTGAATGTTTGGAGAGAAACTTCGTCAGCGTATTCTCCATAAATACTAAAGAATCGAGGGGGGGATTGGAAAGCAGTGGTTGCTGAAGTAGAGATATAATCTGGATGAAGATCGTAGTCAAAGTTTTCTGGGTAAGCCTTCTGAGGCAGGGCAAACCAAATCCTTACGTGATCCGTCAGATCATCACTGGATTGAATCTGAATGCTAGGATCTTCTACCTTAACGTAGAGGGCGATATTCTCTCCGTCGCAGTGTAGGAGGCAGTTGGCCGCAATTTTCTGGGAACGAGGGGATTGGAGAGGTGAGGCATAAAACTGGTCGAGGGTAAAATCAGATTGTTGAGCCCAGGTGAAGGGCATCCCCAAGATTCCTAGCAATAAATGATATAGTAGCCTTCTCTCCATGTAGATTTGCAATATTTCGAATTTAGCATAATCCTGCTAATGATAAAATGGTATGAGGTCGGATGTCTGGAACGAGGTGCTTTGGGTTATGCTTGGGCCAGTCTTTCTTCTAGAAAAGATCACAGGTAAAAGATCTAGAGATTAAGATGGTGGTAATGAGTATATTTTATTGTGAATACACACCGTCTGTTTGGTTTGCTAACACAAAAGATGAGATCTGAAATGAATCAGGCAGAGGCCAATTTGAGTAGATTATGTAGGAAGATCATACAAGATTTGATACACAAATAGGTAATTCTCTGTACCCCCCAATCCTACTTCCTTGCGCTTAAATCTTCATTATCCTACTCCTAAGTCCTCTTTGTTAGATCTCACTCATCTAATCTGACAAAGTAAAATTAATTTCGTGAATTTTCTTCAAAATCCCGCGTAGGCATTGCTCAATCACAATTCATATGTTAGAACTCCTGTTCTCAATTAATGAAGAAATAAGCTAAGAACATGTTGGGGGCAATGAAAACCTAGCTAAAGCGCAGCGATTAATCCGATCACAATGGGTAAAGTCTAGGTTTTGAAAGTACAAACTGTTCGCAGATTTGAAGTTCCAAACGTGGTCTAAGCAAAGGCTTGAAAAGCAGAAAGGGAATAGACCCTATAATTGGGACTTCCCTTTCTATATTTTCCCTACAGGAGAGGGGGAATAATTCTAGAAAATTACTTTTTACCTGCTTACTTGAGAGAGGCGAGCGAGACAGATAAGCCTTTCACTCCTTTATTGGCCAGTTGGCTACGCATCCGTTCAGCTTCTGCCTTGCTGGCATAAGGCCCGATCAGGATACGAAAAATTTCTTTTCCATCTTTTTGCCCAATTTGTACCATTGTATTGGGAATGCCTTTGTTGTTGATTTCTCCCAAGGCCATGTGTAGCCGTTTCCAATCAAAGAAAGCACCTACTTGCACTCCGTATCCAGAAGATGTAGTGGACTGGGGTTGGGCAATCATGGAAAATATTAGCGGAGCATTACTCGGTGATTGAGTCGTGCTGGGAGGAGGACTGATGAGGCGTCGATTGGAATTGATCGCACTCTGATAAATAGGCGTCGATTGAGATCTCGCAACTCTTTGGTTTGCATTGGTTGTAGGAGCGGGAGTCGAAGCTTGTGCGGGTGTAGTAACTGTACCTTTGACCTCACGCGCTGTAGGTGGGAGTGGTACAGAAGACCTTACATCTGCTTCCTGTCTGTTGTAGATAAACGTGGTAGGATCAGTGACGACGGTATTGCCTGTACGTCTGGTAGCATTGATGACAGACGGATTCGTGGGTTGTACTTGTGGGTTACTGACTCGAGCATTTGCATTGTAGCCCCTATCTGTAGGGACAGGAGACATGACTCTTTGATTGGCCTGACTAGTTCTACTAGGTGCAGAATTTGTGGTAGGCGCAGGACTTGTAGAACCTACAGGACGGCCCATGCCATCCACTATCGGAAGTCCCGCCAGATTGCCCCGCTTGGTTTCGGGTGTCGTAGTTGGAAAATCAACCGTCACTCGCTTACCTGCCCCTGCTGCCTGCCCTCTATCCGCAGAAGCTTCGACAGGCTCAATCCTGACAGGTGCAGTCCCCATACTGATGAGATTCAACTGCTCAGCAGCTGCACGAGATAGGTCGATCAGACGACCCTCTGCGTACGGACCTCTATCGTTGATACGTACCGTCACTTCTCGCCCATTGTCGAGATTCACTACGCGTACATAAGTATTAAAGGGAAGGGTACGATGTGCTGCTGTCAACTGGTTCCGATCATATAGTTCGCCAGAAGCCGTCTTGCTATCGGGATTGAGGTGGTACTGATCGCTGTAGTAGGAAGCTACGCCCGTTTCGATTTGGGCAGAGAGGGGAGAGAACAAGCCGAATATAAGTAGGGACAAGCCTACGATATTCATTTTCCAATACTTCATCATTATTCAATAGTTTAAACACATAGGTATTCTGATAGCGAATCTAGGGTTTAAACGCGCTTACACTTTCGGATGATACAAATTAATAAAAAAAACTGATTTTTTCATACGCTGAATAATCAGCAATACTTGCATTTCATTGTATGGGCCTTTTGACGTGCCAAAACTTTATCGCCTCTCCTGCATTCTATTTGGATCTTAGTGGGTGATTCTGCATTCTTGCCACCATGAAAGTAGTCATGTATACGGATGGAGCTTCTCAGGGGAATCCAGGCCCTGGTGGATATGGGGTTGTCCTTCAGTATGGCCCGCACCAAAAAGAGTTCTCGGCTGGGTATAGAAGAACGACCAATAACAGAATGGAACTACTCGCCGTCATCATAGGATTAGAAGCACTCAAAAAAGAAGGTATTGAAGTAGACGTGTATACCGACTCCCGATATGTAGAGCAAGCTGTCACAAAAAGGTGGGTTTTTGGTTGGGCCAAAAAGGGATTTAAGGGAAAGAAAAATCCCGACCTGTGGCGACGGTTCTTACAGATTTATCCCAAGTTCAAAGTGAACTTTCACTGGGTCAAAGGGCATGCAGGTATACCAGGAAATGAAAGATGTGATAAGCTGGCCACAGACGCTGCGAGCTTCGAACCTGTGAATATTGATGAAGCATATGAGAGAGGAGAAGCGGGATAGATAGGGTTTATTCTGCTAATTTTCATGTAATCTCTGCTATTCTCCTTTCCTACTCGGACGTTTCTAGCGATATTGTTTCTGTGTAACTTATTTTCAGAATGTCTTTTCCTTGCCTTTGAGTTTTTTGCTAGTTTTCCTATTGATCATGATCTCGTAAACGCTGAGCAAACACATAGTATCTGAGTTTGTAAAGGGTTAAAAAAGGGAAAAAAGACAACAAGTGTCATTCATAAGGGTTCCATTTGCAAAAGGGATCGTTCTGAAAAAAACAAATGGACTCGTGTACTCGAACGTGTTTCCTACCAAATCTTGCATTTTAGGAAACTGCAATTAATTCACCATGACTAAATATTTACTCCTACTTTTTTGTGTGGTGGGGCTGGTAATTCCAGGTTGGAGCCAACCCGTCAGTAAAAACCTATCACTTTCCAAGCGGATTCCCTACAATACAGGTGTCACCGATATCTGGGGCTGGGAAGATGGAAATGGCAATGAATACGCCATTGTCGGACTTCAAAATGGCGTAAGTATCGTGGATGTAACCGTTCCTGGTAGTGCGACAGAGGTCGCCAACCTCCCAGGTGTCCAGTCAGGCTGGCGCGACATGAAGACGTTTAGAAACTATGCCTATGTATCCAACGAGTCTGATGATGGCATCCGGATCATCGACATGTCTACGCTTCCAGGACCTGTGGCCTACAAGGATACCGCACTAGGAGGGTTGACTACTTCCCACAACCTTTGGATCGACGAGCGTGGATTTCTATATGTCGCAGGATCAAATGTCATCAGCGGCTTGATGATTTTTGACCTGAATGCTAATCCTGAAATCCCCCAATTTGTCGGTTCCTACGGAGATCGCTATGTACATGACGTCTATGTGCGCAACGGGATCGCCTATCTCGCAGAGATCAACTCAGGCTTTTTGACGATCTTGGATGTCACGAATCCTGCCGCGTGGACCAAGCTCGGACAAAAAACCTACCCTGGAGCCTTTACGCACAATACATGGCTAAATGATGCTGGAACCGTCTGCTTCACCACAGATGAGTATAGCGGTGCGACCGTGAGAGCCTGGGACATTACAGATCCTGCCAATATTAGAGAGCTAGATGGCTTCGAATCCTCCTTGAGCAATGGAGGGGCTGCCCCACACAATGTTCACGTACTCAATGATTTTCTCGTTACTTCCTACTACAAGGATGGCGTGAATGTGGTAGATGCTACCTATCCAGATTATTTGGTGGAGACTGGTTACTATGATACAAGTCCAGCCAATGGAGGAGGATTTGACGGGGCTTGGGGGGCTTATCCCTTCTTGACATCGGGTACCCTACTGGTATCAGATATGAGTCAGGGACTCTTTGTGTTGAAGCCTTCTTATACACGTGCCGCATTTGTAGATGCGACGGTATTGGATGAGAGTACAGGTAATCCCATCGCTGCTGCGGATATAGAGTTTGTCAATGAAATGGCCCTCACAAACGCCGATGGCAACTACTTCTACGGACAGGCAGACAGTGGAACCTATCAGATGATTGTCTCTGCTTTTGGTTACCTTCCAGATACTGTAGATATTACCTTACTAAATGGGGTAACAGCCATGGAGATCATTGAGCTCAAACCTCGTCAGGTGCTTTCTTTCACAGTAGAAGTGCGTAGTGCCGTCGATAGTTCAGCGATCCGAGATGCCAACATTGAGCTGGTGCAGATTTCAGGGCCTTACGCCATTTCTTTCCGTTCTGATGCCAATGGTCAACTGATACAAACAGTAGAAATTGGCCCTTACACTTTGACCGTGGGTAAGTGGGGATATAAGTCTCAGCAAATCATCGTCAACGCCCAAAGTGGGAGTCCGACAGCTATAATTTATCTAGAGGAAGGATACAAAGACGATTTTATCCTAGACTTAGGATGGTCTGTGATCGAAGGAGATGATGGAAAATGGGAGAGAGGGGAACCGATTGGCTCTGCCTTGTTTGGAATAGATCTGACACCTGATGATGACCTGGCCAATGATCTAGGAACGAGTTGCTATGTGACAGGATTACCTACGCTTTCGGAGGTTCCCAAAGATGAGCAAACGGTTCTGGTTTCACCGCCCATTAATCTCAAGACCTTTACGCAGCCTAAGTTCCGCTTCAACTACTGGTTTGTGAATGACATCCTCCTTCAGCCAGGCAACGGACAGGGTAAATTCAAGGTAGAAATTACGAATGGTCTGGTTACCTTTCCTGTTTTAGAGATTACAGATACCTTGACAAATAGCTGGACACTGGTGGATAGTGTTTCGTTGACGCCCTTTTTGACGATGAATGGTTCGGTATTTTTGAAGTTTACGGTCGAAGGCTCACCAGTTACTACGGCAGCGCATGTAGATGCGGCTTTGGATGGCTTCGAGCTATTTGAGGCCTTCCAGCCTGACACCACAACCAATACTGCCATCGATTTGATGACCCAAGTCAATGAGTTCAATCTGTACGCAGAGGACCAGCAACTACAATTACAGTATGATGTGCGAGGAGAAGCCATTGGAAGTCAGGTCATATTCCATGACTTAAATGGTCGCTATCTGGGTGAGACGATGCTGGACACCAATCTAGGTGTGATCCGTATGCCATTTGTACAGGCCGAGGGTATCTACGTCGCTACACTAAGGAATAAGAAAGGCCAGCGGGTACTTTCACAGAAGTTTATCATGCGATAGATCCATAGACTAGAGGTATCAGACTGAAAGTGTAACTAGTACAATCAATTCTTATGTTCTACGGCTAGATTGCGCTGGTCTTGACATCAAAAAATCCCTTTCTGCATACCGCAGGAAGGGATTTTTTGGATCTTTATCTTTATATCCTCAGGATCATGTCCCTTGGAAGCCGCCATTGCCTCCACAGGCTAGTGGACAGGGTCTTGAGAAATCTAGGTAGCTGCCTTGGCCATTTTTGCTAGGACCATCAAAAGACTGTAGCATGAGGTCGTAGGCATTGTCAGCTTTGATACCCAGAGAGAAAGAAAGTTCTGCATCTGCTGCCATTCCATCTGTAAACTCCAAGATAGAAATACGAGAAAAGGCACTCGCCAACGGGACAGTAAAGCTCTGACCTGATCCATAGCTACTCCCACAAGGTGCTGGACTGTAGGCTACATGATCATAATCATCTGCTCCACATCCTTCTTCCGCACGACAGGATACTGTATTGGCTTGTCTGGATATGCCATTGTAGGCACGCCAGTTGTCGGTATATGTTTTGACTGCAAGGTTGTCTAGGAAGCGCGTCTTGCCATCACTTTGAATGGCTGTATAGATGACATCTCTGAGGTCTCCCATATTCTCATTGATTCTGACAGCGATCAAGGTGATGTCTAGCTCGCGATTGCCTGGCGTCAAAGTTTTATTGAATGCTTCCTCGCTAAGTCCATAGTACATACGGATGCCTACATCTTCTTTTAGGATCTGATCTAGGGCAGATTTTTGGATTGTAAATGCTTGAGGGACAAGATCGCGCTTCCAGTGCTCCTTCCATTTGGCCACACGGGCATCTCCTTCCTCGTTGGGTATGACTTCATTCCAAGGCGTAATGTCTACGACTTGAGAAGTGGCAGGTGGTGTGTCTTGCTGTGGCTCAATGGGTGTCTGTACCTGGCTCTCACAAGCCCATACAAAGACGAGCACCATACTAAGAATAACTAAGCGAATGGATGTTTTCATACGTTAGAGTGTGTAGGGTGAATAAATAGATATTTTAATATAGGAAAATTGTTTCCGCATGAAAAACTAATCTTTTTCATATGAAAAGTGTGTCACATATTCGGGGACGCTAGGGAAAGTGAGAAAAGGAATATAGTACATTTTTTTCCCTAAATTTGAGAACGATAAATTGAGTCAGGATTCCTATGCCTAAACTTCCCCATTCTGATCAAACGGAGATCCCCTATGAGGAGCTACTTCGTCGCGCTTCCCCCAATAAGTTCAAATTGGAGGACCTCAAGACGGAGGAGATGATCCTGAATATCGGGCCGCAGCATCCCTCTACCCACGGTGTACTGCGACTAGAAGTGGTGACAGATGGAGAATTAGTGGTGGAGGTCGTGCCGCATCTAGGGTATTTGCATCGGTGTTTTGAGAAGCATGCCGAAGCACTTTCTTATCCGCAGATCTTGCCTTACACGGATCGCATGGATTATCTCTCCTCCATGAACAACAATTTTGCCTTTGTGATGGGGGTAGAGCGTATGCTGGGCATAGATCGGGACATCCCTCCTAGGGTAGAGTACATTCGAGTTCTTGTATCAGAGCTGAACCGGATTGCCTCTCACATGATTGCTTTGGGAACCTATGGACTGGATCTCGGTGCTTACACGCCTTTTTTGTGGACCTTTCGGGATCGCGAGCATATCATGAATCTGCTCGAATGGGCCTCGGGCGCGCGCATGCTATACAATTACATCTGGGTGGGAGGCTTGTTTTATGATCTCCCTGTGGGATTTGAAGTACGCTGCAAAGAGTTTGTAGATTACTTCCGCCCCAAGATGGTAGAGCTCAACCGCTTGCTGACAGACAATGAGATTTTTATCCAACGTACAGCAAATGTGGGCGTACTTCCGTTGGCGACAGCCGTAAATTATGGATGCTCAGGTGCGATGCTCCGTGCTTCAGGACTCAAGTGGGATCTGAGAAGGGTAGATGGATATTCGGTTTATCCTGAGTTAGAATTTGACATCCCCATCGGTAAGGGAGAAATGGGGACAAAAGGAGATTGTTGGGATCGGTTCAAGGTTCGGGTAGATGAAGTCGAGGAATCGCTTAAGATCATCGAACAATGCCTGGAAATGCTTACGAAAAAGTATCCGCGCACCCCAGATTTTGATCCACGTGCGCTCTGCCCGCCCAAGGTAAGACCCAAGGCACAGGAGTATTATGTGCGTGCAGAGAATCCTCGCGGAGAGCTGGGTTTTTACTTCATTGCGGATGGCAGGTCTGATAAACCCTTTAGATGCAAAACACGTGGTCCTAGTTTCTCCAATCTATCTGTGCTACCCGAGATAAGTCGTGGGGTACTGATAGCCGATCTAGTGGCAATCATTGGGAGCATCGACATCGTACTAGGAGAGGTAGATCGCTAGACAATCATTTCTTGTTCTTCCCTGAAGGAATAGCCCATCGTTCGTGTATGCCTAGATTTGAGGGTGTAGCCCCTATTCCATGCTTCGCCTTCCTTTAGGTGATCAGGCTTGAGCGCATCGGGATACAGTGCAGCAGGGCCATTTTGGAGAAGATCTCCACCAAGTTTCATCAATTCCCACTTCATCTTGGCATGCTGGACTTCTCGGGCAGTAGCTGTGATATGATTGATCAGATCGAACAGGGTCTCTGCTTGGTCGATGGTCCGTAGGTGCCGAATTTCTTTTTGGTGCTGAGGATACTGGCGTATGAATTGGCGCATGATTTTGGCCAGCTTGAGCTTCAGGTGAAATCTGATACTGGGGGGAAGCCAGATTTGCTGCGCCTTGCGATACATACGCGCTTGGAAGTCCACCTCTTCTTGCACTTGATCAGATAGATAGGTGGTTAAATGTAGACGGAATGCTGCCTCTTCTTGTTCAAAGAAGGTGACATGTTTTTGTGGGAGTACGCGAACAGCTCCATTTAGGCAAAGCATCCGAAGATGGAAACTCCATAATTGCACTTCTTTATTTTGAGAAAGTAAAGCCCAACCCCCTTTGAGTTGATCTCCTCTTTTGATCCGTCCTTCATATGGCATCCATGCACTCGTATAGGCCATATCGTCTGCCTGTTTCCGATCGACGATCTGTCCTCTTTCTTTTGCAACTACTTCCTCAAAAATGTCAAAAAATGCTTCCATACATCCATTGCTAGGTGGAAAAACGTTCGTGTTTCATATAATTTAATTAAAATACATGAAAACATCCACCTATTTTCATGAAATGTTGTGATGGATGGCACCCATGAGGCAGGAGTGCTGGGCAGTGAGTGAATCAAGATCATCACACACATAGCGAGGGTCTTAGGCATAATAAAAAGGCCGGACATCCCTGCCCGGCTCTAACCATGAATACCCCAAAACCTAAATCCTTTAGTAACTATACATTACTTAGTGTGTACTTTCTGTGACTCATGATTGTGTGTTGTTATTGTTTACATATGCAATTTGGGGGAAAACAGATAAAACAAAAATATAATATTGCGGAAAATGAAACATTTTGATGTATCTACATTCTAAGAAAAATCTTTCAGTGTCGTCTCTCTTTTCAGACACTTCTTGCCAAGGTGTAGGGATCTTTGTAGAAGAAGGAAAAAATCAATATATGTTATTTGTCACATATTTTGTTTTTCTTGTGTTAGAAGGACATCATCACACGTCAATCATCGCCATATGATCAACTACAATTCAAAAAACTGGGTCGAGTCCGTGAGACATTTTAAGACGAGCTATGTCATTCGGCGTACAGTCCGTATGTGCGGCTGGATGGGAGTATACGCAGGAGGAGTCTATCTATTCGATTATATATCAAAGGAGTACGGGGATATCCTCCCTTATAAGATTGACATCATTCAGATCGATACCAGTATTTTCGGGTTGCTGGGAATTTTCTTGAGTTTACTCCTGGTCTTTCGTACCAATACAGCCTATGATCGCTGGTGGGAAGGTCGCAAGCAATGGGGGGCATTGATCAATCATACGCGGGGTTTGGCGTTGATCTGGCATGGGATGCTAAGTAAGAATGACATCGCCAACCGAACCTTTTTTGCGCGTGCAATTGGAGGGTACAGCTTGGCCCTGAGCGATCATTTGAGGGATCATGAGAATCATGAGTGGATATATCCTTACAGTGACGAGTCCAAAGAGCGGATTGATACCTTTGAGCATGTGCCTAACAAAATTGCACGAGACATGTATCAGCGCGCAGAGGAGTTGTACAAAGATGGTTTCATTGACGGCTTCCAGTTGACGCAGGTACGTCCTGAAATTCAGGAGTTTTTGAACATTCAGGGTGCTTGTGAGCGCATCAAGGCTACGCCGATTCCCTTTGCACACAACTTCTTTATTAAGATGCTGATTTTGGTTTACACAGCGCTTTTACCCTTCGTATTGGTACCTACGATTGGCTTTTATGCGATCATTATGACTATGCTCGTATCCTATGCACTGGTGGGATTGGAGTATATTTCTGTAGAGATTGAGGAACCCTTTGGATTGGATTGTAATGACCTTCCGACCCATAATCTTGCACGGAAAATAGAGAAGAATGTGCATGAAATACTGGAAATCGAACTAATTCAGGAGGACAAAGAAGTCAAAAAACAGTATCTGGTGATTAGCTAAGTAAGGCGATGAATGAAATGAGGTGAGCTTTGGGCTTGGTCATAGACTTTTTCCTGACGAATAATAAAAAGGACGGACAATACTCCCTGCGAATATGTAGTTTTACGGTTATATGAGCATCCTTCGTAGACTTGCTACCCAGACGGCTATTTTTGGTACAGGGCATATCCTGGCCAAGGTCCTCAACCTGTCTCTGACTTGGCTCTACACCAATGTAGATCACATCTCCCCGACGGATTATGGTATCTTCTCCGATGTCTATGCCTTCGTCGCCATGCTGAATATTATCCTCACCTTTGGGATGGAGACGACATTTTTTAGGCTGATTCAAGATACAGATAAACCCCAGAAGATATACAATCAGGCCTTTCTCGTTATCTCGGTTTTGAGTGTACTATTCCTCTCGCTGATCGGGCTACTCCACGAAGAGATTGCCAGTCTGATGGGATACGATGGGCAAGGGATTTGGATTTTATTGATGGGCGGGGTGATGTTTCTGGATGCCTTGGCTGCGCTCCCCATGGCCCAGCTCAGGCAGCAAGAGAAAGCCCGCAGATTCGTACTGATCTTATTGGCCAATGTAGTCGTGACGGTCGTACTCAACTTCGTCTTCGTCTTGTTCCTCCAAAAAGGACTGACCTACATTTTCATGGCCAACTTAGTCGCTTCTGCTGTCAAATTAGGACTGGCGTTTATGGGCAATCTGCCTACCAGTCTGAGACCCGACTTCAAGATCTTGCGTCCTGTCTTGAACTATGGCTTCTTCATCATGATTGCAGGTCTGGCAGGGGTCATGAATGAGACATTGGACCGTGCAGCGATTCCCCGACTGTGGAATGATGGCGATCTCTTCAATGGCAAGCCTATGACTGGAGAGGCCCTTAATGGCATTTATGCTGCCAACTATAAAGTAGCGATCTTGATCAATCTGGCTATACAAGCCTTTCGATATGCAGCCGAGCCTTTTTTCTTCAATCGTGCCAAAGAGAAAGACTCTCCCGAGACCTTTGCCAAGATCTTTCATTTCTTCATGATCGCCGCACTCCTGGGATTCTTGGTCATCGGTTCATTTGCCAAAGAAATCGTTTCCTTCAACTTCTTTGGGTTGATCAACTACACATTTATTGGAGAGAAATATTGGTCAGGACTGGATATTGTGCCCATTCTCCTCCTCGCCTATGTGTTTGCAGGTGCCTATATCAACATTTCCATCTGGTTCAAAATCACCAAGCAGGTACGTTTTGCTGTACTCTTTACAGGTGTAGGGGCATTGATCACGATTTTGGGGAATTTTCTGTTTGTCTCTAGTGTGGGCTACTATGCCAGTGCATGGTCTACCCTCATTTGTTATATGGTCATGGTCGCTTTAGTCTATGTCGTCGGACAGAGATATTATCCTATTCCCTATCGGATCTCACGGATTGGATTTTACGGATTGATATTTGTTGGGGCATATGCCGTGAATTATGCGATTGGTCCTACAGATGGCTTCGCCTTTGCTTTTATATTAAAGACACTCGTCACGCTAGGCGCCATCGGTTCTGTATTATGGAGCGAGCGCACACGCCCCACGTTTTCGCCCAAAGTCGGCAATGTGGATCTGAGCTCAGACGAAGACGATGCCACTACTCACACGCAAGAATAACCTATGTCACAGTCAGTTTTTGGTCGGATGCCCGATGGGCAGGAAGTCACTTGTTACACACTCACGCATGAAAGCGGCATTCGTGCAGGCATCATCCCATGGGGAGGGGCGATTGTCTCGCTGGAGGTACCCGACAAGGCGGGAAATATGGGAGATGTCGTATTGGGATTTGATCGGCTGGCAGATTATCTCCAACCCCATCCAGCGATTGGGACGCTGATCGGGCGCTATGGCAATCGCATCGCCTATGGGAAGTTTGAGCTAGAAGGCAATAGCTATCAGCTGGCCACCAATTTACCTCCCCATCATCTGCATGGGAAGTCTCCAGGATTTGATGAGGTGCTTTGGGAAGTAAAAGCAGCCAGTGAGACTCAACTTGTACTCTCATACCTGAGCAAAGATGGAGAAGCAGGCTATCCTGGAAATCTAGAGGTGGAGGTCACCTACACACTCACTGCCGAGCGGGGCATCCGCATTCGATATGAAGGCATGACGGACCAGCCGACCATCGTGAACCTGACCAATCATTCTTATTTCAATCTAGCGGGTCAGGGTAACATCCTAGATCACGAGTTACAGGTGAAGGCTGCGCATATACTCGATGTAGATGCAGATTTGGTGCCTACAGGCAACTTGAGGAGGGTGCTGGGAACACCCTTTGACTTTCAGGAGTGGCGTAGGGTAGGGGATCGCATAGATGAGCCGCACCCGATCCTTGAATTTGGAAAGGGGTACGATCACAATTTCGTCATCGATGCCTGGGATGAATCGATGCGTCTAGGGGCGAGCCTAAAAGATCCTCGCTCAGGCAGACAGATGGAGGTCTGGACTGATCAGCCTGGGATACAGATCTACACCGCCAACCACTTAAATGACCTAACAGGGAAGGAGGGCATAGCCTACGCACCTCATATGGCCATCTGCCTAGAGACACAGCATTTTCCCGATTCTCCCAACCATCCGAGTTTTCCGAGTACCGTACTTAAGCCAGGAGAAACCTATCAGACTGAGACGGAATATAGATTTTCATAAAAACAGAGATATTCTTCAGAGAACCAGGGTCATTCTTCAGAGAACATTTTTCATGGTTCAGAAAACTTATACCAGTGAAGAGGGTACAGCTTGAAAAATGAACCTACGCTTTGGTCAGTCCTTCAAAGTATGTCGCAGGATTCTTTCCGAATCGTTTCTCGTACATCTTGGAGAATCGGGTGACATGCGAGATACCGACCGAGTAGGCTACACCTGTGAGGTTCGCGTACTGGCCAGATTCCAGTAGCCTTCGGGCTTTTTGCATGGCGACCTCTCGTTGGAATTGCTTGGGAGAGAGTCCTGTCAGTAGTTTCACTTTTCGGCTAAACTGAGAGTAGCTCAGGCAGAAGTGATCGGCTAACTGCACCAGGGAAAAGTCTTCGTTTTCGATCTCCGCCTGTATGATAGCTTCTGCTTTTTGGACAAATGCTTTTCCTGATTCTGTAAGCTTGGGATCTAGCGATAGCAGCTCTTCCTCATGGTTGAGATTGACAATGGGCAATGCTTTCACTTCTTCTACCGTTTGCTTCCTGACTTCATAGCGCGCCAGCATATTTTGGGTACGGGCGACGATCTCCGCGATGGAGAAGGGCTTGGGCAAATAATCATCTACGCCCAGCGTCAGGGCTTCCAGCCTGTAAGCTTCGTCGCTCAGAGCGGTAAGCATGATCACAGGGAGGGAAGCATACACTTCGTGTGCACGTATAGCTTTCAGTAGTTCGAATCCATCCATTTCAGGCATCATCACATCTGAGACGATGAGGTCTATGGGTTGCTGGGCCAGTACAGCTAGGGCTTCTTTTCCATTCATTGCGGTAGAGACCGTGTAGGACTTCTGTAAGAGGGACTGGATATAATGCAGCATATCGGGTTGATCCTCTACGATCAAGACATGCTGCTGTGTACCTGAGGGGGAAGGAACAGGGAGTAGGATCTCCTCATCTGAAGTAGCAGCCAGCGGAGCTTGTGAGAGGTCCTTTACAGGAACTACCTTTTTATAGGGTAAAAGAACGGTGAACGTGCTGCCTTTGCCTACCTGACTCTCCACTTCGATGCTGCCGCCCATGAGTTGGACATATTCCTTGGCCATCGCCAATCCTATTCCTGTTCCTCCTTGTATGGGCGCGTCGGGTTGCTTGCTCTGGAAATATCTATCGAAGATGTAGGGCAGGTCCTCCTGGGAGATGCCGCTTCCTGTATCAGATATCTGGACCTGCAAATGTTCTCCCTGCTTTTGTGTAGATAAGGAGACTTTCCCTCCTGTAGGAGTGTATTTCAAGGCATTGGAGAGGAGGTTATTGATGACTTTTTCTAGCTTGTCTGCATCTATGCGCTGGTAGTCATTGGGGAGTTTTTCTATGTCGATCACGTAATCAATTCCTCGGTAAACAGCCATGGACTCAAAAGCGCCAAAAATGCGGGAGATAAAGCCCTGCACGGGAACTTCGGAGAGATCTAAGCCTATTTTTCGAGCGTCTAGCTTGGTGAGGTTGAGGATATCGTCTACGAGGTGCTTGAGCTTATAGGTGTTTTGTTTGGCTAGGGCCACCTTTTGGATGACCTCATCTGGGAGTGAGTGGGTGTGATCTTGAATCACTTCCTCCAAGGGGGCATAGGCCAGTGTCAGAGGTGTACGCAGTTCGTGGGAAACATTGGCGAAGAAACGCGATTTGGTTCGATCCAGCGATTCCAGGGCTTGCTTTTGGGCGGTGATCTCGTCTCGTTGTTGTTGGAGTTGAAGGTTAGCCTTTTGCTTGGCGGTGTAGAATCGGTAGAGAATGTAGATGATGACTAGGAGGAGGAGAATACCAGCTATACTTCCATACTGGATGGAGCGTTGAGTCTGAATTTCTTGGTTTAGGATGAGTTTTTCCTTTTCAAAGGTGTAATTGGCCTCCGTAAGTAGAATCCTTTTGGTATTCTTTTTATCTCGTAAACTGTCAGACAATGCTTTATAAGTCTGATGCGCTGCCAGTGCCTCTTGAAAATTCCCTAGAGATGCCTCTAGTTGATAGAGCTGATTCGCTGCGATGGCGCCATCGTGGAAATTATCTTGTTGCTTTGCCTTGGCAAGGGATTGTGAGAAATATTTCCTGGCGAGATTGAGCTGTCCACGTTTTCTGTAAACCTTCCCCAATCCTGTCATCAATGCATAATCGTCCATTTCGCCACTGAGGCCTTTTGACAGATCTTGTGCCTTCTCAAAGTAGTGCGTGGCCTCCGTATCTAGATCCTGTATTTCATACAGGGCACCGACGTTAGCGTTTAGCGTCACTTGCATGGTCAGGTAATTGGCCTGCTCAAAAAGTTCCAGTGAACGCTGATAATATGCCAATGCTTTTTCGTATTCTCCCAAGTCCTGATAGCACTTCCCAATATTGCTCAAGGTAGAAGCCAAAGCAGGTAGGTTACGGGTACCTTCATATGCTTTCTCTGCTTGTAACAAATAATCTAATGCTTGTGTGGATTCCCCAATGACATCGTAGATGATGCCAAGAAGAGATAGTGCCGATCCTTCGATTACTGGACTATTTAACTCTTCGTTGATCTGTAGGGCCTTCGTCGCGTATTCCATTGCCTTTACATATTGGCTTGATACAAAGTGCATGGAAGAAAGACTTTGGAGAGAATTGGCCTTACCTTTTGGATCCCCTATTTCTTCAAATATATCTAGGCTTTTGTTGAAGTAATCAATCGCAGTCTCTGTATTTAATTGGTGATAGGTTATCCTTCCCATTAACTGATACACGATCCCCTTTCGTTTTGGGTCGTTGACCTGGTCGCATACTTGCTCCACCTTACTTAAAAGAAGTATGGCAGCTTCATAGTTTCCCTCTTGCATCCACTTTTGTGCAAGTCGGAGGTATAACTGTAGGTCCTCCGAAGCGAGTGTGATACTTGTGAGCAAATCGATCCCTTGCTGATGAAATGAGCGAGCTTGTGTCGTATCCGTAGAGGCTCGGGCCATTTGTAAGTAAATATCCACCTTTTTATAAATGGGTATATCAGATTGAAAGACCTGCTGTAGAGAATCTAATGTGGGAGACGTTTGGGCTTGACTCTCTGAATAGAGAATGAATACAAGTAGTATGTTGAAAATTAAATATTTCATGTGAGCAGTTAGTATGATATACAGAAAATAATATAAGACTGTAGCCGTCTCATAACAAAATCCAAAGGCATACATCTGTACTTTATTCACTAAATATTTGATAAATGATTCTTTTTGTCAGTGTATGCGCATTTTTGACAGTGCTAGACCAATATGGACAGTGTATGCGCATTTTTGACATGAAGAAAATCATATGTATTGGGATGTTGAGTCAACGGAATTAAATGCTCCTATGTGGGAGTAATCATTCAACTCAACTAGAAGAACTATGCAAAAGCTTAAATCAAGATTTGGGTTTATTAAGTGTGCCCTATTTTTCTTTTCCATCTTTGGTACAAGTATCGCTCTCCTTCCTGCTCAATTTAGTATGGAGTATGTCAGTGGCTCCCCTTATTCTAACTCTAGTGGTTACTTCAAGCAGAACTATGACATATTCCAAATCAACTCAGATGGGAATAATGCAGATGCTACCTTAAGACTCAAAGCTGGAAGTGGATCTAGAAAAAGAGTATGGACTATCGTCAATGATAAAGAGACAAGAGAACTCAGCTTCAACTATTTTTCTACTACGAATGACAATGATATGTCAAGAGCGGGGTATAAAAGAATGGTTATACAGAATACGGGTGTTGTAAACATTTTTACTAGGCTAGTCATAGGTCTAAATTTCAATCCTTCTAACTCTTTTAAGTTGGCTGTAGATGGTGCTATCGGGTGTAAAACAGGGATAAAAGTGATACCTGCCGGAGAGAATTTCCCTAGTTCATGGCCTGATTATGTATTTGCCGAAGACTACGACATCAGAGATCTCAGCGAAGTAGAAGCTTTTATCAAGGAGAATAAGCACTTGCCAGATGTCCCATCAGAAGCGGAGGTCAACAGTGAAGGAATCGAACTCGTGGAGATGAATGCTACCCTACTGAAGAAAATCGAAGAACTGACGCTCTACGTCATCGATCAGAACAAGCAAATCATCGAGCAGAATGAGCGTATTGAAGCGTTAGAGCAATCAAGTAAGAAAAGAAAGTAATTCCATTCCATCCATTTAAGAAATCTAATCATGACAAGAATATGGAAATCTAGCATAGGCTTTGGCCTAGTATGGATACTGACGCTATGGGGTGGTCTGTCTGCCAAAACGATAGAATTCAAAGGTTCTACCAATTCCAATGTACCCCTCGCCATCAGTGTATTGCAGCCTGACATGGGGCAAGGGGTGATGACACTGATACAGGTTTTTAGCAACACCTTTACGAATGGTCCCATTAACATCTTAATCGATGGGGGATCTTCTAGCGGAAATGACTATCTCACATCAGGTATGGATTTTATCTACGAAACTTTGGGTAATAATTTGTATTTCCACTACGTCATCGCGACACATCCCGATGAAGACCACATCAATCTACTGTCGGGTCCTGTTTCTGGATCGACCTTAGGTGTACTTACGGATGCCAATATCCAAATTGGTACTGTATATGATCTTGGGACAAACCGAATGACGACGGCTTATTACGGTCAGAATACAGACATAGGAGGAGTGTATGAGACGGCTTTGAACGCAGCTATCAGTGTGGGGAGGGTAGCCCAAAGATTCGTGATAGATGGTAGCGGTCCACTCAATATAGACTTGGCAAGTATTACGGGCAATAGTCCCACTCATGGTAATGCAGTGACTACTTATGAAGTATCATTAAGAATTTTGGCAGGGGCCAGTAGGTGCAATGGAATCAGTAGTGGGCTAAGGAGTTCAATCAGTAAAAATCTTGACTCCATTGTATCTGGATTACTGGTGAGAGAAAGGGTCCCTTCGCAAGGAATATACAACAATATCTTTCGCTACCTCAACTTTGGAGATCTAGAGACAAATGTTGAATATGAGCAGATGAGCCTTACCTCAGGGAAGATGGTACGGACTTTACATCCTCATAACATAGCAAATGCTGTCCCAGTGGGAGCTTATCATTATGCCCATGTGGATGAGCTCAATAGACAGATCATCAAAGACTTTGGCTATCGTATAGACGTGCAGACAGCGGCACACCATGGCTTGAATTCAGCTTATAATCCCTGTCAAAATGCGCTTATCCCTTGCACCCTCACCCTCATCTCGGGTGTGAGCAGGAGATGGCAACCCCTCAACTGGGTGATGGGGCCTGGCTATTCTATGGCCTTCAATACCTTCCTATATGTAGTCAATCGAGTAACAGACTTTGAGGGTCAATGTATACGAGACGCAGCAGAGTGTGTCGTAGGTAAATTGACAGGGAATAACAACTATGATTCTAGCAATCAATTATTCTTCGACAGGACGGACGACCCCCAAACCCAAGGTACGACAGCCGCTCAAGTACTATTCATCGTTGATGCTGCTTTTGGTATTACGGAGCAAGTAGCAAGAGTGGGCATTGCTAATTCTGGAGGGTTGGCTCAATTACCCGCATCTCTCGCAGATGCAATTGTATTGCCTATTAATCGTAAACCTGTTAATTAATCATTTGAAATAATGCATATAATTATACTCAGACTTTTTATCGCTGTAGTTGCCGTGGGAACCACCACAACTGGAATTATACATTCTCACCAAGTCTCTACAGATGTAGCCTATACTCAGAATCAACAGGCTATGGTCATGCGATCGGAAGGTGGAGACTTAAAAACTACACACATCTATCATGAGGGGACGATTACAGTTGATCATTTAGAAAAAGGAAATAACGCTAATTCGTTAAAAGAACATGTCGTGATCCTGAGTTCTCAAGAGAGTGTAGAACTGATTCCTCAGAGTAGTGTGGATGTAAATGGAAATATCCTCAATACTGATCCGCAGGTTATAACCTGCGGATCAGTATTGAGGATAT
>JBCBPW010000049.1:0-54501 GCA_039820545.1 Bacteroidota bacterium | reverse complement strand
TAAAAAGTCTTATTCTTGGCTTGAGAACCTTTTTTCATACTGCCAGTCTCAAAAAAAAATTCCTACATTTGAGCAAAGGATCAATACACACATTAATATATGAATATCACTACCCAACAGAAGTTCCGTCCGGGTGTCCTTCATGGAGATGAAGTGACCCACTTGCTCGATTTTGCCAACGAGAAGAACTTTGCCTTGCCTGCCGTAAACGTCGTAGGAACCAACACCGTAAATGCTGTATTGGAAACTGCACGTGAAGTTAACTCACCTGTTATTGTTCAATTTTCTAATGGAGGTGCCAAGTTCTTCGCAGGAAAAGGCCTGAGTAACGAAGGGGAGCGTGCGGCTATTCTGGGAGGATTTTCAGGTGCACAACATGTACACGCACTAGCAGAAGCTTATGGTGTCACGGTGATTCTGCACACAGACCACTGCGCGAAGAAGCTCCTTCCTTGGATCGATGGTCTACTGGATCACGGGGAGAAGTATTTTGAGGCACATGGTCGTCCGCTGTATAGCTCTCACATGCTCGATTTGTCAGAAGAGCCGATTGAGGAAAATATGGAGATCAGCCATCGTTATTTCGAGCGCATGAATGCTTTGGGTATGACCATCGAGATTGAGCTGGGCGTCACAGGAGGAGAAGAGGATGGGGTAGATAATACGGATGTAGACAGCTCCAAGCTGTACACACAGCCCGAAGAAGTCGCGTATGCATATGAAAAACTGAAGACCGTCAGTGAAAAGTTCACCGTAGCAGCCGCTTTTGGTAATGTCCACGGAGTCTACAAGCCTGGAAACGTACAACTGCGTCCCATCATCTTGAAGAACTCTCAGGAGTACGTACAGAAAAAATTCAATACAGGTCCTCAACCCATCAACTTTGTTTTCCACGGAGGATCTGGGTCCTCTAGAGAGGAGATCCGCGAAGCGATCGAATATGGTGCCATCAAGATGAATATTGATACAGACCAGCAGTGGGCCTTCTGGTCAGGTGTGCGCGAGTATGAAGCAAAAAATCACGATTACTTGCAGGCACAGATTGGTAATCCCGAAGGAGCGGATAAACCCAACAAGAAGAAGTACGATCCACGTGTTTGGCTGCGCGAAGGGGAGAAGGCATTTATCAAGCGTTTGACCCAAGCATTTGAAGATTTGAATGCAGTAGGCGTACAGAACCTGTAGAAGGAATACATCTAACAGAAAGTTCGAAAGACCTCTGGAAAGATATACAAATGAAAGACCCAGCTCGAACAAAGCTGGGTTTTCTATCTTTTGATGTTGATGAGCAGGCAAGCCTTTACTCTGGCTCGATGCGTGCCTTCTCCAATTTGAAGCATAGCTCTTGAGGATCATCTACCAGTCGTAAGATACCTGTCACAATGACGGATTCGTCCAGCTCAAAGCTCAAATCACTCTCCTTGGGTTCCAAGTGGATGACAGTTTCCTTTCCTGCGCCTCCACAGAAAAAGCAGTTAGAAAAATGATAACGAGAGAGAATGTACAGCTCGTTGTCTACGGTGAGAGGAAGCATAAAGCCTTTGATTCGGACCTTCTTGCCATCGAGTGCTTTGAGTGAGGCAGAGAAATCGGGTTCTACTACTAGCCCCATCGTACCATCGCTTTCGGATGCGGAGAAAGATACACGTTCTAGATCCTGCCATCGTATGTCTACTTGGGCCGACAAGGGGATGAAGGCAAGAAGTACAATCGTGAAAATGAGGAACTGTTTCATTGTTTCGTTATTACACTGTGTCTTTTGCGAAATTAAATTTGGTAGTCGATCTATTGAGTAAGCTGTTGTTTGTGTTCCTATTCGTAAAAAATGATCCCATCTGTACTTGATTGTATGTACCTTAGTTATACGTAAGGGCTGCATGGAGGATATGGTTTCGGCAATATTTACACACGGTAAAACTGCCTACTTTGATGGTTGCTTTTCGGTCCAGTGCTGATTAGTTTGCCCAAAAGAATTGTTATGGCTCACTACTACCGCTCAGGCAAAATCCCTCATAAAAGACATACCCAATTCCGCAAACCCGATGGAGGGTTGTATGCAGAAGAATTGGTAAGTACAGAAGGTTTTTCGGATATCTACTCCTTAGTATATCACGTATACCCTCCCACACGCGTTCGTGAGGTCATGGAACCCTATCCTTGGGCACCTGTCAAGGCGATGGAAAAGAACATGCAGCACAGAGCATACCAGACGTTTGATCTCCAGCCCGAAGACGACTTCCTCCAAGCCAGGAAATTCCTCTTCTTCAACCACGATTGTATTATCTCCACAGCTGCGCCCCGCAAAAGTATGGAGGATTACTTTTATAAAAATGCCCAATGTGATGAGCTTCTTTTCATTCACAAAGGAACAGGTAAGCTCAAGTCGATGTTTGGCGAATTGAGCTTTGGATATGGAGATTATATCGTGATTCCTAGAGGGGTCATCTATCAGATCGAATTTGATACAGAGGACAATCGTTTGTTGGTCGTGGAATCCTACAGCCCCTACGTTTTCCCCAAACGCTACCTCAACAAATATGGTCAGTTGCTAGAGCATGCGCCCTTTTGTGAGCGGGACATTCGCGAACCTCAAAACCTACAAACGTTTGATGAGAAAGGAGATTTCAAAGTCCTGATCAAAAAGCAGGATATGCTCTTTCCCTATATCATGGACAACCATCCGTTCGATTTGATTGGTTGGGATGGCTTTTATTATCCCTACATCTTCTCGATCCATGATTTCGAGCCTATTACGGGTCGCGTACACCAGCCACCACCGGTGCATCAGACTTTTGCAGCGCGCAACTTCGTCGTCTGTTCTTTCGTCCCCAGGCTGTTTGATTACCATCCTCAGGCTATCCCTGCTCCTTACAACCATAGCAATCTCGACTCAGACGAGTTGTTGTACTATGTGGAGGGGAATTTCATGAGTCGAAAAGGAATAGATGTAGGGAATATTACCTTACATCCCCAAGGTATCCCGCATGGCCCGCATCCAGGAACCGTAGAAGCGAGTATCGGCGCGAAGGAGACAGAAGAAATCGCTGTAATGGTGGATACGTTCAAACCCTTGTGGCTGACAGACCATTCTATGGAAATCGAGATGAAGGAATACTTCAAGTCGTGGATGGAGTAGGACTGGTTAGAAGGGGGAAAAGGGAAGGATTCCTTTTGTCCTCAATATTTCAAAATGCAACATTCAGGATACAGTAGGTGGCATTCTCCATATATGAAAGCCGCTGATTAGCAGTTAAAAACTTTCCATTTCATTCTCTAAAGCCCATGTTCGATCACACACCTAGATATCGTCGCATTGTCTATGGGATGGCCTATCTCACCATTGGGATAGGCTTTCTGACTTTTTTTGTGACGGGAGGATATTATTTTTACAAAAATCAAAAGGAAGGAACAACTTGTGAGGAGTGGTTAGTGGATCAAATTCAGCCATTGTACTACGCGAGTGAGGTTAAGGATGTCAAGGAAAAGGAGGAATGTCGATACGAGATTACACTTGATATTCAGATTCCAGCTTATGTTTTGATCTGTCAGTGCCCAGAAGAAAATAATTTAGCTTCATGGATTCGTGTGGGGGACAGTATATTCAAGAAAAGTGGAGAAATGACGTTGAATGTAAAAAGGGATAATACCCTGCGCATATTTGACTATCCTTGCTGCGAATAGTACGCCTATATCGACGATTATTTAAAAACATACATCTATTCCATCCTAATTCTGGATAATTGCACCAACCTATGCAACGATTCTTACTCATCACCATGATTTTCCTGGGAGGGAGCTTGGCACTCTTTGCACAAGTCAATGACGACTTCAGCGACGGGGACTTTACGACCAATCCTACTTGGGTCGGCGAAACCGCTCTCTGGCAGGTTACCGCACAAGAACTGCAATCTAACGGCATCAGTGGACAGGACAATATCCATCTTTCGACTGCCAGTACAAGGGTCGCGCAGACAGAGTGGCGAATCAAGATTCGTTTCGGCGAAAGCCCCAGCACCAACAATCGCATCCGTTTCTACCTCGTCTCTGACCAGCCTGATCTAGAAGGTCCCTTGAACGGGTATTTTGTGGAAATGGGAGAAAATGGGAACAATGATACCTATGGACTCTACAGGCAGGATGGAACAGATACGACAGAACTCATTCGTGGACCAGATGGATTGATTTCCACAGGAATTGATGCAGTGGTCAAGGTCTTGAGAGATGTAGGAGGAAATTGGAGCCTTTCTGTGGAGGAAATGAACGCAGGTTTTTTCGTGGATATGGGGACGGCTTTTGATGCGACCTATTCGAGTGGTCAGTTTGCAGGCATTTGGGTAAGACACTCTTCCACACGACGCGACAGATTCTTTTTTGACAATGTATTTATTGGGGAAGCCCTTCCCGATACCATTCCTCCAGAACTCCTGTCAGGACAGTTGATCGATCCACAAAATATTGAGCTGAATTTCTCTGAACCCCTTGATTCTGCCTCTGTCGCCAACTTGGGCAACTATGTACTTAGTCCAGGGACCATCAATCCTGCTTCGGCAAGTGTGGATGGAGTAGACCCGCGAAGGGTCCACCTAGGCTTTGCCAATCCTTTTCAGGGAGGGACGAGCTATACATTGGAAGTGCAAAATCTGGAAGATCTGGCAGGAAATACACAGGCAGGGCCTGATTCGTTTACGTTTGACTTCTTTATCCCAGCTGTCGGCGGCTTCAAGGATGTTATCATCAATGAGATCATGCCCGATCCTAATCCTGTGGTCCTCAACCTACCAGATATCGAATACCTGGAAATCTATAATCGAAGTGATTCTGCTTTGGACCTGGGAGGCTGGACAGTAAGTAATGGGACGACGGAAGGGATACTGCCAGAGGCTTCTATCCGTCCAGGAGAATATATCTTGTTGGTGCCTCCTGGAACATCCAATCAGTTTGCCAACTTTGGGACGGTCATTTCTCCCTCTTCCTGGACTTCGCTCGTCAATTCTGGAGATAATCTGGGGCTTCGATCGAGTACAGGCATCCTCATCGACACGGTAGATTATCTCCCTGCATGGTTTCAGGATGATGAGAGAGAGGGGGGCGGCTACTCATTGGAACTCATCAATCCCGATAATATCGACTGTCCTGACATCTCCAATTGGAGAGCGACGAGTTCCAATATTGGTGGAACACCCGGACAAGAGAACAGTATCTTCTCGGTAGATTCAGATGTAGTACCTCCACAGATACTTTCTGCAGGAGTTCAAGGGACGAACACGGTCGTACTATGTTTCAATGAGCCGATGGATGAAGCCAGCATAGGCATAACTACCCATTATAATTTAGACAATGGGCTCGGGAATCCCACGCAAGCCAATCCCCAAGGTCCTGATTTTCTTTGTGTCGAACTTGTCTTTTCCGCTTCTTTGGTCATTGGCACACCTTATGTCCTCTCTGTCAATAATTTACAGGATTGCAGCGGGAATACGCTGACGGCAGATTCCATTTCTCTGGCTAGAGGCCGAGCCCCCCAACCTTTTGAGATTGTCATCACAGAGCTATTTCCCGATCCTGAATCGGGCCAGCCCCTACCAAATGCAGAGTTTGTCGAGATTTTTAATCGCACCTCCGATATCCTAGACCTTTCACAGCTTTCCTTAACAGATGCTAGTTCGAGCGCATCCCTGGGAGAGCAGGTCATTTTTCCAGGTGAATACCTCATCCTTTGTTCGAGTTTTGATACCGCAAGCTACAGTCCTTTTGGCCGCGCGATTCCTCTAAACTCCTTTCCTTCTCTTAATAACACGCAGGACAGCATCCGATTGGTCAGTCAATTTGGAGATGCGATCGATTATGTATTCTATGATGATAGCTGGTATCGCAATGCGAACCGAACAGGAAATGGCGCGACACTAGAAAGAATCGATCCTGATTTTGTCGATTGTAACAATCCGTTGAATTGGAGGGCTTCTAATGCAGCAGACAAAGGGACACCTGGTGCAGAGAATAGTGTAAAAGCTGTTTTTGTGGATACAGATCCCCCCCAGATATCGAGTGTAGAAGTCATTTCCAGCAACGAAGTCATTTTGAAGTTTAATGAGTCGATGGATGCAGCTTCTCTGATGGAGGAATTTAACTTTAGCATCAACCTAAGTATCGGGACTCCTTTTCGCGCCATTCCACTCGCCGCAGATAATGCCTCTGTACTTTTGAGCTTTACGGAAAGCCTTCAGCCCAACTTCCTTTATAGACTGACTTTTGCCCGTCTCCTAGATTGCTCGGGCAATGAACTCGCAGGTACGGCAGCATTGGGAATCCCTGTAGAGCCAGATGTAAATGATGTCATATTTAGTGAAATATTCACGGATTTCACACCGCCAGTAGGACTACCTGAAGCTGAATATATTGAGATATTTAACAGGACACAGAAGATCATTGCGTTCAACAGCTTGGTGTACCAAAATGGCAATACTGAGGTGAACCTAGGAGACGGGCTTATGCTTCCCCGACAATACGTGATCCTCTGTGCAGAAGAAGATGTAGCAAAGTTCGAGTCATTCGGTACTGTCAGAGGATTATCAACTTTTCCTACACTAGGTAATGTGACGGATTCGCTATACCTCCGTGCTACCAATACGAATGTGCAGGACTTTGTATTTTACTCTAATGAGTGGTACGGCAACGCAGATTTTGCAGAAGGAGGCTATTCGCTCGAAAGAATCGATCAAAACATCGTCGCATGCAATATTCCTGAAAATTGGCAAGCATCCTTTGACGTGAAAGGAGGAACACCAGGTAAAGAAAATACAGTCAGAGGGAATCTCGGAACAATTGCAACAGGAGAGCTGATGGCTATCAGGGTCTTGTCACCTACCATGATCTCTCTAAAATTTGATCGTCAGATGGATGAGGCTTCTCTGATAGATGTCACACGATACGAACTGAACAACGGTATTGGAAATCCATTGGCTGCAACAGTGGTAGATGCAGCCATATCAGAAGTCCTCCTTCTGCTGCCCTCTGCTATCGAAGACAATCGCATCTACCAAGTCTTTACTTTCGGAGTCTTTGATTGTTCAGGAAATGAGGTGACAGTAGAGGCAGAATTCGGCTTACCTCAGCCTGTAGCCATGGGAGATATTCTGATCAATGAAATTTTGTTCAATCCTGTCTCAGGAGGAAGTGATTACGTAGAGATCATCAATGCTTCTCAAAAAGTGATAGACCTAGACGAACTCATGCTGGGGGAAGTGGATCCTGAAACCCGTGAGATTTTCAACGCTGACCCAGTTTCTACCCTCTCAAACATTATTCTTCCAGGTGAGATCTTGTGCCTGACGAGAGATGAGGCATTTCAGCGTCTGCAATACCTACCTCCTGCAGAGGCAAAATTCTTGGAGATGGCGGGATTTCCATCTTACGATGACAGTAAGGGGGAAGCTGTGCTATTTACTAAAAATGATTCGACCGTTGTAGATCAATTTTTCTACGAAGATGACTACCATTATCCTACGCTTTTTGATGACGATGGAGTGGCGTTGGAACGTATCTCGACGGAGACGCCTACCCAAGATCCCGAAAGTTGGCAGTCGGCCTCTTCTGTCGTCGGGTACGGGACACCTGGGTATGAGAACTCACAGTTTATTCCCGAAAATCCTGAGGATGAGGAAGTCTTTTTAGATCCTTCTACTTTTTCGCCCAATCTAGATGGCCGCGATGACAACATGGCTATTCGATATAATTTGAGCTTTCCTGGGGCCAATATCATTGTGACGATTCATGATACGTATGGGCGAAAGATTCGTACGCTTCAGCAAAATACACTAGTTGGGACGGGCGAAGGCTTGTTGATCTGGGATGGATTTGAGGAAGATGGAAGTAAAGCAGACGTCGGGATGTACATCGTGTTGTTTGAAGTATTTGATCAAGATACAGGCACGAGAAGGAGATATCGCCGTGTAGCCGTTTTGGCGGATGAATTTTAAGGATGAGATAATGAGATAACAAAGGGTTAGGTAGGCAATAATGAGCTTCACACCTATTAAATATACACTTCGAAAAATGATTCCTTGGCGACGTTGGGGAATCTTGAGTGTGATGGTCCTTGTTTTATCCATTTGGTATGCCAACTGTCTCCCCAATCCGCTATTTGCAGACCCTAAATCTACTGTGCTGATGGATGAGGAGGGGCAGCTCATGGGGGCACGAATTGCAAGCGACGGCCAATGGCGCTTTCCCCCCATAGAGGCTGTTCCCACAGCCTTTGAAGATGCCATACTCACATTTGAAGACAAACGATTCTACTACCATCCAGGGGTCGATCCTTTAGCGATGGCCCGTGCCATCCGCCTCAACTTAGCGGCTGGCGAAGTGGTCAGCGGGGGAAGTACCCTGAGTATGCAGGTGATCCGATTGGCGCGAAAAGGAAAATCCAGGACAATTTGGGAGAAACTAATTGAAGTTATTTGGGCTACGCGATTAGAATTACGCTACTCAAAAAAAGAAATATTGGCGTTGTATGCTTCTCATGCTCCTTTTGGGGGAAATGTCGTAGGATTGGAGGCCGCCGCCTGGAAGTATTTTGGCCGCAGTGCGGATCAGCTTTCTCTAGCAGAGTCTGCTGCACTGGCTGTGCTACCCAACGCGCCGAGCATGATCCATCCTGGAAAGAACAGAGACCTGTTGCGTGCCAAAAGAGACAAACTCATCCTTCAGATGGCAGAATCTCTCGCCTGGGATTCCCTTGATGTACAGCTTTCACTAGCAGAGGCTCTGCCATTGAAACCTAAAGCCTTACCTCGCTTAGCTCCGCACTTGCTTGAACGTGTGCACCAAAATGCCCAACGTAACCAGCATCTAGTCTCCTCCACACTCAATGCCCAATGGCAAGGCAGGATCAATGAGATAGTCGATCGATACCATCAGAGGTTCAAACTCTCAGGGATCCACAATGTAGCCGTATTGGTAGAAGAAGTCAGTACAGGTGAAGTCAAGGTCTATGTGGGCAATGTCAATAGTACAGATCCAGAGCACCACAGTGCCGTAGACATTATTCCCTCCAGGCGGAGTACAGGGAGTATCCTCAAGCCCTTTTTGTATGCTGCGATGCTTTCGGAGGGCGAATTACTGCCTGATATGCTGGTAGCTGACATTCCTTCGCGTTTTGGAGGCTACAAGCCCGCCAATTTCGATCGAAAATTCAAGGGCGTCGTCCCCGCAAGCCAGGCATTGTCTCGCTCGCTGAATATTCCTGCTATCCGCATGCTCAGCGAATATGGCGTGGCACGATTTCAAGATAAGCTAGAAGATATAGGGCTAACCACCTTTGATCGTAGTCCAGACGAATATGGCTTGACGCTTGTGCTGGGGGGAGGCGAAGCGACCCTTGAGGAGCTGGTCTCTGCCTATGCTGGGATGGCCCGATCGCTCAAGCACTTTGAAGGGTGGGGGCAGCAATATCATCCACAAGCCTATCAGCCCTCCCGCTATATACAAGGAAGCACTCCCTATGCCAACCTTCAGTCTATGAAAGCACATGGACCGCTTTCAGCAGCAAGCATTTGGGGGACATTTGAGGCGATGATACAGGTAAGTAGACCCTATGAGGAACAAAACTGGCAGCGATTTTCTTCTTCTCGAAAAATTGCCTGGAAGACAGGAACCAGTTATGGGTTTAGAGATGCTTGGGCGATCGGATGTACCCCCGATCATGTCGTGGGCGTCTGGGTAGGGAATGCCGATGGAGAAGGAAGGCCCGAACTGATTGGTTCTCAGGCAGCGGCCCCCATTCTATTTGATGTTTGGGATGTCATCGGAGAATCACAGTCATGGTTTGATAGACCTGAATCGGAAATGGAAGAGAAAATGATTTGTCAGAAGAGTGGGCACCTCGCCTCTGAGATTTGTCCACACAAATCGTTAAAATCCATACCTGCATCGGGTTATTCGACTCCCCCATGCCCCTATCATCAATCGATTCTTATAGATCCAGACAGTCTCAAAAGAGTAAATAGCGATTGTGCCTCCCCACTTGAGATGATGCAAAAAACATACTTTGTTTTACCACCGATTGAGGAGATGTACTATCGAGATTTACACGCTGACTATGTGGGACTTCCCACCTTTAGATCTGACTGCCAAAGTGCAACAACAGACGTCGGGACTATGCAAATCATTTACCCCACAGTGAATGCGGAGATTTATCTGCCACGTAAGCTGGATGGCTCGACTGGGAAAGCTATATTTGAGGTAGCACATCAGGAGGAGAATATGAAAATCTTTTGGCATCTAGATGCGACTTTCATAGGATCTACCCGTCAAATACATCAGATGGCACTAGCCCCAACCCCAGGAAGACATACCATTACATGGATCGATCAAAATGGAAAGCAAATTACTCGTAGGTTCGAAATATTAGAAGACCAAACGAAATCTTGAGTTTGTAGATATTCCGACGATTCATGTTTTTCTTTTTTTGAATAAAATATATCGTTAGCTTCATTTATTAAGGTTTAAATTTATTCAGTGAAAGAGTGCAAAGTCTCAATGTATGGAATAAATAGAAGGATACTAGAGGTGATGGGAAAAGATGAATGGCTCTGGAATGAATGATGGATTAGATGATGATTTATGTGCTTGATTTTATTTGCTTATAAGGTCTCTGCTAAGTATCCACTGGTATTGGCAGCTAACCGAGATGAGTTTTACAATCGTCCGACTGACCGTATGGATTGGTGGAAGGACAAAGGGCTACTAGCTGGCAAAGATTTAAAAGGAGGAGGGACCTGGTTAGGACTCTCGAACACAGGCAACTTCTCCGCATTGACTAACTACAGAGAGGGAAGCTATAATGATCCTGATGCTCCCACGCGGGGGACACTCGTTCTAGACTATTTAGAGGGATCAGGTAATGTATCGGACTACTACGAAAAAATTAGCTCCAAAGTATTTCAGTACAATGGGTTTAATCTACTTCTGGGAGCGTTAGAAAACCTGCATTATCTATCCAATAGGGACAAATCAGGTCTACAGATACTGCCTCCTGGTGTACATGGACTGAGCAATCACCTCATGAACTCTCCCTGGCAGAAGGTCACCAAAGGCAAAAAACGGCTTCAACGGATTGTGGGAAAAAGAAAAGTAGTTGATAAAGAAGCGTTATTTCGCATGTTAAGAAATAAAGAAACGGCGCCCGATGATGTTTTGCCAGAAACAGGGATTCCCTATATTTGGGAGAAGCGCTTGTCTTCAATGTTCATTGAGTCTGAGATTTACGGCACGCGCGTTTCGACAGTAGTCATGGTAGATAAAGAAGGGAATGTAGAAGTGGAAGAACGTGCCTATTATCCAAAAGGTGATCCTGTTCAATTCCAATTCTTTATATGATGAAATTTTTACGCCCCTTACTTCTACTCTTATCGCTCGCAACGATCATGGCCTTGATGGCCTTTCGATCATATGCTCCCCAACCACAAGACGATTCGAACTTTCATCCGATCTTTTCAGAAGAAGCTCCTCTACAAATCACATTGATGGGAGACATGAAATCTCTTCTCAAGGATCGTGGAGACGAGCGCGAATATCATCCCTTTCAATTCATAGCGGATGGTACAGACTCGCTTCCTGTTAAGATCAAGATCAGAGGGAATTTTCGCCGCCAGCGATGTAAACTTCCACCCCTTAGGTTAAACTTCTCCGAAAAGACCACCCGCAACACCCGATTCGAAGGATTAGATAAAGTCAAAATGGTCGTCCCTTGTCGTTGGGAAAAAGACAACTACAGGGACTTCATTGCCGCAGAATATTTGGTCTACAAAGGATACAACCTTATCACAGATACAAGTTTTCAGGTGCGTTGGGTCGATTTTACCATCATTGACTCAGTAGGAAAGGTGGATACGATCAGAGAAAGAGGCTTCATCATTGAGCCTGTAGAGCTCCTGGCACAAAGAATTGGGGGAAAGGAAGATGAGGTAAAATATGTACATCCCAACCAAACGATGGCCTCTACGACCAATCATCTCAGTGTATATCAATACATGGTAGGCAATACCGATTGGTCTATTCCAGGTGTCCACAACATCAAAATGATTCGCACAACCCCAGGTGCATCTCCTATCATTATTCCCTATGACTTTGACTGGAGTGGAATTATTGACGCGCCCTATGCCAATCCAGATCCGACTCTTGGAATCAATTCCGTGACACAAAGAGTCTTCAGGGGATTCTGCCGACCTGAGGCTGAGATGGAGCGAACTTTTGCACGTTTTCGAGCGGTCAAGCAGGACATGTACGCACTCTATCAAAAACCCAATATGCTTAGTCCTAAGATGCAGAAATACTGCGTGAAATATCTGGATGGGTTTTATGAAATTCTAGAGTCTGACAAATTACGCAATCGCCATTTCTTTGAACTTTGTCGCACCGCTAATTGATTTTTAGATAAAAAATCTAACGTTGTTATTTGGGTTGCTCCTCTCTGGAATTTGTATTTCTAGGGAGGAGCTTCACTATATTTGGGTATGTGGAAGCATTTTGTAGATCATTTGGGTAGAGAAGTAAAACTGGATACGATTCCTCAGCGAATCGTCTCTCTTTGTCCTTCGATAACCGAAACCTTGATTGAGTTAGTTGGGGTGGATCGTGTGGTGGGAAGGACGAGATTTTGTATTCATCCAACTGCCAAGGTGAAGGCCATCAAGAGGGTAGGGGGGACCAAAGAAATCAAATTTGACCGTTTGCATGCTTTGAATCCTGATCTGATTATCGCAGAAAAGGAAGAGAATACTCCCGAGATAGTTACCGAACTCGCCAAGCATTATCCTGTGTTTGTGGTAGATGTGAAGCATGTGGAAGAAGCCATTCAGATGATAGCAGACCTAGGTACGCTCACAGATACAGAGGTAGACGCCCAAAGAATGGTGGGAGATATCGAAGCTGCGCGCCGCCAGTTCCATCTGAAGTTGCAAGCGGAGCGGATTCTATACTTTATTTGGAAAGACCCCTACATAGTAGCTGGAAAGGAAACGTATATTCAAGCGATATTAGAAACGCTAGGGGTAGACAATCCTGCGCGCACATGGGAGGGGCGATATCCAAAAGTGGAAGGGAGGCAGCTAGTCGAGACGCCCGTCGATCGCGTTTGGTTATCTTCTGAGCCATACCCTTTTAAAGAGAAGGACATAGCGTCTTTTCAAAAAATATTTCCCCATGCCAGTATCCAACTAGTCGATGGGGAAATGTTTTCATGGTACGGGGTAAGGATGAAAGAAGCCTTTCCTTATTTTGCTCAGTTACTAGAAGGGGAAAAGAAAATGTAAGCTTTTACATTTCAAAGGATTCTCCAATCTTAGGTAGCTTCAGTACCTTACCAGCTGCTTGAAAATCGGCGATGGCTTTGTCATGGTCTATGGCAATGGGCGGAAAAGTGTCGAAATGCATACCGATCACATGGTCTGTTTCTACAAATTGAGCGGCTTTGATCCCATCTTGCACGCCCATCGTGAAATTGTCTCCTATACATAAGAAAGCAAAGTCCACCTGGAACTCTTCTGCAATCAGCTTCATGTCATAGGTCAAAGCGGTATCTCCCGAGTAGTAAAACGTTTTTTCATTCGTATCAAAGACAAACCCACCTGGATTCCCTCCATACGTGCCATCGGGCAGTACACTCGAGTGGATGGCATTGACATATTTCACACGTCCAAAGTCCAGATGCATATTTCCACCGTGATTCAAGGGGTGGACGTTTTCAAATCCTTGTCCTTGATACCAAGTAATGATCTCATAGTTGGAGATCAGTTTGGCTCCTGTGCGTGAGGCGATGCTGGCGGCATCTAGTACGTGATCCTGATGACCATGTGTCAGGAAAATAAAGTCAGCAGGAATCTCCTCCACATGGATGGCTTGTGCAGCGGGATTTCCCGAAATAAAGGGATCAACCAAAATATTCGTTTCGCCTATTTGAACTCCAAAGCTCGCGTGACCGTAGAAAGTAATCTTCATGTCGTTTTTATCAATGCTAAGGATTCTTTTCCCTTTATCATAACACATTCTGTTTATCTTTTGTATAAAATCTAACGTTGTTATTTAGGTTTTAGACCTTAGATCATTTCTTCTGATAACTCCATACTACCCATCACGGATTGGGGGACATTTCCAACAATTAGGTACTTCGCTAAACCAAAATAAGGGAATAAAGCGTTATTCGTGATAATGTTTAGTCTCTTAATGGGATTTTATTTGGGAAAATGTATTTTCGGACAAATATCGCGTATGAACATTCGATCGATTATTTTTTTGTGTGTGTGGGGATGTCTGATGATTCCCTTCCAAACTCAGGCGCAGGGGTTTGTGTATCAGCTCAACGGTGAAGAAACAGACAAGACACTCATGGGGTCTACGGTCTTGTGCCTCAATGCAGCCGATACGATAGATATCACACCTGATATTTCGGTAGATTCTGGTGAGATTGTCGTCTTGCAAGGGATTTCTATTTGGGCGCAGGTTTCGATGGGTAAGCCCAAACGTCTCGTATCTAAGGAGTCTAGTGAAAACGGGATTCAGATCGTATTATCAGAATGGTTATCTCCTCGTGATTTTCCACCGGGAGAAGGAGCGTTGAGATTGAGTGTCAAAATCCAGCGTTTGTTAAAAGTAGAAAATGGGAAAATTGTCCGGGAGATCATTCCGCTAGATGCTGAGCAAGGGGAGCTTCCCTTCATGGCCGTTCCCTTTTGCCAACAGAAAACCGACAAGTAGGGATAAACAAAATCATTTCTATGCGCTTAGCCAATGCCCACCAGATACGTGAGGCCGATCGTATCCAAATCAATGAGAGAAATTATCCCTCCCTTATTCTGATGGAAAACGCTGCCTTACGTATGGCACAATCTATCTTGAGGGACTATCCTGATCAAAAAGCATTTGGGATACTGGTGGGACCAGGAAATAACGGAGGTGATGGATTGGTTATCGCGAGGCAGTTGCATCAAGCAGGTAGAGAAATACAGATCCTACTTTCTCATGAACCTGCACGCTTTGAAGGTGATGCCAGGATCAACTATGAGATTATTGGAGAAATGCCTATTCCCATTACCTTGTACAAGCAGGAACCTTTGCAAGTATGGTTAGACAGCTTCTCGACTTCTCCCTTATTGATTGATGGCTTACTAGGCACGGGCATCCAGTCTGCTCTCCGAGATCCTGTGTCAGGACTGCTGGATGAACTTCGCAAAAGCAACCCCAGGATTTTGGCCATTGATTTGCCTAGCGGCCTGGATGCAAGTACGGGGGAGGCCATCAATACGCCATTGAGGGCAGAGAAAACGTATACCTTTCAGCTACCCAAAGTGTGTCACTTCGTCACCCCCGCTTCTCTCTTTTGTGGCGATGTAGAGGTGATAGATATAGGCTTATGGCCAGATGTGATAGCATCCTTGGACATCAAACGTGCGGTCCTTACCCAAGCATATGTAGATCAACAGATGAAGCAGGTGCGGCATACAGCTGCACACAAGGGAGACTTTGGCCATGTCTTGGTGGTAGGAGGGAGTCGAAACATGACGGGGGCGATTTCTCTAACTATACAGGCTGCGCTACGTGCAGGTGGAGGCTTGGTGACCTCCTTGGTTCCGACGACTTGCCGCGATACGGTTTTACATCATGCGCCTGAAGCTATGTGCGTAGATGTACCAGGGGATTATCTGGGAAAACAAGCAGTTGAGGTTTTTGATCACCATCTCAAAGGAAAGGGAGCCGTCGTGATCGGACCTGGTATGGGACAGGAAATGGCGACCGTAGATTTTCTCCGTGAAATTTTGCCGATGGTTCAGGTTCCTTTGTTGCTAGATGCTGACGCGCTCAACATTCTTTCCCAGCACCAGGAACTATGGGCTTCTTTGCCAGATGCTACAGTATTGACGCCTCATCCAGGAGAGATGCGAAGGCTACTCGAAGTAGAGACGGTCAATCAGAGACGGTTGGAGGCAGCCGAGCGATTGGCTCAAGACAAGGCTGTGACAGTCGTACTCAAAGGTGCAGGTACCATCATCGCAGGTGCCAGTGGACAGACCTACGTCAATACCACAGGTAATCCTGGCATGGCCAAAGGTGGGAGTGGCGATGTGCTGAGTGGAATCATTGGCTCGCTACTTGGTCAAGGATATGGCATCGAGGAAGCCGCAGGCTTAGGCGTATTTCTACATGGGAGGGCAGGAGATGCTGCCGCTGATCTTTTGGGACAGGCACGGATGACTGCCTCAGACATTATCCACCATCTTTGAGTCCACAATACGAATTGTGCATATCTTTTTGCCGAAAAATCAGGCATTTCTCAGCGGTTTTGCTAATTTTGATAGGATTTTACCCATAGATTGGAAAGAAAATTATGCTGGATTTATCGCAAGCCAGACTTACTACATTGGCTGTTCATAAAGTAGGAAATAAAATCAAAGAAGAAGGAATCGTAAAATCGAAGGATTTATTTGATTTTGACGAGGACATGGGGCAATTATTGGAAGACTACTTTTTGAAGCCCTTCAAGGCAGAAGAATTTTTCAAATTTGCCCATGATACAGACATCAACCTCAATGAGGTCTATACCTTCTGCAAAAATATCTTTGAAGACAGCCGAGAGAATTTTCTCGAGCACTCGGTAGCCTTACTCCAGCATCTATATTCGGTTTCTATGCATCCTCACATCAAGAGTGGGGAGTTTTATGTTGCGCACTTTCGGGAGTGCATGGTAGAGGATACACCCTTGGAAGCCATTGGACTGTTCAAGTCAGAGAATAAGGATATTTTCCTTAAGGTCGAAGGCAAAGAAGATGATGTAGACATGACCGCCGAGCAGGGCATCAACATCAAGAAGCTGGATAAAGGATGCCTCGTATTCAATACCTATGCAGATGATGGATTTAGCGTATTGATGGTGGACAAATCAAGCGAAGATACGGCCTACTGGCGTGATGATTTTCTGCATGTCACACGTATCCAGGACAACAGTTTCCAAACCGAAAGTTTCATGACACTGACCAAAGACTTTTGCGAGGAAGTGTTTGCTCGTGAGCAAGACAAAAAGGAACAAGTCGTTTTCCTGAATAAGTCACTCAACTACTTCAACAAGAATAAGGAGTTTGACCTAGAAGATTTCAAAGAAGAAGTCATTGTACAACCTGAGTATCAAGACCAGTTCGATGATTTTCGTCGTCATCGTGAAGACATAGAGTCGCTCCCTCCTGCAGAAGAAGGCTTTGCCATCTCGAAGTATGCAGTGCGAAGCATGAAGAAAAACTTCAAGTCCTTGATCAAGCTAGACAATGAAATTGAGATTCGCCTCCCTCCCAAAAAAGTCGAGGAAGCGAGTGAATACCTAGAACGTAGTTTCGACGAGCAGCGCGGGATGTTCTATTACAAAATTTATTTCTCCGATGAAATCGAATCGTAGGACTATCGCTAAGTCGTGGTCTGCTGCTGTCACATCACCCTGGTCCCTCGATGATCACAGTACTTTGGTCCCTTCCCACCACAACATACTGCTCCTGCAACTCGCTGCTATATCCAAGCTCTTAATCTAAAAGAAAAAGGTCAAGCCGTATCCTGCGCTTGACCTTTCTTATTGCTGTATGCAAGCTCAATTACACTTTTGCCTTGCTCCACAGATTCTCTGGGTAGACGCCCTTTTCTACTAGCTTTCGTAGACTCTCCTGCACAATGGGCTTATCTTCTTTGTAGGTCACCCCAAACCAGTTGGCATCAGAAGACAGGATATCCACCACCACGCCTTTATCTTTGATGGTGAGATCGAGAAGTGTAGGTACATAAAATTCAGACTTCATTTCCTGTCCCTTCTCTTTCAAAAAATTGGTGAAATATTCCTCCCCGAAATTAAAGAGCGTAGGTGTAAAGCCCATCATGTTCATAGAAACCATTGCATCTGCTGAGATAGGATGAATGCCATCTGCCTCCTCATAGACGACGCCTTTTGCTGTGCGACGAATCTTGTGGCGCTCGCTGATGAATGTCAGATGCCCTTGAGCGTTGGTATGGATTTCTCCGCGATTCACCGAACCGTGATCTGAGAGCGTATTCTCCAGCTTATATCCCACGATGCAGTAGGTATTGTCTGTCGGTTCGCTTGCAGCCAAAAATTTCCCGATGACCTCAAAAGCCTCGCGCCCGTAGAAATCGTCTGCATTGATCATGGCAAAAGGCTCCTGAATAGCTTCTTGAGCCATCATCACGGCATGCGCAGTCCCCCAAGGTTTGACGCGACCTTCGGGTACAGAAAATCCTTCGGGCAGCATGTCCAATTCCTGATGAACATAGACAACCTCGATCTGGTCTGAGAATTTATTTCCAAAAGCTTCCTTAAAAGCCGTTTCTATTTCCTTACGGATGACGAATACCACCTTCCCAAATCCTGCACGAATAGCATCGTAGACAGAATAGTCGATGATGGTTTCTCCTGATGGGCCTACCTGATCTACCTGTTTGAGTCCACCATAGCGGCTTCCCATTCCTGCGGCCAATACCAATAATGTGGGTTTCATATGACTGAATATTGTTTGTGTGTCGAATGCGATTCTGGGACAATCTTACATCTTTTGTGGGAGATGACAAATGTACATTAACAAACGTACTTACTTTTGCAGATAAGAGGAGAAAAACAGGCATTGACTGGAAGAGTATATGGCCGGCCCTCAAAAAAAATACCCGACATAAAGCCGGGTATACAAGGTATGGTATAAAACTGTGTAGGAGATACGGGTTCATGTATGAAAAAGATCCAGAGACTTTTGCATCTTTTTTCTATTCATTATCGCTTGAAATACGGAAGTCAGACAAGCGCTTGGAGCCCTCTTCACGGGTCGCAGAAATGTTACTCTTGTTCATCTCGTTTCCCATCATGCTAGCAGCAGTAAAGGACGTAATCATCTGATTCATCATATCACTCGCGTTGGATGGAGAGTTCGGGAGCAGGATCAAGTTGGACTTGGAGTTTGAGCCCATCGCCTGTAGCGTGTCATAGTGCTGCGTCACTACGATCAGGGCAGATGCCTCCTGAGAGTTGATCCCCACTTTATTCAAGGCTTCTACAGAATCTTCTAAACCTTTGGCGATTTCGCGACGCTGATCAGCGATACCCTGACCTTGTAGCTTCTTACTTTCGGCTTCTGCTTGGGCAATGGCTACGATCTTGATACGCTCAGCTTCTGCTTCGTACTGAGCCGCTACTTTTTCACGCTCTGCTGCGTTGATACGGTTCATGGCCTGCTTTACCTGCTTATCAGGGTCAATATCTGTGACGAGGGCCTTCACGATTCCATATCCATATCCGTCCATCGCTTCAGCTAGTTCTGCCTTGATGGCAATCGCGATATCGTCCTTTCGTGCAAATACTTCATCTAGCTTCAATTTAGGAACCTCTGCACGGACTACGTCAAAGACATAAGATGTGATCTGTGTCTTAGGATCTTCCAGTTCATAAAATGCATCATAAACTTTACTCTTGATCACGAAGTACTGTACAGAAACTTTAAGATGGACGAATACATCGTCCTTGGTTTTGGTCTCTACATTTACATCGAGCTGTTGGACTTTCAGGTTTACCTTACCTGCTACTTGATCCACAAAGGGGATCTTAAAGTGAAAACCTGCAGGTACAGCGCGTTGGAACTTTCCGAGACGCTGAAGGACGACTGCCTGTTGCTGCCGCACGACTACCCAACCGCTTCTAAACATAGCCAATCCGAAAAGGGCTGCTGCGCCATATATGATAAAATCCATTTCCTTGAAATTATTAGTTTTTGTATGTCGTTTGATTAATGATGTGCCTTAAAAGAAAAGGTTGAAATTTGGCTCATATATCATATACAACATACAAAAATTTTAGAAAACAGGTATCTTTGTCCTAGTTTTATATTCTCCTTTTTTCATTTATCAAAAAAGCAATAGGCAAGTATCGGATAACCAGTCTATTATCGCCTAGCCTTTCTGCTTTACCTACGATTTACACATGGCACAAAAACCCTCTATTCCCAAAGGTACACGTGATTTTGGTCCCGAAGTGATGATGCGGCGGGAATATATTTTTGATACGATTCGGTCTGTCTTTCGCAAGTATGGGTATCCGCCCTTAGAAACTCCTTCTATGGAGAATCTTTCGGTCCTGACTGGAAAATATGGGGAGGAAGGTGACCGACTGATTTTTAAGATCCTAAATAACGGCGATTTTCTAAAAAAAGCGCAACATCTGAATGATAGTCAGAAGCTGAGCTTTGAGATTTCAGAGAAAGCACTTCGCTATGATTTGACGGTTCCCTTTGCGCGCTACGTCGTCATGAATCGTGGGACCTTGACCTTTCCATTCAAACGATATCAAATTCAGCCTGTGTGGAGAGCAGATCGCCCACAGAAGGGGCGCTACCGAGAGTTTTATCAATGTGACGCAGATGTGGTCGGTTCAGATTCACTTGTGTACGAAGCTGAGTTCGTGGCGATTTTTGATGAAGTACTTTCCAAGCTCGGCCTTCCTGGTTTCTCGATACTCATCAACAATCGCAAGATCTTATCAGGTTATGCAGAGGTAATCGGCCATCCCGATAAGTTTACCAGCATGTGTATCGCGATCGACAAGCTGGACAAGATCGGTAAGGAGAAGGTGAGAGAAGAATTGATCGGAAGAGGAATTGATGGGGATGCGCCTGACATGCTCTTCGAGTTGATCGGCTTTGAGGGGGACAATCAAGCCAAACTCGACTTTTTAGGAGAAAAACTAGCCCCATCAGAGATGGGTTCCAAGGGGGTAGAGGAAATGCGAGAAGTATTTTCCTTGCTAGAGTCTTTTGAGATAGACAGAGCGACCATCGACTTCAATCTGGAGTTGGCACGTGGGCTGGACTACTATACAGGGACCATTTTTGAGGTCAAAGCGCATGAAGTCAAGATGGGATCCATCTGCGGAGGGGGTCGCTATGCGAATCTGACAGGTGTATTTGGCGTAGACGGCTTATCAGGGGTAGGGATCTCCTTCGGAGCAGATCGTATTTACGTAGTCATGGAAGAACTGGGCTTGTTTGAAGAGATTCGCCCCACGACTGTGGAGGTTTTGTTGGTGAATTTTGGGACAGAGACAAGGGGAGAAGCACTGAAGGCCCTCAATCAATTGCGTCAAGCGGGAATCGCAAGCGAGTATTATCCTGATGCAGGGGCTAAAATGAGAAAGCAATTTACCTATGCAGATAAGAAAGATATTCCTTACACATTGATTATCGGGACTGAGGAAGCGGCCTCTGGTGTTTTCCAACTCAAAAATATGAAAACAGGGGAACAAGAAGCCTTGAAGATTGAGGGAATCGTAGAGAAGCTTAAGGTACTTTCATAAGTATTTCTTTTGGTAAATCAGGATTTAGGAATGGGGGAAGGATCACTTTCCCCGTTTTTGTACACACATAAAAGGGACACATAACATCTATCGCATGAACATTCACGCAGAGGCATTGACACTCGACAGAATCGAGGCGATGCTTACCAGCCCTCCACAAAAGCTGGAGCTTTCGGAGGCCTCTAAATCTAGTATTCAGCAATGCCGAGACTACCTGGATGCACGCTTGGCCAGGGGAGATGAAGCTATCTATGGGATCAATACAGGTTTTGGGTATTTGTGTGACAAAAGAATTGCCCCTGAAGACCGGCGCAAATTGCAGGTGAATCTCTTACGTTCTCACGCTTGCGGGTTAGGGGAGGAGGTGCCAAAGAAAATCGTTCGTTTGATGCTCTTACTCAAAATCAAATCCTTGGCACTGGGGCATTCAGGTGTTCATCTAGCTACGGTTCAGCGACTCCTAGATTTCTTCAATCACGATATTCTTCCTGTTATTTATACACAAGGATCGCTAGGAGCTAGCGGGGATTTAGCTCCTTTGGCACACTTGGCACTCCCACTAATTGGAGAGGGTGAAGTGTATATTGAGAATGAACGTGTGTCAGGAGGTGAGATGCTTCAACGTATGGGGTGGTCTCCCCTCGAACTAGATGCCAAGGAGGGCTTGGCTTTGCTCAATGGGACACAGTTCATGCTGGCTTATGGAGTGCATGTGATTATCTGGGCGCAGCATTTGGCAGAGATGGCAGACTATATTGCAGCGTTGAGTTTGGATGCCTTTGATGGGCAGATTCAGCCTTTCCACGAAGCGATTCACAAGATTCGTCCACATCAGGGACAACTCCAAACGGCAAGCTTAATCCGTAAATTATTGGAAGACTCTGAAATTACGCATCGAGCTAAGTCTTATATACAGGACCCTTATTCATTCCGCTGTATCCCTCAAGTACACGGTGCGAGCAGGGACGCCATCGCTTACTGTAGATCGGTGTTTGAGACAGAAGCGATGAGTGTATCGGATAATCCCAATATCTTTCCTGAGGAGGATTTGATTCTCTCTGGGGGGAATTTTCATGGGCAGCCGCTCGCATTGGCGCTTGACTTCCTCGCGATTGCTGTGGGAGAATTGGCCAGTATTTCGGAGCGTAGGACCTACCAGTTGCTTTCAGGTGTACGAGAACTTCCCCTCTTTTTGGTCAAGAATCCAGGTTTAGACTCTGGTTTGATGATTCCGCAGTATACTGCCGCAAGTATCGTTTCTCAAAATAAACAGCTTTGTACGCCAGCTTCTGTCGATACCATTCCTTCCTCAAACAATCAAGAGGATCATGTGAGTATGGGAGCCAATGCAGCTACTAAGTGTTTGCGCGTATTGGAAAATCTACACCATATCTTGGCCATCGAACTCATGAATGCATCCCAGGCCCTGTATTATCGAGCACCCGCTAGGACAGGCACAAGATTAATGCCGCTACTGAAAGCGTTTCGAGAGGTCGTACCTATGGTCGAGACAGATCGAGTCCTGTATGAAGATATCCATCGGGCTGTGGCATTCATGTCTAGATTAAAAGAGGATAAATTTGTAATACACTGATATTGAGAGGTATATAGTTATTTTAATTTCCTTATTCGTAAAAAACACATCTAAATTTTTCGAGATCTTCGATTTATGGCTTGTGATTGTAATATTTTTGAATTAGTATTGAAGTAATGACACAGACATACACATATAAAGTAGCCCGATTTTACTTTTATTCTTATTCGGAATAAACTGGGATTACTTTGTTGGTAAAAATAAATATGAAGCATCCCAATATCATGGGATGCTTTTTTGTTGAGATGTAAAAAATATTAGGCTTTTGATCGCATGGAAACTTCAACTCTAACAGACGCTTCAACTGTAGTGATTCAAGGTACCCGTGGAGCTTTTCACGAGCTTGCGGCACGGAAATACTTCGGTACGGATGTAGAGGTTGAACCAGCGGCGACTTTTCCAGAGTTATTTTTGTTCATGGAGCAAGCGCAGGAGAAGTTTGCGATGCTTGCGATCGAGAATAGCCTCGCTGGAACCATCTTACAAAACTATGAGCTGCTACGTAATTCACGTGCGAGGGTAGTGGGGGAAGTCTATCTGCGTATAGGGCACCATCTGTTGACGCTTCCTGGTACGACCATCGATCAGCTGCAAGAAGTACATTCTCATCCGATGGCGATCGCGCAGTGCCGTGCGTTCTTTCGCCAGTATCCCCACATCAAATTGGTGGAGCGAGAAGATACCGCTGCCAGCGCAGAGTGGGTTCAGGCACGAGACAATCCCGCTTGGGGAGCCATCGCTTCTTCTATTGCAGGCGAGTTGTACGGACTTGAATCCTTAGTGGCACACATCGAGACGCATCAAGAAAACTATACTCGGTTTCTGGTCTTGGCAAATGATCCCAAACATCAAGTTTCTCATAATCACGTAAATAAATCGTCCCTTTGCTTTCATCTGAAACACGAAGTAGGATCTTTAGCCGAGATCTTGAGCATCTTGAGTATCTATAAAATGAACCTGACCAAGATCCAGTCTTTACCCATCGAAGGGAAGCCTTGGACTTATTTTTTCCATATCGACTTGACATTTGAAGCATATGATCGATACCAATTGGCGCTTCAGGCCATCCAACCACTCGTGGCTGAACTGATGGTTTTGGGAGAATACAGCCAAGGGGTACAAGAAGATACATTTATCACCACAGGAGAACAGGTGCTAGACCCTTTGACCTGATACATCTGAAGCTCCTTTTACTACTCGTTCTTATATACTTAAATCTGCACTTATGATTATCGCCGCTGCTGACAGAATTTCACACGTAAAGACCTACTACTTTGCTCAAAAGCTGGGGGAGATCCGCCAGCGCAATGCCCAAGGTGCCAACATCATCAACCTAGGAATTGGAAATCCAGATCTCATGCCCGCAGAGGATACGATCAAATCTTTGATCAACGCAGCTGTAGAGCCTGGGAATCACGGCTACCAACCCTACAAAGGCATTCCACAACTGCGCAAAGCCTTCAGCGATTGGTATGCTGCTATCTACGGGGTAACCCTTGATCCTGGATCTGAATTGTTGCCTTTGATTGGCTCAAAGGAAGGGATCATGCACATCTCTACTGCTTTTTTGAATCCAGGAGATGAAGTCCTCGTTCCCAATCCAGGCTACCCAGCCTATGCCTCTGCTGCTCGAATTGCGGGGGCCGAGGTGAAGTACTACGAGCTACATGGAGAGACAGACTGGCAACCTGATCTAGAATCTCTTGCCGAGCAAGATCTAAGCAAAGTCAAAATGATGTGGCTCAACTATCCCCATATGCCGACAGGTGCCCTGGCGCATAAAGAGACTTTCGAAAAACTCGTGGCATTTGCCCAAAAGCATCAGATCCTCTTGTGTCATGACAATCCATATTCTTTGATTCTCAATCCTAACCCACTGAGTATCCTGTCGATCCGTGGAGCAGAGAAGGTGGCAATTGAGTTAAACTCCTTGAGCAAGTCACACAATATGGCAGGTTGGAGAGTAGGGGTGCTGGCAGGTGCTGAAGATTATATTCAGACAGTCCTTAAAGTCAAAAGCAATATGGATTCGGGGATGTTTCTTCCTATCCAGCAGGCAGCTATCACCGCACTTGGGATGAGTTTTCAGTGGCATCAAACACAAAATGAAATTTATGCCGAGCGTAGGAGTTTTGCTTTTCAACTCATGGATCTTCTGGAATGTACCTATGAAAAGGGTAGAGGAGGCATGTTTGTCTGGGGACGTATCCCTGAGCGTGCAGAAAGCGGCCAAGCTTACTCTGAATGGATTCTGAATCAGGCGCGTGTGTTTATCGCGCCAGGATTTATTTTCGGGAGTCAAGGGAATCGATATATCCGTCTGTCTCTTTGTGCGAATGAAAGAACCTACGAAGAGGCCATTCAGCGGGTGAAGATGCTCTCAGTGCCACAAGTATAATGCGAAAGAAAGAATAAGGAAATGGTCGTCACCATCATAGGACTTGGCCTAATCGGCGGCTCACTGGCAAAGGACCTAAAGTCTAATGGGTTTGCCACCAGTCTACTCGGGGTGGAAAAAAGTGACTCCCATGCACAAGAAGCTCTAGACTTAGGGTTGGTAGGTGAGATTGTGGATATGAGGGATGGTTGCAGGATGGCAGATGTCGTGGTGCTCGCCACACCTGTCAATGCCTTAGGGAAACTATTTCCTATGGTGCTAGACTATTTGAGGCCGGGTGGTGTCGCGATTGATATGGGTTCGACCAAATCTGAGATCTCGCAAATCATCCATGATCACCCCAATCGCCGTAGAGCCGTCCTGGCACATCCGATGGCGGGGACGGAATTCTCAGGCCCTTCTGCTGCAATCAATAATTTGTTTCAGCATAAGGCAGCAATTATCTGCGATCGGGAAGATAGTGATGCAGATGCTTTCTTACTTGCCGAAAGACTGTTTAAGAGCCTTTTTATGCGGGTAACTTATATGGATTCGCGAGCACATGATGTACACGCAGCCTATGTATCGCATGTGTCACATATTTCTTCTTTTGTGCTTGCTTTGACAGTTTTGGAAAAAGAACAGAGCGAAGCAAATATTTTCGACTTGGCCAGTGGGGGATTTGCCTCCACCGTGAGACTAGCCAAAAGCTCTCCCCGTATGTGGGCAGATATTTACCAACAAAATGCGCATAATTTGATCGACGTGCTCGATGAGTATCTCAGCAAAATGCAGCAATTCAGAGATCTGATCCAAGCATCCGATTACGATCAAGTTTATCAGTTGATGGAAGAAGCCAATAAAATTAAGAAAATACTCAAGTAAGGACTTAATCTGGGGAGATAGCACATACTTCTTGACGGCCCAGATCTTGAACACAAACTCGACAATGGATAAAATGACGATTACACCTATTAGCGAATGGGGACTAGGTCTAGGGGACCAGCTCAACATCGCAGGCCCTTGTAGCGCAGAGTCTCCCGAGCAGGTGATGGCCTCGGTTCAAGGTGTGGCCAAACACGACGTGCATGTCCTGCGGGCAGGCATCTGGAAACCCCGTACACGTCCCAACTCTTTTGAGGGAGTAGGCAGTGTGGGACTCAAGTGGATCAAAGAAGCAGGAGAAGTCGTGGGAAAACCCGTGTGTGTGGAAGTGGCCAACGTCAAGCACGTCTACGAGGCCCTGCGAACCAATATTGACATTCTCTGGATTGGTGCACGCACGACCACGAATCCTTTCGGGGTGCAGGAAATTGCTGATGCGTTGGAAGGAGTGGATATTCCTGTATTGATCAAGAACCCTGTGAATCCAGATTTGAAACTTTGGATTGGAGCATTTGAACGCTTGCATAGGGCAGGCATTCATAAGCTAGCAGCTATTCATCGTGGATTTTCCGTACATGGCGAGAAAAAATATCGCAATCGCCCCATGTGGGAAATTCCAGTTGAATTACGTCGTCTTCACCCAGAGATTCCCATCATTTGTGACCCAAGTCACATTTCAGGTAGGAGAGATCTTATTCAGGCCGTTTCCCAAAAAGCTCTGGATCTCAACTTCAACGGATTGATGATTGAATCGCATATCAATCCAGATAAAGCGCTAAGCGATGCCAAGCAGCAGGTTACGCCCGCGCGACTGGGAGAGATTTTGGAAGATTTGATCTATCGCCAGAAAGCGAGTGATGATCCTGGATTTGTCAATAAACTAGAACTCCTCAGAGAGTCTATCGATGAGCTAGATCATATCTTGATAGAGAAGTTGGCCCAACGCATGGATATTGCTCGTCAGATCGGGATGTACAAGAAGGAAAATAATATTACCATTCTTCAGCGTTCCCGATGGGATGAGATCATCAAGGATCGAATCTTATTTGGAAAAAGTAGAGGATTGAGTGAGGATATATTGACTGAGATCTTGAAGATGATTCACCAAGAGTCGATTCGCCATCAGGTCAATGTCATGAATGAAATTGTCGAAACAGAAAATTCCTTAAATAATTCGTAAGCAGATGGCTCTTCAACGATTCATGTTCAATATCTGCTCAGATGATCTACCAGGAAGTCGGGACTTTTATGTCCGACTTTTTGGATTTCAGATCAATTTTGATAGCGATTGGTTCATCCAACTCAAGGATGCGGATCAGCCTTTTGAGCTAGGCATCATTGACCGTACACATGAGATGGTGCCAGAAGATTTTCAGGCGCATCCTGAGGGGATCTATCCTACATTCGTCGTAGAGGATGTGGAAGTCCAATATCAGATAGCACAAGAAGCGGGGTATACAATCGTGGCACCACCGATAGATACATTCTATGGCCAGCGGAGATTGTTATTAAAAGATCCCAATGGAATGCTAGTAGATGTATCATCTTTGATGAAGAATTAAGTAAGAGGTCAGATGTTGAGACGTGATCCCTCTCACGGGATGACCTCTTACATCTGTCTGTCAACTTAAGATGAAAATGCACCCTATACATTCAGGACCATAAATATAAGTCTATCAGATTCTTCTATCGCATGTCCTTCGTCTGAAGGCCTAACGTAAAAGAGGGTTCAAAGCCTATGGCAACTTTGAACCCCGTAAAATTAGTAAAGGTAAAACAGCGCAAAGATTGAAAAGAACGGGTACATATTTAGGTTGTATGGTATAGAAGCGCGCGATAAAAGCGAGATGTAAACCAACATTCACATACTAGATGCTTTTAAAAAGGGGGCGTTCTGCTTTGATATTCAATAGTGTATTGTAGCGAGAAGGCAGACGTAAACTAAACGACGTGATCTATTAGCTTTTGGCTTAAGCAGGCTTGGCAATATAGGCTTGTGGATAAAGGCGCTGCATGCGCTTGTCAATGTCACTCACGGTTACCCGCGCATCTTTGTTTTCGTCAAGACCAGAGTTCTGCTTATACTTTTTGCTTGGGGATGCATACAAGGTATAGCAATACTCCTGATTGATGGCTTTGGGATATAAGATAGCCAAATAAAGCTCGGTCAATCCATCAAAATTGCCGTATCGGTCCCGGACAGTTTGCAGGTACATATACACATATTCCAACTGCTGCAAGTGATCCATTCTGCCTAGTCGATCTAGGGATACACCCATCTCCGATGCCGTCATAGGCATAAATTGTATCAGGCCAGTCGCCCCGCTTCCCTTGTAGTTTTTCACCCCAGCATCAAATTTTGATTCAGAGTACATCACAGCCATCAGCCATTCGGGTGCAACATCTAGCATGCGACTGATCTCCCTTACCTTCTTCTCAAAGGCATCGGGCTGATGCACAAATAAGCTCGCCTCATCCATCAGATATAGACTGGGTCCGTCGGAGTTGTAGGGGGCGCTGCTGGATATGCCAGCACTACCAGGGGTACCTGCGCCCATCGCAGGATTGAATAAGGTATGGGTAGTGATGTTGGTCACAAAAACTGCTACCACCAGTATAGCCAGTCCTTTAAAACTGATCTTGAGGTTTCCAGGGGAGGATCCTGTCCAAGAGGTAACCGATCCAGCTCCCCCCGAAATTGTGCCAGATCCAAACGCCTCTCGGGCGCTCCGGCTTAATCTAGGTCTATAAGTCTTCGCCATTTTGGATGCTATAAATATTAGATAATTACTCAATTCATTAGCTAAATTCAGGGAAATTTTTAGTAAAAACAAATAAAATTAGTAGAAAATTAGATGGGTGTTAGTATTTTTAGCAAAAGCGGCATTGGTTGAGCATAAAGGCAGATTTTTGATCAATATATTTTCGTGCCCTTCTTATATTTATTTCTATATTTCTATATAATTCCCAAAAACAAACCCATGCAGAAAACACGCCTATATCTTTCTGGGCTACTGGTTCTCGCCTTATCAGGACTGGTCTACACATTATGGCAACCCCAGCCACAACAACCACTGCCGAAAGAGGAAAAACTCCTAGAGCCTGTGGATCATTTCTTTTTGATGAGAAGCTATCCTGATGTAGGCTTTGACTATCGCGCATACAAGGAAGCGATGATGAATCCCGCACAGAAATCTGCACAAGCTACCCCCCAAGGATGGGACGGGTCTTGGCTGACAGAAGGGCCAGGAAATATTGGTGGACGGATCAATGTAGTAGCGATACACCCTACGCAACCTGATACGATCTATGTAGGCTCAGCCGCAGGAGGCATCCATAAGACAACCGACGGAGGGGCTACTTGGACGCCAATATTTGACGATTTTGCCTTCCTCGCGATCAGTGAGATCACGCTGGACCCCAATGATCCCGAAACCATTTATGTAGGGACAGGCGACCACAATATTTCTGGCTATCCATTTATTGGAGATGGTGTGTACAAAAGTACCAATGGAGGCCAAACCTGGACATTTAAGGGCCTCAAGGATGCCAGTATCATTTCTCGCATTGAAATAGATCCCAATAACTCGAACATTATCTATGCGGCTGCGATGGGATTGCCCTTCGTCAGAAGTAATGACCGTGGCCTATATAAGTCTCTTAATGGAGGCGATACATGGAGCCAGATTTTATTTGCTTCCGATCAAGCAGGAGCTATTGACCTGGCACTTGATCCTGTCAATTCAGGCAATCTACTTGTGGCTACTTGGGATCGCATCCGCAACAATCAAGAGAGTGTGGGCGTTGGACCTAATAGCAAGATTTGGCGCTCTACAAATGGCGGGAGTACTTTTACCAACCCCTCCACAGGTCTTCCCGCAGGACAGCAATCACGGATTGGATTTGCCGTCTATCCTCCCAATCCCCAGATCATGTATGCATTGGTGGTAGGGAGCAATTATTTCTTCGAAGGCGTGTACAAAACACTGGATGGAGGAGCGAGCTGGAGCAATGTGACAGGGGATCTTCCCTTAGGTGTTTCGGGAGGCTTTGGCTGGTATTTTGGACAGATACGGGTGAATCCTACTAATCCTGACGAGCTATTTGTCTTGGGAGTGGATTTATATCGAAGTACAAACGGAGGAACGAATTGGTCTATGGCAGGGCCTCCTTGGTACACATATGAGGTGCATGCAGATAAGCACGATTTGCAATATGACCTCAACGGACACATCTATCTTGCGACGGACGGTGGGCTGTACAAATCTGTTGATGGAGGTGACAACTGGTCAGACATCGAAAACATTCCCAATACTCAATTTTATCGTGTAGCAGTCAATCCCCACAAGCCTGGCGTATACTACGGAGGGGCGCAGGATAATGGTTCGACAGGAGGAAATGCACAAAATATCAATAATTGGCCTCGGATCTATGGAGGTGATGGCTTTCAAATGCGCTTTGATCCCGTAGATTCTGCTGTATTTTATGCCGAAACCCAAAATGGAAATATCGTCGTAACATTTGATGGGGGGCAAAGTTTCATCAATCACAGCCCCCCGCCAGGCGATCGTACCAACTGGGACCAGCCCTTCGTATTGAGTGAGTTTGGGGCCGATACACAGTATACGGGAACCTACCGCATCTGGGAAAATACAGGCGGTCCCTTCCAAAATTGGACGCCCATCAGTCAGGATTTGACAGACGGGGTTATTTTTGGTTCAAGGTATCATACGATTAGTACAGTCAACGCTTCTGCTGTGGAGGCAGACGTCCTCTATGCAGGAACCTCTGATGGGAATGTGTGGGTGACGCAAGACAATGGCGCGACCAACTGGATCAATATCACAGGGAATCTACCCAACAGGTATGTCACGTGTGTCAAACCTTCACCCCTTGTAGCTGGAAGGGCATTTGTCTCGCACTCAGGCTACAAGTGGAATGAATTTATTCCGCATATTCACCGTACGAATGATTATGGCGTGACCTGGAAAGATATTTCGGGCGACCTGCCGCAGCAAGCTGTCAATGACATCTATATTTATCCTGGATCGGATGAATTGATTTTTGTGGCGACAGATGGAGGCGTTTATGGAACAGCTAATGGAGGGGATAACTGGCATCGAATTGGAAATAATATGCCTTCCATTCCCGTGTATGATTTGGAAATTGACTTGGTAGCCAAACAGTTGATTGCAGGTACATTTGCGCGTTCTATCATGACTTTTCCCCTGGATTCACTAACTCAAAATCTGTTATTCGCGCCCATCATCGTAGCCAATACAGGATCATTTGAGATTTGCCAAGGAGATACGTTGCAGTTGGGGGTACAGGGACAGTTTGCGAGCTACTTATGGAGTACAGGAGAGACGAGTCCGACGATTGAAGTTACGACTGCAGGAACCTATACCGTGACAGTAGGAAATGGCTCTGCTACAAGCCCACTTTCTTCTCCTGCAAGTGTGGTTGTCAATCCCCTTCCTCCTGCGCCTACGATTGCTGCCAATGGCAACGACGTTACACTCTGTCCTGGCGAGCAAGTTATTTTACTGACAGGCTCTACGGGTTATAACTACTTGTGGAGCACAGGAGGAATAAACCAAGTATTGGGCGTCAATGTGGCAGGGGACTACAGTCTGCAGTTGGTATCTTCCCAAGGCTGTGTGAGCCCCACATCTAATATCATTACTGTCACAGAGGCGGATGTCCCTGTAGCAGCTTTTGGTTTCACTCCCAATGAGTTGGAGGTAGCATTCAGCGATCAAAGTGTGGATGCGGCGAACTACTCATGGAATTTTGGCGATGGAAATACGAGTATAATGGCTTTCCCCTTACATACCTATGCAAGTCCAGGGCAGTACACCGTCCAATTGATTGTATCCAATGACTGTGGAACGGATACCCTGACCCAGCAAGTCACAGTAACAGCCGTAAGTGTGGACGAAGCAGTAACGCTGGGATGGGAAGTCTTCCCGAATCCTGTCAAAGATGTTTTGACAATCAGGAGTATAGATGCACAGGTTAGATTAGAGAGGGTAGAGGTCTTGGATGTGAATGGTCGAAAAATCCTGGAGAGTACGTCCAATCAAGTTGACTTGACGAAACTTTCTCAAGGCATGTATCTCGTAAAAGTGATGCATACAAGAGGGAGCTTTACCCAGCGGATTCAAAAACAATAAGTAGAATATAAAAATGCCTCCCAGGAAATGCTTGGGAGGCCATTTATGTTGTTTCATGAAGAAAAGCGGCATTCACAAGCCATCTTCTCTTGTTACTTTTGCTCGATGCCGTGACCAGGAGGCAAAGGAATAAAGGGCTTTATCTCTCTAGCTGTGGCTTCTTGGCAGCAGATAGGTAGTGCCTTTTTTGCTTCTTCATCAGCAGGGAAATATGCCGTCCCAAATCCCACCTTAGACACGGCTTCCTGGATTTCTTTGAAATCCACAGCTGAGGTATCATAGACGACGACCGTCACGGAGGATTCATAGATCCATTCAGCTTCTTTTACGCCGCGTACATTTTTCACAGCCTCTTCTATGATAGGCTTACATGCTTCACAATTTCCTTGGGTAAAAAAGGAGGTCTGGATGCGGTTGTCTGTACATCCTGTGAGGAGAATGAAAAATGCGAATAAACCGAAAATGAGGCGTGTCATAGATCTGTATATTTTGAGAGGCTGCGAATGAAGGTAAGGGGAGTAGGTCAATAGTTGCTGATATTTATTCCTGTATCACCTCCTGCTTTTCTTAAGGATATTTTTCTTCTTGTTCTTGTTGAAACTGCGCTTTCAATGCAGGTTCCATAGGATAGACGCCCGCTCCTTCTTTGTAGACCATTTCTCCACCGAGATGAGAGCTAAAGAGCATGAGGCCCATATTAGCGACAAATACCAAGGCAAAGATACCCATCTCCACTTTGGTTTGTTTGGCCCCTCTCAAGTATTGCCAAAGAAGGAGCATAATCAAGATCCACACCATGACATAGGCCAGCTTCTCATGCAATTCTACCAACTCGTGAATTGCCTCTGTATGCACAATTTCCGCTTCAGCTCCTCTACCTGTGAAAATCGCCCCGATGCTCCCCAATATCCCCGCTACATGCAATAAGAATCCTGCACGCTGATAAAACGCACGTTCATGAAAGATCGCTGCGATATACGCGAGGCCACTAAGAGTCAAAAGGGCTACGGGAAAGTGTACAAAAAAGGGATGAAGCGGAAGGTCCATATCCAGCATACCTATAGGAAGGGGAGGCCTTTATTCAGACCTCCCAGAGGATGAAAATTATTCTTCTTCAGCAGGTGTCGTTTCCTCTGTTGCTGCTAGTTCTTCTGTTGTTTCTTCAGCAGCGGCAGCTTCCTCACCTTCTTCCTTTTCTTCTTCGTCCTCTACTACGAATTCCACTCCCAAGCCCAACATGATATGGTACCATGAAATGAGTTTTTTGACATTGGAGGGGTATACGCGCTCCTCATCGAAATCGGGTAGCACTTTCCCCAGAAAATCCATCAACTCATTTTTCGAGCTCTTTTTTTCGACAGGAAGTTCTGTGCCAAATTGCTCTTGAATCGATTTGAAAATGGTGACCAAGGGTTCGCTATCCGTTTTTGTGTAAATACTTACATCGGTCAACTTGGATACGACCATATTCCCTTTGATCAGTTGGCGTTTCTTGCGTCCGTCAAGGGACTCCACAACGATGGCACGGTCGTCAGCCTTGACAATCTGATACAACCCAGGACTACCTGTTACCGCTACTATGTCTTTAAAGGCGACACTCATTTGATCAAGATATTTTTATGTGAATAGACTCGTTTGAAGTTACAACCTGCAAATTAAGCAATCTCATGGTTCTTTAGGAAAGATGAATTCTGAATTTCCAGGGAAAAAATCTTACCTGCTAGTCATGGGATTTGCTGCTAAGGTTGTCAAATATACCCGCATTTTCACGCGAGGGCGTGAAAATAATCGTTATTTTGGGAGATAGAGAAAAATTATCCAAAATTTTGTGCATTCTTTCGTACAAAAGAGTCGATATTTGCAGCTTGCGAACGATTGAAACAGAGGAAGTAAAAGAGAGTGCGCCATTTCAGGGTACTTGGATTCATCGCTTCCTTTGTTTATTCAGAATAGATATATGACATTTTTTAATTTTGATACTGAGAGTTTTTTTGATGACGATTTTCCTATCATCACTTCTGTAGATGAGCAGGAAGATCTTCAAGATGAACTCCCTGAAGAAATTGGGATTCTCACCCTCAAAAATACAGTGCTATTTCCTGGCGTTGTGATCCCCATCACAGTGGGACGGGACAAGTCGATCCACCTGGTCAAGGAAATGTATGCCAAGGAGCGGAAGCTCATAGGTGTGGTAGCCCAAAATAATATTGAGATTGAGACACCTACGATCAACGATCTTTACAATTGTGGTACCATTGCCCGTATCTTGAAGCTTATCAAGATGCCCGATGGCAGCGTGACCATCGTCATACAAGGTCGCTCTAAGTTTCGAATAGAAGCTTTTACGGGTGACGAGCCCTACTTCAAAGCCAAAATCAATCGCGTTCCTGAAATTTTTCCCTCTATAGATCAGGCCAAAGCCTTGATGTACAGTCTCAAGGAAGAAGCGAGCCGTATCATCGATCTCTCGCCCAACCTACCAAGCGAGGCAAAAATTGCCCTTGATAATATTGACAGCCTAAGTTTTCTCACACATTTTATTGCTTCTAATCTCAATCTAGAAGTTCCGCAGAAGCAGGAAGTGTTAGAGATTGATGAGCTGTTGGAGAAAGGCGAATTGGTACTTCGTCATCTGACCGATGAGTTGAAAGTGCTAGAGTTGAGTGAAGAAATCCACTCGAAGGTCAAAGTAGATTTAGAGAAACAACAAAGAGAATACATTCTGCGCCAGCAGATCCGCACGATTCAAGACGAGTTAGGCGAATCGGGGCTAGAAAACGATATCGAAGGGCTGCGCCTTCGTGCTGAGCGCAAGGTTTGGCCTGAGGCTGTCGACCGTGTATTCATGAAAGAGCTGACGCGTTTGTCGCGTCTGACGCCTGCGATGCCCGATTATGGCATCATCATGAACTACATCGAATGGCTACTCGACCTTCCTTGGGAAAATTATTCCAAGGATTCCATCGATTTCTCCAAAGTGAAGAAGATCCTGGACGATGATCATTTTGGCCTAGAAAAAGTCAAGGAGCGTATCCTTGAGCATCTGGCAGTTCTCCAACTCAAAGCAGATAAAAAGTCTCCTATTTTGTGTTTCTACGGCCCTCCTGGCGTAGGGAAGACCTCCCTTGGGAAGTCTATTGCCCGATCCATGGACAGGGAGTTTATTCGCATCAGTCTGGGAGGGGCACGCGATGAGGCAGAGATTCGTGGTCATCGCCGTACATATATAGGCGCATTGCCTGGAAGGATCATCCAAGGACTCAAAAAAGCTTCGACCTCCAATCCTGTATTCATGTTGGATGAGATCGACAAGGTAGGATCTGATTTTAGAGGCGACCCTGCATCTGCTTTGTTGGAGGTACTAGACCCTGAACAAAATGACTCCTTCAGAGACAATTATCTGGAAGTAGAGTATGACCTCTCGCGCGTCATGTTCATTTGTACGGCCAATACACTCTCGACCATTCATCCTGCCCTTAGAGACAGAATGGAGATTATTGAGATCAATGGGTACTCGCAAGAAGAGAAACAGCAGATCGCCAAAAAGCACTTGATTCCCAAGCTCCGTAAGGACCATGGGCTTAAAAGCATCCAGCTCAATATCACCCCTAAGGCCATAAGGTCTGTCATTGAATATTACACCCGCGAGTCTGGTGTGCGCAATCTCGCACAGCGCGTCTCTTCCGTATGTCGAGTAGCGGCTAAGCAGATCGTGATCGATGGGAAGGAGCAGATCCGCGTGACAGACAAGAATTTGACGGACTTCCTTGGCGTTAAGAAGTTTGAAAATGAAGTCTACCAAAAGCAGGAAGTGCCAGGTGTCGCGGTAGGGCTTGCATGGACATCTGTAGGAGGGGAAATCCTTTTTATTGAGTCTACGCTCACACCAGGAAACGGCAGACTGAGCTTGACAGGTCAGCTTGGCGATGTGATGAAAGAATCTGCCTCATTGGCATTTACTTATTTGAAAACGCAAGCTGATATATTGGGAATCCCTTATGAGGCTTTTAACCGCTGGAATGTACACTTGCATATCCCTGCGGGCGCTATACCCAAAGATGGTCCCTCTGCGGGTATCACGATGTTTACTTCTCTTGCCTCTCTCTTCACACAGCGTTTGGTAAAGTCCTCTCTGGCGATGACTGGGGAGATTACTTTGCGTGGAAAGGTGCTGCCTGTAGGAGGTATCAAGGAGAAGGTCTTAGCAGCAAGACGGGCAGGAATGAAAACCTTGATCATGTGCCAAGAGAATGAAAAGGATGTCAGTGAGATCAAGCAAGATTATCTTGAAGGCTTGACTATCCATTATGTCAGTGACATGCAGTCTGTGGTGAAACTAGCCCTAGAGTCTAAGTCGATCAAGAATCCTAAGGTATTGTTGCCACAGAAGAAAGAGGATACGGGGATGATTCTCCAACAAATGGAACAGATTAAGAATATCGTAGGCAGAGCTTAATCTAGCTTTGATTGTGATTCATTTATTTCTGTGAAAGGGTTTGAGCAGGATGTTAGGATTAGGGGGAATTAGTTGTCGTTGTTCGGTTTGTGGCTGAGGCTGAGTTGTACTGTAGGTATAAGTGGAGTAGGAGTGTCTGAGCAGGATGTTAGGATTAGGGGATTAGGGGATTAGGGGATTAGGGATGGTGGTGTGATCGCAAAGTATCTATTAGAGGTCATGCTTCTAACAAAGGCATACATTTTTTAGTAAGCATAGCAGGCCTTCCTTTGTGGAGGTCTCTTTTTTATTATTCAGGTTGCTATGAAAAATTTCTTCCAAGGGGAATTTGCATAAGTGCCTTATTTATAACTCAACTCATTTGTTCATGTCAAAACCTATTGCCCTCATCACGGGAGCTGCAGGAAACCTCGGCAAGGCTATGGCCGAGCGCTTTTTGGCCGAAGGCCATGAGGTCATCGGGACGATGCTACATGTAGAACCCAAACAAGAGATTGAAGATCACGAAGCTTGTGTACGTATCAGTGTCGATCTTACAGATGAAACCTCTGTTCAGCAGATGATCGCTGACATAGAAGCCCAGGGAAAAGAGATTGGAGTGGGAATTTTCACTGTGGGCGGCTTTGCTATGGGAAATTTGGAGAATACGGATCATGCTGCCCTAGCTAAGATGATGAAGCTGAACTTCGATACCGCATACAACAGCGCCCGCGCACTTTTTCTTCATATGAAGCAACATGGAAAGGGAGGCAGGATTATGCTCACGGCTTCACGTCAAGGCCTCCATCCCAAGATGGGTGGGGCTACTTTAGCTTATACGCTGTCCAAGTCGCTGATTCCTGCTCTGGCAGATGTGCTGAATGCTGAAGGGAAGAAGTATAATATTACGGCCACGATTCTGGTTCCTAGTATCATTGATACGCCGCAAAATCGTGAGGCGATGGCGGATGCGGATTTTTCGAAGTGGGTTACGCCAGAGGCGATTGCGGAGGTTGTTTATTTTGCTTTGGCTGGTAAGGGAGGGCCTCTTCGGGAGACTGTATTGAAGGTGTATGGGGAGAGTTAGGAGGATGGGGTGAAGGGTTTGAGCAGGATGTGAGGATGTGTAGGCTTGGGGATGGTGGTGTGATCTTGGGTTCCTATTTCTTTATTTAAATAGTTTACCTTATCTAACTTCTTTAGGGTGGTTTTCGTAATATTTTAGAAGGTGTTAAAATAAAGTTGTGTCTGGTCCGTCTACCCAAATGTAGAGCTTAAAAAGAGGTCCAAACAAAATTCTCAGAATGCCTGCTTTTTAAGGGACGAATACAAAAAACGATGACTGATATACCCTTAGGCCAGACCCAGTTGATACAGCAGACTTTCCAGCGTGACAGGGACCGCCTGTATGCCTTTATTAGGCAACGTGTACCCTCAATGGAAGATGCGGAGGATATTCTCCAGGATGTCTTTGCTCAACTGGTAGACCGCTATGATACGATTGAATCGATTGAGCGTGTGAGTGGATGGCTGTTTTCTGTAGCGAGAAATAAAATCACAGATAGCTACCGTAAAAAGAAACCTGCTTCCTTTTCACAGATTGAAGGTAAGAGCGGAGACGATGACGAGGCCCCCTTGTCACTGACGGATATTTTGCCCGACCTTTCGAGTAGCCCTGACATACAGTATCTCCGTGCACAGATTTTGGATGAGCTAGAAGATGCACTGGAAGAGTTGCCTGAAGAGCAGAGAGAGGTATTTGTCTTACACGAATTTGAAAATAAAAGCTTCAAAGATATCTCTCAAATGACAGGAGTAGGTGTGAATACACTACTTTCTCGTAAGCGATACGCGATCTTAAGCTTGCGCAAACGCTTGGAAAATTTATACGAGGAACTTTAATGGAGAGCTTGAGATGAGACAAGGAAAAAAACAAAGAAATACACAATATAGCTGCCGACGGCAGAAAAGAAAGAGCTTTTTTGGTCTGTTTTTTAGTGCCCTTATTCTGATGTGGCTGTGGAACTGGTTGGTTCCCGACCTTTTCAATGGTCCTGCTATTGGTTACTTACAAGCGTTGGTGATGATGGTGATTGCTCGCTTGATCTCAGGACGTCCACGCGGTGAGCGAAAGATGAAAAGAGAGATGAAGTGTAAAGGGAAATGGAGGGGACACTTTGAGGCAAAGATGAAGGAAAGAGAAACGCAAGAAGAAGCGCATGAAGAAACTACAGGGGATAAAGGTAAGTCGGATCAAGAATATAAAGAAGGTTTTACTACAGGAAAATGGGAAGTGAACATCGTAGATGTGTCCAACCAGTCAGAGGAAGAAGAAGAATCTAAAGAGGAGGAGCCTGATGAACCAACGGATGATTCAGATGATAAGGGAGAATCCCCCTCCTAAGTTTTCTCTTAAATAAATAATGAGCGATAAGCCCCTTAGACTCCGTGTCTGAGGGGCTTATATTTTTTTATTTCCTTACAGCAAAGTTCAGCAGTGTATGAAATGTATATCATATCTATTTCATATATAGATAAATAGTTTTTGTGGCTATTACTTGAATGATATATTAAGGATGTAAAAAAATATAAGCCATTTATGGTCAGTTTTTTAAGGTCATAGATAATAATGGGTAATAAAATAAAGGTAGTACATCCTATTACTAATGGGGATTTTTAAATTTTTTTTTGAATAAAATGATCTAGTCTTTTTAATCTCCGTTGAATAAGATATTGAGTAAAAAAGCTTCTGATATCTATGGTTTACTCGGTTTGAACACAATACCCTGGACAATCCCTGGCCTTACTAGGCGAATTTTAATTTGTTTCTGTAGCACTAATGCCTAATCAACATGCGACTGAATTTTTACTTCCTAATCCTTGCGCTTTTCAGCGTATCTATGGCCTTTTCCTCATTAATGGCTCAACAGGAAATTGTCATTAAAAATCCTCCTACTTTTGACTATACCCTTCCTCCTGGGGTTCCTTGTCTAAAATGCGACATCCTTTCACCTAAAATGAGTTCAGAGTTGCAGGTTATGTGGTTCATGAATGATCAGGAGATCGATGAAGCAACACAAAAAAATTGGATTGCCCACGATGTCATGTACGCCAGCGGAAAAGTGAGACTTCAGATCACTACCCGCAACGCCTTTGATCCGATGTTGTCAGAGCTGAGGGCCATGGGTATGACAGAGATGGACCAATATCAGCGTGTCATCAATGGTTGGGTAGACATTGAGTCTGTACCTGCAATATGTGATATGGCAGATGTACTTGCTGTACAAGCTGTGCATCGACCGCTGATGGATATTGGGAGTACGACCTCTCAGGGAGATATAGCCCAAGAGTCTGACGACGCCCGGACCGCTTTTTCTGTCAATGGTTCAGGATCAAAAGTAGGCGTACTTTCGGACAGCTACGACAATCTCGTTGGGGCAAGTGGTGGCGTAACTTCAGGTGATCTTCCTGGTACAGGCAATCCCAATGGATTTACGACAGCGGTGCAAGTGGTCCAAGACTTCGCAGGTGGTGGATCTGATGAAGGACGCGCGATGCTGGAGATTGTCCACGATGTTGCGCCAGGAGCAGAACTCGCTTTCGCTACTGCGAGTAATGGAATCGCTAGCTTTGCAACAAACATTCTAGCGCTAGAGACAGCCAATTGTGACGTGATTGTAGATGATATAACGTATCTGACAGATGCGATTTTTCAGGATGGATTGGTCGCGCAGGCAGTGGATACGGTGACTGCCAGAGGTTCTGCTTATTTTTCTTCGGCTGGTAATCGTGGAACCCAGTCTTATGAGGGGACTTGGTCAAGCTTTGGCAATTTTACCATTTTTAGTACTTCTTACAACCTGTTTAACTTTAGTACGCCTGCTGCTCCTGATTTCTTTCAGCAGATCGTCCTCCCTGCTGGAAGCTCTGGATCCATCGTGCTACATTGGTCAAATCCTTATACTTCTATTAGTGGACTACCAGGCCCTACGAGTGATGTGGATTTGTTTATTTTAGACGCAGGTTTGACAGGTATTGTACTTTCTTCGACTACAGTAAACACAGGTGGAGGAGATGCATTTGAGTTTATTAGCTACAACAATTCAGGAACGACAGACACATTTAATCTTGCTATTGGCGTTCTAGCTACTGACCCTATCCCTACATTTGTGAAAACGATTATGTCTGATGACAACTCAGAATATGTAGAGTTTGCAACCAATAGTTCTACCTTACAGAGCCACCACAATGCTGCAGGTTCTATCGCTACAGGTGCGGCTTTTTGGTTCCAGACACCTGCATTTGGAACCAATCCTCCTGTTTTGGAGACCTTTTCTTCTAGAGGTGGTGCACCGATCCTTTTTGATGGAGCAGGAAATGCCATTACACCTGTGATTCGAAACAAGCCTGAAATCACGGGGCCTGATGGCGGTAATACGACCTTTTTTGGTCAGCCCTTAGGTGATGGTGATGCATTCCTCAACTTCTTTGGTACCTCTGCTGCAGCTCCTCATGCTGCGGGTGTGGCGGCGCTGATGCGGGATTTGGATCCTACCGTCACTCCTGCCCAGATCTCCACTTTTATGCAAAACAATGCCATCGACATGGGGACAGCTGGTTTTGATTTCGATAGTGGATTTGGTCTACTAGATGCCAATGCTACCCTGACAGATTTGAATTCAACCCTCCCTGTAGAGCTGCTGTCCCTAGAAACAGAAGTTTTGGACAACACCGTCAACGTCACTTGGACATCGAGTGATGAAGTGGCTCTAAGTGGGTACGAGGTTCTCCTCTCTTTGGGTGGAGCAGCAGCAGAAACTGTAGGCTTTGTCCCCGCCAGGAATATCACAGATCAGATTCAGTTGTACACATTTGCTCAAAATAACCTTGCTCCTGGTAGATATACGGTTCAGCTACGTTCTATCGACCTAGATGGAACCAGCCAGCTCTCCCCCAAGGTCAATTTTGAAATTGGCGATGTAGGCTTGATATTTGACTTTTTCTCAGAGGAGGGAATACTCAGTGTACAGCCTGAGTTTGCTGTGGATAGAGAGTTTGTGCTTACCCTTTGGGACATCCAAGGCAGAGAAATATGGCGTACAGACTTCAATGCCCAGCAAGTGCTGCGCATCCATGAGACCGAACTAGGATCGAGTCAATTCCTGGTATACAAAATTCAGGCAAAGAATGGGACCTCCAACCAGAGAGGGAAGATTGCCATTCAATAGATTCTATTTATACTAAATAAAGTAAGGCGAGGTTTGCATGAGCAGGTCTCGCTTTTTTATTATTTTAAAGTATGGTCGTCTTCTTGCGTGTTTGATAATAAGAAAAGCCAATCATGGACAAACAAATGACGATCGCAGAAATAAATAAGCCATAAGTGAGCATACGATCTGTAGCAGGCTCGATCGCTCCCTGCTTGCCTACCAAGACAAAAGGACCCCAGAAGAAAGGATGAGCAAAAGAGGATTCTCCAACATAGGTAATGAAGTCCAACTTGGATTGTTGCAGTGCTTTCGCTTTGTTCTCTTCTGCTTGCAACTGCTCAAAAAATGGGTAGAGAATGTCTTTAGCTGCTCGGTCTTCTACCTCCCAAAGGGTGATCAAGGCACTTTGACTCCCTGCATAAAAGAAAGCCCTTGACAAACTCATGATTCCTTCTCCTTTGGAAAGGGCTCCTTTGCCAGACTCGCAGCTACTCAGTACCACCAGCTCCGCATCCATCTGCAAATTATAAACCTCTGCTAAAGTAAGCTCTGACTCTTCTTCTTCGGGGGAAAATATAAGACGTGAGTCCAGAGGATAAAGATCTTCCAAGATGGAGTGACTGGCAATATGGACGATACGTCCCTTTGGAGCTTCTTTGACGAAGTTTTGAACGGTAGCTGAAGACCCTAAGAAAGTCCTACCATTCATGAGATCTGCTACTTGTTTGATTTCTTCCTGCGCAAAGGGCAAGCTTTGAAGGAAATTGGATCGCAAAGCGAGCAATGAATCAGGTTCTTGCAGGTCTTCATCTGGGAAGGTAGGAGCAAATCCAACATAATTATAAAAGGCATTGGAGCCAGGATTGGCCTCTTGAAGGTTTAAATGTAGGGCCAAGGAAGGACTGTAGCCTACGGCAAAATCCTTGATCAGGTAGGGAATACGACGATAATCAGCCTCTTCCCCCATAATCAAAAATCTTGGAAGCGTTTCAAATGCCAAGTATCCCAGATAACTATCAGGGATAATGGTGAGGGTTTGACCAAGCGTAAAATGATCCTCTATAGGGAGAAAAAGATGTTGGTACAAATCATATCCTTCATGAGTAAATGAATGAAAAAACTGGTCTTTGGCTGTTTGTTTTGCCAAGAGCAAATCCCGCATATGATCAGGCTCGAAATGCTGATTAAAAGTGCGTAAGGATTTTTCTATTTGATCAGGCGCATCCAGTTGCTCCATGATGACTTTTTGTCGAGAAATATACCAGACAAAGGTGCTTTTTTCTCCCACAAAATAGGAGATAATTGCTTCTTCAGGTCCGATCCTTTTTTGTATATCTGTAATCTCTACATCAGGTATCTGATACCTTAGAGCGTAGTAGTCAGGATACCGATCGTGAATCAATTCCATCAACGAATCATAGGCAACATATAAGTCGAACAAACTGCGTTGGATCTTTTCGGTTGCCAAAAGCCCTGCATCCTTTCGATTGCTGAGCCCTTGATACATGCGCTGCTGGTGACTGATTTTCATACGCATACTTTCCTCCTCCAGTCGAATCTCTTCTGGTATGCCCGAAAATGAATGTCCTTCTCCCTTATTGAGGTGTTCCTGAAGCGTGAGTACCTTATTCTTCTCGCTGTAGGCCAATGCATTATTGAGATAAGTCAGCTCCCCTGTCAATTGGTAGAAAGTATAGTTTATCTGTATCCCTAGCTCATACAGACTTAGGGTTTGGGAAGAAAGACTTTTACGATCTATTTCTGAGAATTCCAGTCTGATCTGATCCGTGAATACATCCACCAATTGGAGGTGCTTATGCGCCCGCTCGAGATCTCCGAGTTGTTTGTCTTTTTGATACTGTTGGAAGTCTACTTTGGCTTGAGCTAGAAGGAGTAGGAAGAGGTAGTCTCTGCTGAATGAATGCACCCATTTATGAAGGTTGGCCTCATCGAGAATAGGTTCGACACTCAGACTTCGAAATCCTAAGGCGATTTGTTTTCTTGCTGGGACAAATTGCCCATGCTTGCTGAAGCTCTCCGCTTTGTGATAGTGAATTTGAGTGGCCATTCGGCTTTGGGTTAGATCCATTTGGCCAAGCATATCCAGCGCGTGATCCCAGTTTTCTTGTGCGGCGAGGAAGTTTCCTTTGTGAGATTCATACCTCCCTACCCAATCCAGAAGGCTTACATGAGAGGGATGCAGCGGAGGTAAGTATTTTTCCTTTATCTGCTGGGTACGCTTAAAATATTTCCCTACACTATCGGTATACATGGGATCATGTAGGGAGTGGTAAAAGTGTGAGACTGCTATGTTTTGATAGTATGTGGCAATCAATGGCCAATTGGGAGAGGATTGTCTTAAGTGTATATCCGCAGCCATTCGAAAATGCTCCGTTGCTTTATTGTAATCTTTTAGTTGGAGATGGATAAGCCCTATATTGTTGATACAGGAAGCAATCAAAGGATGATGCTCGCCTAAATTGTGACTCCTTATCTCCTTGCTCTTTTCATAAAGCAATAGGGCTTGATGATAGGCTTTTTTTGCGCTGAAACAAGAGGCAAGGGCATTGTAGCTGTAGGATAAGTAAAAGTACTCAGCTCCATATACAGCTTGCCAAAATTGCTTGCCTTTCTCTAGATATGGTACAGCTTCGTTGAAATCGCCTCTTGAGTGGTATGTATATCCGAGATTGTGAAAAAATAAGGCGTGGTAAAAACTGTCTTTCTTTGTTTGTGGATCAGGATGAAGGATAGCTTCCTGTAGTAGTGCTAGCTGCTTACCTAAGTCGCCTTGTTCCCCATACGACATAGCGAGATTATTATATAAGATCGCTCTGTGGTAAAGATCGCCTTTCGTACCTTCGGGAAGTTTGAGATGTGTAGCAAGAGCCAACTCAAAATATGTATGTTGGGCTTTCAGTTTTCCTTGATTACCCATGCATTCCCCCAGTGAATTGTAGCATTCTCTGAGTGTGGTAGAAGGATCTCCTACCAGGGTCTTGATGCTATCTACCAAGCTTTCGAGGAGAAGCTGACTTTCCTTCGTTTTAGACAAAGAAGAAAGAATATTCCCTTTAGATGTTTGGGCACGAAAGTATACCTCCCACAATTTGTCTTGATAGCTCGCTTGGATGAGGCTGTCGCACTTAGCGAGTGCTTCTTCATATTGGGATTCGAAGGTTAATGCTTCTAGTTGGGCCAGTGCTTTCTCATAGGCGGGAGGTACAATATCATTTGCCGTGGATTCTGAGATGAAACCGACGATGAGAAGCAGTAGGGGAATCAGGGAGTGGGGACGGGGAAGTATTTGCAAGTCGAAGTAATTTTAATGAGAGAGGTTTTTGAGATTGTACATAAATCCAACTGAGCGCATTTTTTCTTCAAGAACTTCTGCCTTTCGCTTCAAGTATGCATCGTCGCCTTGCATAAAGGTCGCGAGGCGGTATCTCACAGTATCTATTTGATATACAGAAAGGTAGGCTAGTGTTAAGTTCCATCTGGCAAAGGAGTCGCTCGCATCTATTTTGAGCCCGCTGTAGTAGTATTTCCTGGCACTATCTGGCCGTCCTGCCTGGAACCAAAGATCTGCCAAGATAAAATGCAGTCTTGCTCTATCAGGTTCTGACTTCAAGCGTCCCTGATAAGTCTGGATATTTGCTTGCCTTCGAGTCACATCATTTCCTGCTCTGGCTCCTCCTCTCACCGTCAGCAAATCCACTCGTCTTGTCTCTATCGCTTCATGTGCTACAGATGGCGCATCGTCCTCATTCAATGTAAAATAAAGGGCCGTTCCTAAAAAGACGAGTAAGGATATACATAAAGTAAGAATCTTGTGAGGAGCATATGAAGAAGATGATGGTTGAAGGATTTTATTACCTTTCAACAGCCCTTCTTTCAGCTTTTGTTCCTGTTTGAAGTATTGAACGAACGCAGGATCTCGGTCGTAGTGATTTCGAAACTCGATCAATTCTTCAGGTGTGATAGAGCGATCGAGAAATTTTGCTACTAACTGTTTATCCGACGAGTGGAGACTCATGGACTCTATTATTTAAGTGATATTCCCCCAATAAAGCATACTAGAAACAGATGCTCACGTTTTTACAAACAACTTCCGCACCCTTCTAGCACCTATGCATTTACAATTAGTAAAATACGGAAATTTGGAGCAGATTGGTACTGCTTTGTAAGAAAATTTTAAAAGTGTGTAATTTATTGAAGGAAAACTTAAATATTAATTGCGTAGAAGGATAATTTTTGGAAGAAACTGTTGAAAGGGATTTTTGACAAGAGTTGGACTAAGGAGTTGTGATTCAGATTTTTATACTTTTTCGTTTATGAAAGGTCCTTATTGAATTTTAGGGTAGAGGGAATGTGTCTACATTTTGGAAGCAAAAATTCAAAGTGTCTTGAATCATTGTTGGGTTTGGGGGGGATGTAATGGAAACAGCATTCGTGTCCACAAATCCCATCAGGATATAAAAAGCAAGGAAGGAGGCCAACAAGATGATATGTTTCGCATCGAAGGTTCGAGTGAAAAGCTTGTGGCAATGTTTGTGGAAAGGACGCATAGTTGCAATGTTAAGAATAAAAGATCGTCGAATTAAAACATCGTATTTTTTAATAAGACGTCATGACACTACAAAAAGGATGGGTGAGAAAGAGAAAAATCACAAAAAATTACAAATTTCACTATAATATGTGAGGCATACTCCCCTTTATAGAGTAGCATATACAAGCCTTTTCTCATCACCTTTTGATATAGACGATTGATAGCTCTCATATGCAAGTATATTGCGTAAATAATCAAGAAAATGAAGAGGGGAAGAATCATTCGTATACAACCATTTATACTGATTCTTACATTTTTCCATTTATTTTTGCGAACAAGTATTTGATTCTATCCGTTTACCTCGTATACTTTTGCAGATTGCCCATGCTCAAAAAAATTGAGTCTGGGCCTTAACTATTGGATGCCTGTGAAGATTGACGAACTATTACACCTCTACCAGGAGAACTCAGAACTGCAAGCTTTTGGAGATTTACTCAAACAATCTGAAAGTGGAAAGTTCCAAATGAAGGGAACTGCTGGGAGCCAAATTGCTTTTTTAATTGCAGCCAGCTATAGATTGACTCAGCGCAATATTGTCGTCTTGGTCAACGACAAGGAAGAGGCTCTCTACGTACATAATGATCTCAAAACGCTGATGCCTAAGAAGGAAATTTTCCTTTTTCCTGCTTCCTATAAGCGCCCGTATCAGATCGAAGAAGTCGACAACGCCAATGTCCTTCAACGTGCTGAGGTGTTAAATGAACTGAACCATACCAAAACAGGGAGACAAATCATTGTGACCTTTGCTGAAGCGCTCAACGAGAAAGTGATCAACAAGCGCTCACTTGTGAAGAACACACTCGAAATCCAACAAGGAGCTGACCTGGGGATGGATTTTGTGACAGAGTTATTGGATGAGTTTGGGTTTGAAAGGGAAGATTATGTTTACGAGCCTGGACAGTATGCCGTTCGTGGAGGAATATTAGACGTGTTTTCCTTCGCTCACGATATGCCCTACCGCATAGAGTTTTTTGGAGATGAGATTGATAGCATACGCCAGTTTGATCCTGTCAGCCAGATTTCAGAGGGGAAGGTGAAACGCATTTCTTTGATTCCCAATATCCAGAGAAGTCTCCTCAAGGAAGAGAAAGTTTCCTTCCTAGATTATATTTCTCCCAAGACGTTGATGTTTGTTCGCAATGTGGAGTTTGTGGAGGCTGACCTGGAGCGGATGTTTAAGAAGGCGGAGGAATACTTCGAGAAGTTGATGTCAGACAGTGGGGGAGCTGCTTCAAGTGCCAAGCCAGTGGATTTGTATTTTTCTCCTGATGAATTCCGTCGTCAACTCAAGACTTTCTCCGTCATTGAGACTACTAATAACAACTATTACAAGCTGCAAGACTCAGTGCTTGAATGGAAGGGAAGTGGGCAGCCTGCATTCAACAAAAAGTTTGAACTCCTCGCCGCTCACCTCAAAGAAAATGAAGAGAAGAAAATCAGGAACTTCATTATCTCAGATAATGAGAAGCAGTTGGTGCGACTAGAGGAGATATTTGAGGAGAAAGATCATGCTGTACATTTTGAAGGTGTGCTAGGAGACCTGCATGAGGGATTTTTGGATCAGAAGCTCCATATTGCTTGCTACACAGATCATCAAGTATTTGAAAGATACCACCGATACAAGTCTACAGATAAGACTAAGCGGTCGCAGGCGTTGACGCTTAAAGAACTCAAAGAGTTGAAGCCAGGAGACTTTGTAGTGCATATTTCTCACGGCGTAGGTAAGTTTGCTGGGCTCCATATGCTGAGAGTAGGGGAGCATACCCAGGAGGCTGCCAAGATCATGTATAAGAATGGAGATGCTATTTTTGTCAATGTAAACGCACTCCATAAGGTTTCTAAATATACAGGAAAGGATGGGGCCATCCCCAAGCTCAATAAATTGGGCTCGCCTAGCTGGGCCAAGACCAAAGCCAAAACAAAGGCACGTGTCAAAGCGGCAGCTTTCAACTTGGTCTCTTTATACGCCAAGCGAAAGGCGATGAAAGGGCATCCTTTTTCTGAGGATACCTATTTACATCGCGAGCTAGAGGCCAACTTCATGTACGAGGATACGCCAGATCAAGCCAAAACGACCGATGAGGTCAAGAAGGATATGGAACAACCCCATCCCATGGACCGACTGGTGTGTGGAGACGTGGGGTTTGGCAAAACGGAGATCGCCATCCGTGCGGCATTCAAAGCGGCTTATGATGGCAAGCAAACAGCAGTCCTTGTGCCTACTACTATCCTGGCCATTCAGCACTACAAAACCTTTAAAAAGCGACTGGGAGATCTTTCTATCAAGGTAGACTTTGTCAATAGATTCAAAACAACAGCTGAGATCAAGGAGACCCTGAAGAAAGTCGCTTCAGGAGAGGTTGATATTTTGATCGGAACCCACAGATTGGTCTCAAAAGATGTGAAGTTCAAGAACTTGGGCTTGCTGATCATAGATGAAGAACAGCGATTTGGAGTAAATGTGAAGGATAAGCTCAAGCTGATGAAAACCAATGTCGATACGTTGACGTTGACGGCGACGCCCATCCCGCGTACACTCCAATTTTCACTTGCAGGTATCCGCGATTTGTCAGTGATCACCACACCGCCTCCCAATCGTCAGCCCATCGAGACAGTGGTGAATACGTTTTCTCCGACGATCATTCGCGATGCCATTACCTATGAGTTGAAGCGTGGCGGGCAAGTGTTTTTCATTCATCCAAGAGTAAAAGACATTGAAGAGGTGGCCTCAGGAATCAAAAAGCTCGTTCCAGATGCGCGCATCAAGATCGCCCATGGACAAATGAAAGGAGATCAATTGGAGAAAGTGATGGTCGCCTTCATCGAAGGGGCCTACGATATTTTGATTGCTACGACCATCATCGAGTCGGGACTAGATATTCCCAATGCCAATACCATCATTATCAACGAAGCCAATAAATATGGACTGTCCGAACTGCATCAGATGAGGGGGAGGGTAGGCCGCTCTAACCGTAAGGCATTTTGCTATCTCATTGCCCCACCTGAGATCTCACTTACACAGGATGCGCGAAAGCGTCTCAAGGCGATGGAAGAGTTCTCGGACTTGGGCAGTGGATTTCACATTGCCCTGCGTGACCTTGACATCCGAGGAGCAGGTGATCTGCTGGGAGCTGATCAGAGTGGATTTGTGGCTGAGATTGGATATGATATGTATCATAAAATCCTTGATGAAGCGGTTAAAGAACTGAAAGAGGAGCACTTTTCGGATCTCTTTGCCGACGAGATTGCCGAGCGTAAGAAAATCATCGTGGACGATGTCAAGATAGATCTGGATCTGGAGTTGCGTCTCCCCGAGATTTATGTACCGAGCATCCCCGAGCGATTGAAATTCTACAGGCGAATCGCAGGAGCGGAAACAGAGGAGGAACTACGCGAGATTCAACGGGAGATGATCGATCGATTTGGGCCCATGCCCAGTACTGTATTGGGCCTTTTTGATGCGACACGTGTACGCGAAGCCGCCAAGCGGATTGGGGTCGAACGTGTGGTGCTGAAGGGAAGTATCTTGCGACTATACTTCGTCGCCAACAAAGAATCCCCCTTCTTTCAGTCGGAGACCTTCATGCGGATCATCCAGTATGTACAGACTTTCTCTGCCCGTGTACGGATGAAGGAGTCAGAGAAGTATTTGTCTTTGATCTATGAAGATGTCAAAACGATGAAGCGTGTGTTGACATTACTGAAGGAGGTCAAACGATTTGTCTTGCAGGAAGAGGCGGAGGAGATTTCCGTTCCCTAGCCTGATGTGGGATTGTAGCTTCATGCCCAAAATTTATTTTTCAAATAAAAACCCTCACCATGTGGCGAGGGCTTTTCTTTTTCGTTTGTGCGAAGATTAAGCGCGGCCGTAGCGCTCTTTCTCTAGATCTTTGGCACTAGGGAAGGCATAAAGTCCGATTCCCAGTAGACCTGTCAAAGATCCTAGGAAGACGCGCCAATTGAAGTGCTGGGTCTCACTGTTCTTGACCACAATCTCTTTTCCTTCGATCTCCTGCGTCATCGTGTCTTCAGACGTGAGGGAGAACCCCGTCAAGCTGATGGCTAACCCGAACAACAGTAAACCGGTTGCTATGGCATTTTTGACATTCATGAACGTGTCGTTTTATCTAATTTTTACAATGTGTGCTCAAATTCGCTGCCAAAATACGGGTTAAATTCGAATTTTCATATGGAATATTTCGAATAACTTAAACAAGTACCACAATTACACCTTGTTTCTGTCTAATCCTTGAAGAACAAAGATTTATTCCTTATTTCGATTCGTGCAAATACAGAAATTTTATGGCTTTTTGGGATGAATGTAAAATGGGAATTGCCCTGAGTGGGGGAGGGGCGAGAGGGATTGTCTCAAGCATTGGAAGGCTGGCTCATTTGCCCAAAATCGAAAACACTCAGAGGTAATTGACCATTAAGCAAGGAAAAATTCCCGACGGTACAGAAAGTATCTTTTTTTCTCCAAACTTGCTTAAATTGATTCGTTGTACAGCATGTAATACTTTTGACTCTTAGGTAAGAATCAGTCCCTTACATCGTTATTCCCCTCTGTTCTTTTGCAAATCTAAATAGACCGAAACACCGAATTAATATATGAGCATTCCGTCTCAAAGCTCTGCATTGGAGTTTGCCTTGCAGGAGAAAATGGAAAAAGTGGAGATCCTTTTCAATGAATTGAAAAAGGTCATCGTAGGGCAGGAAAAGATGGTCCATAGACTCCTAATTGGCCTTTTTACCAATGGTCACGTTTTACTAGAAGGGGTGCCAGGATTGGCGAAGACCCTGACAATCAAAACCCTCTCTCAAGCATTGGACCTGAGTTATCAGCGGATCCAGTTTACGCCCGATCTTCTACCTGCGGATATCGTGGGGACCATGATCTATAATCAAGGATCGGGACAGTTTGAAGTCAAGCAAGGGCCTATTTTTTCTAGCATCATCTTAGCAGATGAGATCAACCGCTCGCCTGCTAAGGTACAGTCTGCCCTTTTGGAGGCGATGCAGGAGGGACAAGTGAGTATTGGAAATCATACCTTTGAGTTGCCCAATCCCTTTCTGGTTTTGGCTACCCAAAACCCTATAGATCAGGAAGGAACTTACCCCTTGCCAGAAGCGCAGGTGGATCGCTTCATGTTGAAGGTATTTGTAGACTATCCCGACAAATATGAGGAGAAAGAAATCATGCGGAGAATGGCCAAGACTGCCCCAGCGCATCAGGTCCAATCTGTATTTTCTCTGAAAGATATTCTGGAGGTTCGTACATTGATTGATCAAATACAGCTTTCGGAAAAGTTGGAGGACTACATTGTCGATATCATCATGGCGACACGTCAGCCTAAGACTTATGGCTTGGAGCAGTTGGAGGAGTATATTGACTTTGGAGCCTCGCCGCGTGCCAGCCTGGCACTGAATCTAGGTGCCAGAGCACATGCCTTTTTGTCTGGGAGGGGCTATGTCCTACCTGAAGATATCAAAGCGATCACGCCAGATGTGCTGAATCACCGAATTATCTTGAACTACGAAGCGGAGGCTGAGGACATTAATACAATGAACTGTATCGATTTGATTCTCAGAACGATTGAGATATAAACGAGCTACATCATTCTACTTATAAGATTCAGTTACCGTAAAAAAACGTCACTTCCTGAAGATTTATCTACATAAATCTTCAGGAAAATTTGTATATATACAGAAGGTATTTATATTTGCATCCCAATCAAAAAACACGCACTCGTAGCTCAACTGGATAGAGCATCTGACTACGGATCAGAAGGTTGAGGGTTCGAATCCTTCCGAGTGTACTTTTGGTTTTATACCTTCCGACATGAGTCATCCCAAATGGTTTGGGTTGGCTCATTTTCATTAAAAAAAGACAGATAAAATGGTCGGGCAAAACTGGAAAAAAGAATTAAAATGATGTATATCCTGCGTAAGAAACCGACTCACGCGTATGCATCTACGCAATCCAGGAAGTATCTTCGAATGGAACCTAATTTCAGTCCTTTGCGCTACGATGAATAAAATACTTGTTATCTTTCAACAGAATCTTTATCTGTGCTTCTCGACTTGTTGTTTTGTCTCTAAAGCTTAATCTTCCATTTTTCAAGAAGAATGGAATAAATATGGATTTACTCGCTAGTGAATAAGATCATTGGTAGATGCTATGAAATATACAATTCAGATATTACACTTGTTGGCTATTGTTTGTTTCTCTTGCCAAAGTCAGCAGATGCCGCAAGGAGAAACTAACTCGGTAGATCGGGAGGTAAGAATGCTCGCTCCTAAGATGGTATGGGTACCAAAGGGTGAACTAAGTGACACAATCGTCAAAGGATTTTGGATGGACGAAACGCCAGTTACTGTTTCTCAATTCAAGGAATTTATTCATGCTACCCAATACATTACACAGGCAGAAAAATTTGGAGATGGTGGTGTATTTGATTTCGAAAAGAAAGAATGGTATCTCCAATCTGGGGCGAATTGGCGCTATCCAAAAGGACCCGAAAAGGAGGAGGCGATAGATGATCATCCGGTTACCCAGGTTTCGTGGAATGATGCAGTTGCCTATGCGCAATGGGCAAACAAACGTTTACCTACCCGCTGGGAGTGGGAACACGCTGCTAGAAATGCCCAAAATGTCCGTACTACTTACTCATGGGGAAATGATCTTAGGGAAGGGGAAAAGTGGCGAGCAAATTTCTGGCAAGGAGAGTTTCCCTTTTTTAATACGGTGGAAGATCGTTTTCTCACCACTTCACCTGTGAAAACATTTGATCCAACTGTTCTTGGACTTTTTGATATGGCAGGAAATGTATGGGAGTGGGTGGAAGATGATTCTCCTATTGAAAGAAGCCAGACAGGTCCTGAGAAAATTGCAAGAGGCGGATCATTTCTTTGCGACCTTGATGTGTGTCACGGATTCCAAATAGGAGGTGAGACAAGCTCCACACCTGAAACAGCTCTGTTTCACACAGGATTTCGCTGTGTCAAAGACTCTTTATAAAGAGAGAGCCTCTCAGAATCGCCTCGTACTTCTAAGTAGACGGACAGATGTAAGATGTCAGACTAGGTTTCGTCTTGTACAAAAGTCTTTATCGCGGATTGATCCAACGATTTAGAGTCTCCTTTACATCATCTCCTCTTCCTTCCCCATGCGCTGGGCGGGCTCGGTTTCAAATTTTCCCTGGACCATTTCCTCCTCTTCCATCCCCATCATCTGAACGGTAGGCTTGGATTTGAGTTGGGCTGTAGGCTTTACCTGGTTGGCGACAGCTCTGCTGCGTGAGGACTGTGATTGGGAAGCGAAAGTTTGCATAAGGATGAATGATCATTTGGAGGAATCTCGAAAACAGATAAGTACTTATGAAATCATTTTAATATCGGAAAAATACATGTCAGGGCAAAAGATTGAAGTGGGAAAAGGTTCGATTTCTCTTGAAGGCATATTATTGTAGGCTAAAAGAATGACTTTCCCATCTTGTGCAGTTCCTTCCTCACGCCTGCGTAAATATCTTCTAAGTGAAGCGTTTTTCGTTCCTCTTGTTTGGCTCGAATACATGTATAGCGCAAAACATTGATCAAATTTCCCCCTGTCAGTTCGTATTTATGAGCAAGTGCTTTGAGGTCAATCTTTTCTTCTAAATCAAATGCTTTGTCCACTCCTTCAAAATATTTTCTCCACAATTTCAGTCGTTGAGCTGGATTGGGTATATTGAAATACATCATAGAGTCAAATCGCCTTGTAAACGCTTCAAAGAATCGAAGACTATCGAGGTGTAGCCATCCTAGCGACCAACCTCAAGGAAAATATGGATGAAGCGTTTACAA
>JBCBPW010000048.1:0-54811 GCA_039820545.1 Bacteroidota bacterium | reverse complement strand
CTCGTAAGCAGGGATGCCATAGGTGGCGTACGAAGGCGTAGCAGGTTCCGCAGCTTAAGAGGAGCGCCTCTTGCAATCATATGTTAAGATATCCCCCACAGATGATTTAATCTTATAGGAATTTCCGTATATTTATGTCCTCGTTCTCAGCTCTATCTGAAAAATACACCGCTTTTATGCTACAACTCCTGTTCTATACTCCGAAAATGTTCCGCGAGCCTGAGGACTATCGCTACTCCCTTACACCTCAAATATCCGAACATTGGAACTGGCTGGAGGAAATCGTCACTGAAGTCGAAGAATTTGTCCGCCAACACCACCAGTCGATGCCCTGGTCTGAGATCTGTCAAAACGTGAGTGCAGAACTCTACTGGCTACGCCTGACCTATCTCAATTTGTACCAAGAACCCGCACTGAAGCACCTGCTGTCTGATACATGGATCAAAGACCTGCAGAAAGATCTCCACGAAGCCCGTTTGTACGCCATGTACAAGGGGGACTACCAAAAGGAACTCCTCTACGGAAGGGGGCAAAAGGCCATGCGCTATGTCAACAGAATCCTGGAGCTTAATGCGTTAGATTATGAGGCTGAGGAGAAGGATGGGTTTCACCGCTTCATCGAGCAAGAAGACTATGACGACTCGTTGATACAATTGATAAAGGAAACCCTGAATAAGGATCCACAGCGACATCGTACGTTTCAGGCCTCATCCGAGATGCAACTGGCTATACTCGCCTGGAAGATGGCGCTAGAAGAGGAGTTGACCCTTCATCCTGGACAAGCAGACGAACTCTATCGTTTCACGGTGCGCAGTGCCGAGCAGACGGGTGCATGGGGGATCGTGTACGGATTTTGGGAACCTGCTGAACAAACGGAGGAACCTCTGCTTACGCACATGCATACACTGGCTACTTCGCTCAATCCTGATCATTCGAAAGTGAAGATCGAGGATGTACTAGGGAAATAAACCGAATATTATATGGTAGAACTCATCTTCTGTGAAGAGACAAGATAAATCGACGTATCTACACAGAAAATACACTATCGACTCATTCGTGATAATCGTTATTGCATGTCCTACTCATTACAGTGCTTCCGGATCATATCATAGGCACTCAAGTCTCCCAACTCCCCTGCCCTACTCCAATCCAAGCAAGCTCCATCAAGATCCTTTGCTTGTAGCTTGATCGCAGCCCGTGCCTTATAAGCACTGGGATCGGAAGGATTGTTGAGGACAACACGGTCGAGGTCTGCCACAGCACGGTCAAACATCCGCAAAGAGATGTACGCTTCCGCACGATCAAAGTAGTACGCCATTTCTTTACGACGCGAATATTTGATCGCATACTCCAAGTCCGCAATGGCGCCTCTGTAGTCTTCTAAACCGATCTTGGCCTTGGAACGCCCTTGATAGTAGCGGGCCGCCTTGGGATTGCCCTTAAGCGCAATGCTGAAGTCTGTCAAAGCCTCATAGAAGGCCTGCATTCCGATACGCGATAAGCCCCTATAGTAGTAAGCGTCTGGATTGGCAGGGTTAATGTCAAGTGCCAAACTAAAATCCTGATTGGCCGTCACATAAGCCCCCTGGAAATAGCGCGCGCACCCTCGATTGTAATAAGCTGCATCATTCCGCGGATTGAGCTCCAATACCATAGAAAAATCCTGTTCTGCCCCAGCATAATCACTGATCTGAAGCCTCGAAAAGCCCCGCTTGAACAACTGTTTTTCTGTCTGTGCCTGTAATATTCCCCCGGCCAGGAGCAAAATCAGAAACCATCTTAGCTTCATGGAATTCAGTTTTTCTAGGGTTTCAATGGAATTTAAGCCCGATCAAAGGTAGAGAAAGCTCCTTTTTATTTCAATCCCATTTACATATATGTACTTTTGTGCCTGATCAAGCAGACAAGCAAATGATGAAAAGGTCGATTCAAGCTTTCTTCCAACGCATACTAGGTTTCCAAAATTACCTCTATGTGTTTTCTTTATTCAAAATCTATACCCTCCGATGGGATAGACCAGACCAGGAAGGGGACTTCAACTTTTTCCTTACCCTCCTCCAACCCCACTTCCACATCCTCGACATCGGTGCCAATATCGGCATTATGTCTGTCCTGATGGCTAAACGCGCACCCCAAGGTAAGGTCTATGCCTTCGAACCTGTTCCCGACAACTTCCAGGCACTGCAAAGAGTCGTAAAATTTCACGACTTATCCCATGTAGAAATGTTTCCCGTAGCACTAGGCACAGAAGCGCAGAAAATCCAGATGCAAATGCCCATCATGCAAGGCGTTCAAATGCAAGGTCTCAGCCATGTAGCACATGAAAGTATTGACACATATGAAGCCCATTATCAGCATTATGAGGTAGATCAATGGGTGTTAGATAAATTAGATTTTTTTACCGATACTCCCATCCACGCGATCAAAATAGATGTGGAAAACTATGAGCAATTTGTCTTTCAAGGGGGAAAGCAGTTAATCGCACGAGACAAACCTGTGATTTACTGCGAATTATGGCCCAATGAAAACAGGCAAGCCTGCTTCGACCTTTTGACAAGTCTGGGATATCGAATATTTGTAAAAGAGAAGGAAGGACTCAAAGCCTTCGATGCAGCAAGAGATACGCATCATAACTTCTTTTTTATGCCGTGAAAGTTGTACCTTTCTCCCCGAAACCGATATATAAACTGACTATTTTACCTGTTGTTTGCAGGTACTGCACATATGATTGTATCCTTATCTCCCAACTCACATACGCTTCAAGGCCAGATCCCCCTACCTACTTCCAAAAGTGAAAGTAATCGCGCCCTGATCATCCAGCATCTGGCGTCGGACTCGATTACGCTGCACAATTTGGCCGAAGCAAGGGATACCCAAACCATGCGGCGATTGCTCGAATCTGAGGGGCATGTCCTGGATGTCCTGGACGCAGGAACAGCCATGCGTTTCCTGACAGCCTATTTTACTGCCGTAGGCCGAGATCAAATCCTAACGGGGACGCCGCGCATGTGCAAACGCCCCATTGGACCGCTAATAGATGCGCTGAGGGAACTAGGAGGAGAAATCGAGTACTGGAAGCAAGAAGGCTTTCCCCCTGTACATATCATTTCCAAGGGCAGTAAACTCAAAGGCGGGGAAATTCAAATGCCAGGTAATATTTCTAGCCAGTTTATCTCCGCAATCCTTATGGTAGCTCCTACCCTTCCAGAAGGCGTACGGCTCGAACTCACAGGCAAAGTCAGCTCACGTCCCTATATCGACATGACACGCCGCCTCATGGAACGCTTCGGTGTGGAAACTACTTGGGAAACACCCCATCAGCTATTTGTAGCTCCACAAGCCTACCGAGGAGGGGAATATACCATCGAAGCCGACTGGTCAGCCGCGAGCTATTGGTACAGCCTCGTAGGGATGAGCGAAAGTGGCAAACTGAAACTGGGAGGCTTACGAGAACATTCTTTTCAGGGAGACCAAAGGATTGCAAGCTTAATGGATCAATATTTTGGAATCAGCACCACTTATCTTCCAGAAGGCATCGAAATACATAAATACAAGCAAGAGCTACCCACTACGCCTGTCGAAATAGATTGTACGGAGATTCCCGATATGGCCCAGACTTTTGCGGTGCTCGCGGCGGCTACGGGTGTGACACTCACCCTGACAGGGCTTCACACCCTGAGGATCAAGGAGACCGATAGGATCGAAGCGCTGGAAACGGAACTTACCAAGTTGGGAGCCAATGTAAGCGCTACAGAAGATACCCTCTCTATTCATACGGGCATCACCTCCACCTCTGGCGTCATCCACACATATGACGATCATCGGATGGCCATGGCTTTTGCTCCTCTGACGATGAAACTGGCGGATCTGACTATTAAAGATCCCGAAGTAGTAAATAAGTCTTATCCTTCTTTCTGGAAACACTTGGAAATGGCAGGAATTAAAGTAAATGAGTTTTAAGACGTTTTGCTTTTCTGAATAAAAAAACTCATATTTGCCCTCCCAAATGTGAATCAACAAACAAGAAAAAATATATGCTAATCATTCGTGTAAAAGATGGGGAGTCCATCGACAGAGCGCTTCGCCGCTACAAGAAAAAATTCGAGCGCACAGGTGTATTGAAGTCTGTACGTAACCGTATGTTCTACAAGAAGCCTTCTGAAGAGAAAAAAGAGGTGATGAAGAAAGCGGTCAATCGCCAGAAGCACTACGCAAGAGAAAACTACTAGTCTCATCGACTAGATATGATATATGTCACGAGGCCTACTTACGTAGGTCTTTTTTTGTAGCCAAATTTTATGTAAGTTTTATGATACAAAATAAAACTGCATGCTCGATAAGCGCTTTTTTGATTACCTCACCACCGAGAAAAATTATGCTTCTCATACGATTAGCGCATATCACAATGATCTTTCCCAACTCAGCGACTATTTCTCCACACATAATATCGCTTTGTTTGAAATAGCAGGTGTCCAAAAAATCCAGCATAAAATACTCCGGATGTGGATGTTGGAACTCAACCGAGAAGGACTGAGTCCAAAATCTATCGCAAGAAAACTGGCAACTTGTCGAACCTATTTTCGCTTTCTCCTAAGAGAAGGGATCATCGATGCCAATCCTACCCAGCATCTCCACCAACCAAAGCAAGCGAAAAGGCTACCTTCCTTTTTAAAGGAGAATGAAACGGAAGCCATGCTAGATCAGACCCCTTTTGAAGATTCTTTTGAAGGCGCGCGCGATCGACTCGTGTTAGAATTGCTCTATGGTTGTGGATTGAGAAGAGCAGAACTCCTCGGGCTCAAGTCATCCGATGTGGATCTCTATGAGCGAATGCTTCTCGTGACAGGTAAGGGGGGCAAAATGCGAAAGGTTCCCTTTGGAGGATTCGTTCAGGAAGCCTTAACGGCTTATCAGGAGAAGGTAAACGGAGCAGGTTTTCAAACAGCACAGGCTTTGATTTTGAGAAAAAATGGCCTTGCAGCTTATCCCAAATTGATTTATCACATTGTCAAAAAATACAATCGTATGGCTACACCCCACACGCTTCGCCATACCTATGCTACCCACCTCCTTGAAAATGGTGCCGACCTACTGGCAATCAAGGAGCTTCTCGGCCATAGTAGCTTACAAGCGACACAGGTCTACACACACAATACCATTCAAAAACTGAAAGAAACACACCGAAAGGCCCATCCTCGATCGGAAGCCTGATCCCACTATATGATCGGATCATTTGGTATATGCCTTGTCTTCTCAATGAGGCTGTGGGGGACTCACCCTCTTTTTTCCAGACAAGATTTTTTTTACATATAAACTAGTTGATTATGAAAGTTACGATTCAAGCCATCCATTTTAAAGCAGCGGACAGACTGAAAGCGTACATACAAGAAAAAGTCGATAAGTTACCGCACTTCTTTGATCGTATCCTTAGCGCCGAAGTTACCCTGAAAGTACAGAACGAACACAAAGGGGAGAACAAGTATGTGGAAATTACAGTCCAAGTTCCTGGCCAAACCCTAGTGGCCTCTGAAAATGCCGCTACCTTTGAAGCCGCTACCGACATCGTCACGGACAAGATGAAAGCACAACTCAGAAAGTATAAAGGAAAGCTCAAAACACACGTGTAAACGTGAAGACATATTGATTTAAACTAACTCGCCCCCACCTTGACAGGTGAGGGCGTTTCACTTTGAGTAGATGGACAAAAGATTTCGAGAATAGAGAACAGAGACCTAAAGTACTAATAACCAGAAATATAAAACTTTTTAAAGTCCCCAATTACATCTGTCTACTAACTCAATTATCCCTACTTCGAAACAACTACCTTCTGCGTTACCGTTCCTTGCTCAGTCTTGATGTGAATCATGTAGACACCTGCATTCAGGCTCGATACATCAAATTTGGCCTCATAGATACCAGGAATCTGGCTTGGAATGCTTTGCTGACGCACAATACGTCCGCTCATGTCGATCAGATCCATCTCCAATGCCGTAGGCTGTGCCAAAGTGTAGATCACACTTGCCTCCGAATACGCAGGATTGGGAACCACAGCCACCTCACCTACAGCAGGAACCAAGGCGTCATTCTTGACAAAGACGCCAGGATTGGGAAGGGCTTGATCCGTGAAGAAGTAAAGCTGTCCAGGCTTCATCGTCATGACTGTATCGACATTCGAGATATTGACCACCTGACGAGAAAAGTAATCTGTCCATTCTCCTGGATGCTGGAAACCTGCCTGCACCGACTGGTTCGTCATCTCAAAGTTGCCCATGATGAAGATATCCAACCCCTGACTGTTGAGCTTGATCTTCTTGACGCCGTTGCGCAGATCGAGTTCGCGATCCGTTGTATTGAACAGATCCTGATAGTCCATACGAAGGTTGATCATGGCACTCCATGCATTGTAGAGATTGCGGCGACGCGCCTCCTCTAGGTAGTTCCAACGGATAGGCTTCGGCCCTGTACGACCATTCTGATCGATGGGTACCTCGTATCCCAGCTCCGCAAACTGCCAAAACATCTTAGGCCCAGGAAGGGTGAAGAAGAAAGCACCCGCAATCTCCTGACGAGCAAGCGCTGTATTCAAGTCTCTGACGTTGTAAGCACCGCTGCTATTGCCAAACGTAAGGTTCTTGTACATCAAACGCTCCTCATCATGACTTTCAAGATACGTCACCAAATGTGGCGCATTCCATCCACGATTATTAGCGAGACCACCTGCAAGATCAGACTTCCCATTTTCTGTGTATCCCATAGTCGCCTCGTTGTAGGGGGTTACCATTTTGCCCCATACCAACATACCGTACTCCGCCAACTCCTTCTCCTCAGTATTGTCTGCAAAGTGCTCCAGGATGAAATAAACGCTAGGATCAATCTGACGAATATGGTCATAGTAATCCTTCAAAATCGCGATACGAGAAGCATCATAAGCTCCCCAGGCTCCTACATCATTGGGATTGTTGCGCTGGGTGAATCCCTTCGAAAGGTCCATACGATATCCATCAAAACGGAATTCCTCAATCCAGTATTCCAATACACGCTTGGAGAAGTATTGAGTCAAAGGACTTTCATGGTTAAAATCCTGTCCTACATTGAAGGGGTGCGTAGGCGTCTCATTGAAGAAAGGATTGGCGTTGGCAGGATACATCTCTACCAAGGGACACTGGCCAAAGGCATGATTCAAGACCATATCCAAAACAACAGCAATCCCACGTCCGTGACATTCATCAATGAAGGCCTTCAAGTCATCTTCCGTCCCGTAATATTTGTCGGGCGCAAAGAAAAAGCTCGGATTGTAGCCCCAACTGATGTTGTTCTCAAATTCCATGATCGGCATCAGCTCGATGACATTTACCCCTAAATTTTCGAGATAGTCCAAGGTATCTATCAAGGTCTTATAATCGTGTGTAGAGACAAAGTCACGAACAAGCAGCTCATAGATGATCAGTTCATCGTTATCAGGACGTACAAAATTGTTGTTTTGCCATTGATATGGCTGCTGCGCCGTCTGAAGGACCCCTACCCTACCTGCTGCATCTCCTGAGGGGAAGGGCTTAAGGTTAGGATAAACCGAACTACTGATGAAACCATCATTGTTTTCGTCCAATACCAACTCTGCATAAGGATCCGCAATGCGGATGCCACCGTCGATGAAGTACTGATAGGCGTACTGCTCTCCAGGCGTCAAGCCATTGATCTGAACCCAAAACAGCTCATTGTCCGTCGCCAGGGCCATTCTGTAGGCATCTTCTGTCTTCCACTCATTGAAGTCACCTTCTACATAGATCAGTTCCTTGTCAGGAGCGACCAAGGCCAAGATCACAGAGGTATCGCTGATGTAGTTGATTCCAGGTTCAATACCTATAGGAGGGTCCTGGATGAGTGGATCACCAGGAACAATGAAGCTGGTTTCGTCCGTCTTTGTTTCATTTCCATCATTTGCTACGAAACGAAGGGTGTTGATCCCTCCTTTTCCAGCAGTGAAAGTCGTATTGATCTCTAGTCCTGTGCTGGAAGAAATCAAGGTATCATTGAGATAAAGTTCCAAAGAACTGGAAAGGGAAGCAGCAGCACGGACGGAGACCGTTTCCCCTACATTGACGAGTCCTCCTTCGCCTGGCTTTACAAAGCGTACTTCCAAGCCTGAACCATCATAAAGGTCATAATAGATATCAGATCCATCCGTACTACGGCCTACTTGTGTCCCATCTTCATTGCGAAAGACAAAGGATAGTTGTTGTGCATTGGTTCCTTGTGGTGCGCCATAGAAGCTACGGGGCGTAAAGGAAATTTGATGGCGATCGTTCCCCAGATCTGTCATCAGTACTTTGGGATCGGCAGTTCCCCATGTACCTTGTACAAACTGCCAATCTGTGGGGCTTGTGCTTTGATCAGTGATCAATCCTGCGTGTGCATATACAGGTGTGATCCCTACTACACCCCCATTTCCTTCTTTTGCATCATAGATGATGGTGATGTTATCATCTAGCGTGGGAAATACAGGCGTAATGTCCAGGATCTGTCCCTGCACCCACTGGGTCGCCCATAAACCCAACATGAATAGAGTAGTAATCGAAACGCGTTTCATCATTTGGTAAGATTATTCATAAACATATAACCATACGAATATACGACTTTGCGAGGATCAAATCCCACAATGCCGATTTCGACATTCATAATGTCAAATCTCTATATTAGTCCGTACAATCTCGTTTCAGATCATGATTTGACCCAAATCTCTTCGAAATTTTTGTCCACTGTGAAAAAGCAAACGTTTTCGGAGTACTGGAAGTCATCATAAAAAGGAATGCCATCGACCACAACTTCTCGAGGCGGAGCTGTCAAGCCATAAATTTTTACCAAAAACTGCATGGCGGGACTATTGAATCTCCCACTCTTGAGTTGCTTAATGGAGACTTGATCGCGGTCTTTTTCGTAAGTCAAGGTAAATGTTCGGATCATGAAGTTGCCCTGATCATGATCATAGTAGTCTCCTGCATCTTCATACAACTCACTCGTGCTGGGACCTTCGTCTATATAAACATTTAGCGTAAGGGTCTCCACTTCCTGCTCACCGACATACTGCATGACAGGATGATGTGGAATAATGGCTCCTCCACGAATAAACAAAGGGAATGTATCCAAGTCTGCGGATACCCATAATTCGCGCTGACCTGTTTCGACCTCTCCCGTCCAGTAGTTGTACCAGAGTCCTTTGGGCAAATATAACCTCCGTCCTTCCAGTCCCTGATTGAGAATCGGGCAAATCAATACGTCCTTCCCCAAGGCAAATTCATCCATCCGATAGTAGGTCTCAGGGTCATCTTGTGCCAAAAACACTAGGGGCTGGATCATGGGTGTTCCCTTCTGTATGTGTCGCCAGAAGGTCGTATACACATAGGGCAAAAACTGATATCGAAGCTCTATGGCTTTTCGAATGGCGGAGGTGTAAGGTTCTCCAAATGACCAAGGTTCTTGATCTCCGTGATCTCCAGAAGAATGGTTGCGGAAGAAGGGATGGAATACCCCCATTTGCATCCATCGAGTCAATAATTCTCCATTTCCTTTACCAAAAAAGCCCCCAATATCTGATCCACTAAAAGAAACGCCCGAAACACTCAAGCGCTGACATTGGATATTGGCGATCCAGAGATGCTCCCAGGTGGATTGATTGTCTCCTGTCCAAGTCCCTGCATAACGCTGAAAGCCGGCATATCCAGAGCGCGTAATCAGGAAGGGACGGTAGGGATAAATGGCATTTTTGACTCCGTGATATGAGGCGCGCGCCATTTGCATACCGTATACATTGTGGGCTTTCTTGTGACTACACGGATTGCCATCAAAATTGTGGCGCGTATCCAGCGGAAAGGTCCCCACTTCCAATACAGCTGGCTCGTTCATGTCATTCCAGATCCCTCTGGTGCCACACTGCATGAACTTTTCGAATAAGCTCCCCCACCACTCACGTACTTTGGGATTGGTGAAGTCTGGGAAAAAGCATTGTCCTGGCCAGAGTTTCCCCCTCATGATCGGTCCATCTTCTCGCCTACAAAACACATCTTTCTTTAGGCCCTCTCTGTATACTTCATAATCTGGATCGATCTTGATGCCTGGATCCAATATCACCATCGTTTTAAATCCTACAGCTTCTAGTTCGGCGTGCAATCCCTTAGGGTCAGGGAACTTCTTCTCATCCCAAGTAAAACACCGAAACTCATCCATATAGTCAATGTCAATATGGATGACATCACAGGGAATTTGTTCTTGCCGCAGACGATCGGCTATCTCTCGCACTTCTTCGATATTTGAGTAGCTCCACCGCGATTGATGATACCCCAAAGCCCATAGAGGGGGAAGTTCTGGTACACCAGTCAGATACGCATATCCCTCTGACACGTGATTCAAAGAGGGTCCATAGATGAAGTAATAGTTCATCTCTCCCCCTGGCGACCAAAAGCTACAAATATCACTCCGCTCATAACCAAAATCCAGTCGGGTACGAAAGGTATTATCAAAGAATATTCCGTACCCTTTATTATGATGCAGCCCCATGAAGAAGGGGATATTTTTGTATAACGGATCGGAAGTCTTCTCATATCCATAAGCATCTGTCGCCCAGGTCTCAAACCGACTTCCTCTCAGGTTAAATTGCCCTGGCTTGTCTCCCAGGCCATAAAAATTCTCTTTTTCCTGAATTTTTTTCGTGCAGTAAACCCTGTCCCCTCCGTGCTGATCCGCTGGCTGCCAGTGAAACCCTCGTTCGTCTTCAGAGATGAGCGTACCTTCTTTGTCATAGATCTTCACATGCAGAGATCGACTCACCGTGACAAAGAGTACATCCGTATGAATTTCAAATACATCTCCCTGATCTTTGATCTCAAAGAAACAGTCAGGAGCTTCAGGTGTACCATCAAAAGCTAAGGCGTAGGAAAAGTCTTCCTCAAATCTTCCTTCAGGTGAATATCTAAATCGGAGTATATGACTTTCAAAAACGGAAACTTCTAGAATAGTTTCTGGGCAATAAAATCGAAATTGATGTCCCTTCGCTTCCCATTTCTCCACCAATTGAGGCGACCATTTGCCTTCTCGTATGCCGTATCTGCTTACTTCCATAGGTATTTCTTCATACTGGGGAATCTTGGGACGTTCTCTCGGCTGCACGCGATATTTCTCCCTACTCCGAGTCTCACACTCCTTTCCCCCACAAAATCTATAAGAATGAGGTTGGAAAAATGATTTTTTTACCCTCTCCTTCGTAGCAATTAATCAAAACTTAGGGGAAATTATTGATAATACGGTGAAAGAAAAAATACTCGTTCTCAAGAACTCTTGAAATAAGACCTTAAAGGAATGAATCTCTAAGGATATAGGAGGGCTCATGAGATCCGAGCTTAGAAGAAGATGCTGAGTGTATGGGGATAAAATAAAAGTCTCCGAGAAAGATATTGGCATTTCTTTATATCTCCTCTATCTTAGTACCCAAACGAACCATAATATGTTATTGGAAGAGGATGCTGCCAAGCAGCTATTCGAGCAGGCGATCCCTGTACATCGTATGCTCAATGTGAAGGTCCTGGAGATCAGAGATGGATACTGTAAGATGTTATTTCCCTATAAGACAGATGTATTGGGGGATTTTCGATTCAAGCGATGGCATGGAGGGATCATTGCTACGGCGATGGACTCTGTGGGGGGAGCCGCAGCTATGACCACGCTTACCTCACCAGAGGACAAACTAGCGACCATTGACATCCGCGTAGATTATCTGAGAGGAACAGTCCCTTCGGACCTGATCGCAATTGGTCATCTAGTGAGATCGGGCAACAGGATCATTTCCTGTCGAATGGAAGCATGGCAAGAAGATGAGCAAATGCTGGTAGCCGAAGCTAGGGCTATGTTTTCGGTATATCGCCAGCAAGAAACATGGAGTGCCAAGCAAGACGAAAAATCATCGGAGTCCTAAATCTAGACAGGTGATGACGATCTCGTCCCCCAAACAAGGGGTAGCTAGCTCCCAAGATAAACCGACGAGTGTACCAGAATCTAGTGCTAGCACAGTCTGATAGAGAGAGTCTGTTTCTGCTTGCGTGATTCTGTAAGTATCATTGTCAATCTCGACAAACATACCGCCACAGCACCCACAAAGCGTCAGGTCCTGCCCTATGATGGTGGCTGTCGATTCGCACGAATTGAGCGACTCAGTCTTGCAAGACACCAGACAGGCAACGATGAAAAAGGAAAGATAAAAAATGGATTGTCGCATATTTTTTAATAAAGACGAAAATCCGCTTTCGAGTGCTACCTGAGATGTTTAGAAATCGGAGAAATGTAAAAAATAAACCAGTCTGTCCTGATTTCAAGACAGACTGATTTTTTCTATTCTAAGATCTCTTGCCCTAGTTGAAGATCGCAGGATACTGATTAGGTTCTGCCTCGTTCATCAACTCGTATACTGTGTGGAACACCGTTTCTACCTGAGGCTTAGACCAGTAGTCTCCATCATCCCCAAAGGCAGGTCTATGCGCTTGTGAAGTGATCGTTTTGGGCTGAGAGTCAAGCAAATAATAGCCTCCCTGCTTCTCAAGCACCTCCTGCATCATATAGGAAGTCGCGCCTCCAGGTACATCTTCATCTAGGAATACGATGCGACTGGTCTTTTCCAATGACTGGCGAATCATTCCATTCACATCAAAGGGAAGTAGTGTCTGCACGTCGATAAGCTCAACTGAGATACCCACTTCTGCCAATTGGGCGATGGCTTCTTCAGCGATGCGCACACAGGCACCATAGGTAACAAGCGTGACATCTGTCCCTTCTATCATGACATCGGGTACTCCCAGTGGCAGTCGTATATCATGCAGATTCTCAGGCAAATCTTCTTTGAGACGATAACCGTTCAGCACTTCGACGATTACACCTGGATCATCGCCTGCCAAGAGTGTATGATAAAAACCAACAGCACGTGTCATGTCTCTAGGGACGGCAATATGGATTCCACGTAGTGCATGAATCATCATTCCCAGGGGAGAACCCGCATGCCAGATGCCTTCTAGTCGGTGTCCTCTGGTACGGATGATGGCTGGCGCTTTTTGTCCACCTCTAGTTCGGTACTGAAGTGTGGCCAGATCATCTGACATCGTCTGCAAGCCATAGATAAAGTAATCCAAATACTGAATCTCCGCTATGGGACGAAATCCACGCGAAGCAAGCCCGATGGCTTGACCGATGATGGTGGCCTCACGGATACCTGTGTCTGTCACGCGACTCACACCATATTTGGCTTGCATACCTGCAAATCCCTGATTCACGTCTCCCAACTGTCCGACATCCTCTCCAAAAGCCACCACTTCAGGATGACGCTCCAAGATTCGATCAAATGCCATATTGAGAATCTCAAATCCGCTCTTCTGCTCGGGATTCTTGTTGTACACAGGAGCGACTTCCTGCACACTTAGCGGAGATTCATCTGACTGAGAGGTAATGTGAGAGCTATAGATTTGACGTCCCGTCTCTATTTGGTTTTGGTACCATCGCTTCAACTCCTCAAGGGCAGGATGCTGCTGTCCCTGCATGGCGAGGATGATCTGATGGGCAGCTACGACTGCTGTTCGACGCTTGGGCGCCTGGTCCTTCTGGAGATGTTGTAGGACTTCTCCCACCTTGGGATTGATCTCAGCCAGTGGCTGCACAATAGAAGCTAATTCATCTCTGATCACTAAAATCGGAGCCTGGAAGTTCTTCCAAGTCGCGTTTTTGATTCCACGGACTTCCTTTCGGGCGGCTTTCTCTTGCTCTGTAAGCGTTTCTTCTTCTATGTATCCTTTCTCAAGGATATAGGCACGCATCTTCTGCACACAGTCATGTGCCCGCTCCCAGTCAAGACGCTCTTTAGATTTGTATCGTTCATGACTACCAGATGTAGAGTGGCCCTGAGGCTGTGTCACTTCTACTACATGGATGATACAAGGTACATGCTCAGTCCTTGCAATGGCTGCTGCCTGTAGGTATACATCTATCAGCCCCTCGTAGTCCCATGCGTTTACTTGAAATATTTCGTAGCCGCGATCCTCCTCGGTGCGTTGGAAGCCCGAGAGCATTTCAGAGAGGCTGCGCTTGGTGATTTGATATTCGTTGGGTACAGAAATCCCATACTCGTCGTCCCATATCGACATGACCACAGGAACTTGTAGCACCCCCATCGCATTGATGGCTTCCCAGAAATGGCCTTCTGCCGTCGAGGCATTGCCGATTGTTCCGAAGGCGACTTCATTGCCTCCACGAGAGAATCTCTCTGCTCCTGGCCAAGGCTCGAGCTGACGATATAGCTTGGAAGCTTGAGCTAGCCCTACCAATCGAGGCATTTGGGAAGCTGTAGGCGAACCATCCGCTGAAGTATTGTATAAATCTACTGCAGAAACCCACTTGCCATTTGCATCAAGGTTGCGTGAGGCAAAATGGGCATTCATTTGCCTGCCACCCGAATTGGGTTCCTCTTCTAGGTTGGGATTGGCATAGAGTTGGGCAAAAAATTGATCCATGGTCTGGATACCTGTGGCGAGCGCAAACGTCTGGTCTCTGTAATAACCTGATCGATAATCACCCTTTTGAAAGGCTTTGGCCATTGCAATTTGAGGCAGTTCTTTGCCATCTCCAAAAATCCCAAACTTTGCCTTCCCCGAGAGGACCTCCCTTCTACCGATTAAGCTCGCTTCTCGGCTTTTGTAAGCCAAAAAGTAGTCTGCTAGTGCTTCTTCTTTACTTATAATAGTAGTTGTCCCTTCGATGGACTGTTTTGTATCTAGTTCCATATAGCAAATTTACCCCGAAAATTACTGAATATATGAGGGCCCATCAAGAAACTGGACGCTATCATGATAGATATTTTGAAATTAATTCATAGAACAAATATCATTTCCAAGCATAACAGCCTGCATTACAAAATGTTATACATTAAGAAAATGGAAATGAAAGAAAAGGGGAGGGGTATAAAAAAACTAGGGGATTCAATCCCAATGGGAGAATCAACCCTAGCCCTTGCTCTTGTAATTCCAGGATTACCGTCCTACTGTTTCAAAGGTAGAGAATGTCTAAAGGTTCACAAGGCAAAGTTTATCCAAATAATTACATGCTTTTTGAGAAGAAAGAGGTCGATACTTCTGATATTTGAAATATTTATCTCACTAAATCTCTGATAATTAAGCACTCATGAAAGATGGGACTGCTGAACCTTTGAGTTTTCGCGAAATTTCTTACACTTCCCCTTTGTACGAGATTCTCTTTCGGTCAATTATTGGGAGAAAAAAAATATTCATCTGTTGGTTAAAAAGGCCAAAGATTGAGTAGATAAGCACTAAAGGAAGCGCACTTATATCACCTAAATGGGAATGATTACGACAAGGTAGAAACGACAAGTCGGCCTAGCTGGTTTGAGGTCATTTGATGAGAAAAGAAGAGGAGGGGAAGTACGGATATATACTGGTACATCTGCTCGAAAAAGGAGGGCAAAAAAAAACTAGGGGATTCGATCCCAATGGGAGAATCAACCCTAGCCCTTGCTCTTGTAATTCCAGGATTACCGTCCTACTGTTTCAAAGATAAGATCAACCCCTACGAACACAAGCCCAAAAATCTCCATTTCTTTACACTGATTCATTTGACCTAAACTGCCCTGAGTGGTTCTACAGGAGCTTTGGACTTTTTTTTCTGACCAGCCATTCATAAAATCTTACCTTGTTAGCCTTCAAAAAACACAGATATTGAAATTATTCGAACAGATAATCTATTCGTTCTACCCTTACATTTAGAATTATCCCTCTCCCCCACTTCTCCAACACCCCCCTGGCATTAATAAATTTTGATGGTTAAATTTTTAAATACGAAAATTAAACTATCTCATTAATTATTATGCCGCATATTTGTTTCATCCTATTGATCATTTTAGGCCCTAGTTTAGTCGCTCAAGACCATTACTCATCTTCTATACCTGATATACACGAATTCGTCTATGTAGACTTTCAGCCTACCCCTACCAACTTACAAGACGTCATGAAAAGCATTGGATACCCTCCCAAAGCTTATAAAGAAGGAATAGAAGGATATGTACATTGCCGAATCCTAGTAGATCTCCAAGGGCGCTACATGGCACATAAAATCACCAAAGCTTCCCACCCGCTCCTATCGAATGCTGTTGAGTCTAATCTAGACAAGCTTCAGTTTCTACCCGCCATGCGCGACAATCTTCCTATTTGCTATTGGGTAAATATCCCTATCAATTTCCATAAAAAGGATTATCCTTCCTATGAGTTCAAGCGTCATCCCAAATCACTTAAGAAAAACCAGCCTTTATTTCCTCGTCATAAAAAGGTTCATACATTTCTGGAGGAAGGAAGACTATATTTTGCTGAGAAGCACTACTTGAAGGCTAGACGAGCTATTCGAAGTGCGATTTTTTTGAGTCCCAAAGGAAAAAATGCTACAGCTAAAGAAAAACTATTTCTTTCAGATACATGGGCATTCCTAGGAATGATTGAGCTACAAAATACCCTATGGAATTTCGCGATAGAAGCCTATTCAGAGGCCATTGCTATCAGAAGAGATATTCATTTAGAAAATGATACCACACTAATTTATCTACATCTCAAGAGAGCACAAGCTTTGCTTCAATCCCAACAATTACTGCGCGCCATGGACGATGTCAATTGGGTACTGCAAGCTGACATAGACCCCTACCTATCCATTCAGGCATTCAGGACTAGAGCTTACGTCTTTTATGAGATGAGGGACTATGAGTCTGCCTTATCAGATATAGAAATTGCCAGACAGGCCTCTCCTTCTCTGGAGCACTACTACTGTAAAGCAAGGATTTTTTACAAAATGAAGGCTTACGATTCTGCTACACAAACCCTGCAAGAGGGAGAGGAATTGGGCATTCATCCTGGTCAGAATTGGAAAGCATTGAAAGATCTGATCCAAAAGCCTGTGGCATCGCATTAGATTTGAGGAGCTATAAGAGGTCTTAGGTAAATATGAAATGGGAGGGTTCATTTCCTTCGTAGGCCCTCCTACACATGGTGTCTTCTGTGATCCTTCATATCGCGTTTATTTGCATATGCGGCTTATTACTTACGATCTACCATTCTTTCCAGAATTATAACCATTTGTGCGTTTTTCATCCGAAAAGCCCTGTTTCCCCCTTATTATTGTATTGTAGCGAGTTGGAATTGCTGCTACAAAAGACATACGGCCGAAAATCTTAACCCGATGGGTAAGGTTTCGAGTTTTAGAGCAAGGGCCGGGGTCGATTCATCCAGAATCTGGATTTGAGTCCCTCGGTTTTCAGAGCAAGGGCCGGGGTCGATTCATCCAGAATCTGGATTTGAGTCCCTCGGTTTTTCAGAGCAAGGGCCGGGGTCGATTCATCCAGAATCTGGATTTGAGTCCCTCGGTTTTTCAGAGCAAGGGCCGGGGTCGATTCGTCCAGAATCTGGATTTGAGTCCCTCGGTTTTTTAGAGACGCCAAGCGGTGTCTCTTTTTTTGTTTATTCCCTCCCCTATCTCCACTTCACACGAACAAACTCCTTGTTTTTCTCAAAATGATTGGGAATACCCGCTAGGATAGACTTTCGTAGATTATGAAGTAGCTGCTCTTTTGTGAAGCTGTTGTGGACGACCAAACTAATCTCACGTGCTGGCTGAGGCTCTTCAAAGCGTTTGATATAAGGCGTATCTGCTGGATGCTGAACGGCCATCTCAGGGACGAGCGTATATCCCGTGTAATTTTGAATCAAATTTTTGAGCGTTTCAATTGAGCCAGTATCAAATGCGATGCGCTCTGACTGCAAAAGGTGCTCATGCTGACATATATTGAGCACCTGGTTACGGAAACAATGCCCTTTGTCCAACAACCACAAACCCTTTTCTTTGATGTCATCTGGTCTGAGTGTTTCCTTCTCAAAAAGTCCATGCTGGGGGTGGACATATACAAAGAAAGGCTCATAATACAAGGGAATCTCTCTCAACTGACCTTCCTGCAAAGGGGTAGCCATAATTCCGATATCTAACGTCCCATTTGTGACACCTGTGATGATTCCTTCACTCTGGACCTCTTTTATTTTCAACGTAATGTCTGGATGAGATTCACTGAAATCCTTGACGAATAAGGGCAATAAGTAGGGAGCCAATGTAGGGATTACCCCAATGTGAAAGGTACCTGTGAGCTGATATTTATCCGAATTGACCATATCCTTCAGGCCTTCAATTTCACGAACGATCTGCCTGGATTTGTTGATAAACTTTTCCCCTATAGGCGTAGGCTTAATAGGGTGGGCGGAGCGATCAAAGATCAATACGCCAATCTCCTTTTCCAACTTTTGTATCTGGAGCGTCAGCGTAGGCTGGGTCACGTGGCAACTATCGGCTGCTCTCACAAAGTGTCTATGATTGTCTAAGGCAATGATATACTGAAGTTGCTGAATAGTCATTGATTAAATTTATACCAAATAATCATTATTAATTTGATTAATATATCAAGAAAGGAAATATTTGTAGAAAAGAAAACTCAAAACCGCATTGACAATGAATCAAACCCAAGAAACGTTTCGCTCGGCATTGAAAACGGGAAATGTAGATACAGTAAAAGAAATAGGTACTCAATACCCCCAAATGGTCCAAGAGCCAGATGATAGAGGGTTTTATCCACTGGTATTGGCAGCTTACTACGACCAAGTCGACATAGTGACCGTACTCCTTCAATTAGGTGCAGACCCCGAAGCCAAAGATGGATCAGGAAATACCGCATTGATGGGCGCGAGTTTCAAAGGTTTCGTGTCCACAATTGAAACCTTACTTCAACATGGGGCAGCAATCGATGCACAAAATAACGAAGGAGCATCTGCCTTGGCATTTGCTGCTATGTTTGACCAAGAAGCCGTAGCAAAATTGCTCTTGGAAAATGGAGCCAATCCACTCTTGAAGGATCAAAAGGGAAATACACCCTACGATCAAGCACGATTCAAAGGACTCCGATGGGCAAAGCCCGTATTTGAGCCTTTTGTAGGATAAAATAAAAAAGCTAACCCCTTCCTAGCATGAGTAGATGCTAAGAAGGGGTATGTATCTATTCGCCTATTTACTGTATACGTATCTTCTTCACCGACCGCTTGCCTCCTTGGACAACTGCAAGTAGATACGTGCCTGGGCTTATATGCTCTGTGGACAAACGATATCTCTCACTACCAGCCTGTACATCTCGCTTTTGGTCCCAGACTTTTTCTCCCTTGATGCCCCACATCTGAATATGGATCTGTCCTCCTTCGGTACTATGGACAAGCAGGTTGAGCGTCTCACTCGAACGAACAGGATTGGGAAACACTTGCCAACGCTCTTGGTCAAAGATAACCTCTACCGATTGAGTGGTGGTATAATTCCCGTCCAAGTCTACTTGTCTTAGTCGATAGTAGTTCTTCCCGACATAGGGTGCTGGATCAATGAATTGGTAGCTCACCACTGCCTGACTGGTCCCTTTTGCTGCTACACGACCGATCGGCTCAAAATCCATCGATTCAGGTGCTCGCTCAACCTCAAAGTAGTCTGACTGAATCTCTGAAGCTGTCTGCCAGTCGAGCCACACCTCGCTCCCTTCTGCTCTTCCGTCGAAAGACAAAAATTCGACAGGAAATGTTGTTCCAGGATTGGGATACAAGAAAGCTTGAGGCACCACCGTTGCAGGGATAGAATTGCTGAACCACTCCAGCTTGGCACTTGCATACACCCGATGCTCATAGAATTCCATCCGAATAGGCACACGTTGCCAAGCATTGAGTGCGATGCTACCCGCGTGGCTTGCGACAGGCTGATCGGTCCACTGATCGATGATCAGTTGCCCATCTACAAATAGCCGGACGCCGTCATCCGTAGTCGTTCTAAATGTCACTGTCTCACTCACAGGAGACTCGATCTCACCTTCCCATGCTACACTGTAGTCATTGTAACCTGTAGCAGGTGTAGGGGACTCACTGCCCCAATAAAAATCAATTACAGAGTCCAATCGCGTGAGGACGGGTGTTTGGAGATTTTTGTCGCTGTAGTATGTAGCAGAAAGCCCTGTACCCGATCCCCCCGTCCCAGGTGTCATCCAGAAGCTTCGCTCGACAGCAGGTGCTTCAATATAATCGTCATTTCCTTCCTGAGAAGCCCTAACAATGACCTCTCCATAGCCGCCAGTAGGGGTCAATACACCATTGCTCAAGGTAGCAGGACCTGAGATGAGGGTGTAACTGACAGGTAAACCAGAGGTCGTCGTCGCATTTAATGAAATAGGAGGCTGGTTCGTAGACCTTGGAGAAATAGGATCAAATACGATTCGCTGTCCGCTCTTTGGATTGGCTAGCCGGACCGCAAAGTCCATGTCAAAACCATCACAGTAATCGTGGGCACCAGGCCCGACCGCTACATAGATTTTATCTCCCGCTGTCATTAGGCCCAAATTCACATAAAAGTCTTCCGTAGCGCCATTGCCTATAAGTACGGTATTTCTCAGGCTATTATCGACGTACACCCTGAGTTCTACTCCATCTCCACAGGCTGAATTATTGTTGGTTAAGCTCGTATTATCCAAAATGTATTCTCCTGAGTAAGGAACTGTGTAGCCGACGATCACATATCTATCAAAGGCTGACTGATCGTCTGCCCAACCTGGATGCCCACCTGTGGGTTTGATAGAACCATGTGCCAAATCGGTAGGATCTGTCGATGCCGAAATCCCATCTGAATCATACCAAAGTCCATTCCATACCAAAGAAGAATAATTGGCATCGTTTCCGATCGGTCCACCCGAGTTCCAGAGATACTCCCAATTGGGGGGCGCAGCGCTACCTTGAAAATCGGCCTGGAAGTCTCCGACTATGGCACCTGCCGCTGTGCCCACGCCTGAGGCTGGGTCCATGCTCATGATCCAATCATAAATCAAGTTGACACCTGCCTCATCAATTTTATTTTTGGCAAGCGGAGGCATCGCCATGGGATCGTGCACCGCTTTGATGCGCTGATACAAGATCGAATGCTCAGGGTCGCCAGGCACGATCACGCGTGGGTCGTACAGGCCAAACTGAGAATGCAAGAAGCCATATACAAGCCCTTGATCCCCCAATTGCTTGCTGAGTCGTGCATCAAAATTTGCCTGAATAGAGTTACCTGCCCTATGGCAATAGGCACAATTGGCATCGAGATAGCTTCTGGCACGCAGTTCTAACGAAGCGACTGCATCGTCCTGACTGGCAGATACCAAGTAGTTTCCTAGATTATTGGTATCGGGTTCTTGATCAAAGGCCTGAATCTTGGTCAATGTCTTGAGTTGATTGGACTGTCTGCCTGTCTGAAAATACGTAATATCTCCATTCAATTGCCTTGTTTTCGGTCCTAGCACCCATTTTGAGCCTCCATTGTGGCAGACCATACACTCCTGCTGGTCAGGATAATACCAGTGCACCTCTTTCAGGCCTTGGGGCGTCTGAATCCCGACGGTGTCATATCGCCCTACACCGAGAAGGTCGGCCTCTGACTGGTCGTCTCTCCATTTGTATGTCAAGCCGTAGAACTGTCCTGCGATGTCTTTGATCATCAGGCGGGTTTCCAATCGTTTGGTCACGTGGGGTTGGCTCTCGTCTACCTGCATCTCAAAATGCTTGACCGTGACAGCTCCTACGGGAAACTCCCAATCCCCATTTTCAGAAAACTTAATTTTCTCTCCAGGCGTGTCCATCATTCCATCATTGGGAATGATCATCCAGCGAAATTTGAGCGCATCGTCAGACCAGAAAGGCTCGTTTAACTCATAAGGAATCATGAAATCCTCTGGCTCGAGGGTCTGCATATCTTTGAATATACCTACCTCGGACAGTAAAGCAGGTGGCTCATCCTGAGGCCCAAAAGTTAGGCCCTTGAGTTTGTATATTTTCCCACCATCGTAGTTCGTTCCAAATAATTTCAATACATAGATCTCCCCATCACTATCTGTAGAAAAATGGGAAATACCTGATTTTGATCCTACGCCAAAAGCAGGGACTGTCGTCAGAAAATCGTCTTCGTATATACCTGTTTGGGAATTGTAGGCCAATGTCCAAATCTTCCGAACGGTATGATCGCCGAAGATATACTTGCCTTGAAGTGAGGGATATTTATTGCCTCTGTAGACGAAGCCTCCAATCACGCAAGACCCCATGCTTCGATCATATTCAAAAACTGGTGGTCTATCTGTTCCAATCAAGGGAAAAGGTTTGGCTTTCGTAGTTGTCAGATTTCCCTCACGATAGGGCCACTGGGCATTGTCTCCATACCCCAAGATAGAAATTTCTTCCCTTTGGCCTCCACCGACATCTCCTACCCAAATATTTCCTGTTACATGATCGTAGTCCATCCTGTGCGGACTCCTTAACCCTATAGCAAAAAACTCCTCTAGCAAACTACCCGATACCGATTGCCAGGGATTGTCGTCTGGGATGTAGTAGCCTTGTGAATAAGATCCTGGCCAGCCCGAAGGAGGTGTCGAGCCTGAGAGGGGCTGGCGACGAATCGGGTGGCTTTTGGTAGGGTCTCGATCTACGTCAATTCGCAGGATCCCACTAAATAATCCTCTGTTAAGTTGCTGAGCAGAATTGTAAAAATCTTGAATGCTCCCCTCATCTCCAACTGTAAGGTATAAGAAACCATCATTACCAAAGAACATACTTCCCCCATTGTGCCAGTCGTGTCTGTCAAATTGCTGGATCAAGACATATTCAGATGCAGGATCAATGGTGAGATTGGACAGATTGACCGTAAATCGAGAAAGACGGTTATAGGCCATAGGTTTGGCTCCTTGCAAGGGGGTATACCTATAGTAGAGGTAGAGATAGCTCCCGTTGGGGGAAAAGGTATTACCAAAATCTGGATGAAAGGCTACGCCCAAGACGCCTGCATCTCCTGCCGTGTATACCTGACTAGTAATATCCAGCATCACATGCTTGGTGGTGGTCGTAGGGTCCTTAGAAAAGTCCCAGAGGAATCCCGATTTCCCAGCCATCAGGAACCTATTTTTGGTTGGGATCTCAATGAATTGGATGGGATCAATGAAGGTTAAATTAGGAAATGCCTCTTCTACTGTCCATGAACTGATACTGGGAGGTGTCCCATCTGGGAGCGCACCATTGACGAAGGCGGCTACAGGTGCTGGTGCGTCAAGGCCTGACTGTAGGATGCCCAAAGGAGCAAAGGCCAGGGCACATACACACATCAGGATACATAAAGTGAATATCCAGCGACTCGAACGAGGCTGAAATCGACTAGCTTGATTGGGGGGGCGATACATGGCGAGGTTGGGTTGTTTAGAGGTTTATGTCAAGTGAATTTTATCCCATAAGGATATTAACAGGTTGATTATAAGAATGATGAGTTATATATATGTCAAGAAATACTTTTGTTCGCCTTATAGAAATCCTTACCTATTTTTTTAACACAAAATCATGTTTTTCTTCAAAGACGCATAACAGGAACATATTACATTTTCTACACATCTATCAATCATACGATAGATTATTCTAACTGAAATAGATTAATGTGTAGTGTATGAACCATTTCTACAAATCAAAATAATAAAAAGCATGGACATTCTGAATTTTTAAGTTTGATTTTATACCCTTATTAACAGAAAAATTTACTACTAATTAAAAAGAGAATCAGCTCCCTTTCCTGAGGGAGCTGATTCTCTTACATATAGCTTGCAGATATAGGTTTAGTCTACTGGACCAAAATCTTTTCTACGATCGGCTTCTGAACGCCTACGCGCATCACAACAAAATAGGCCCCACTCTGCCAATCTCTGGTATCCACAGGGAATTGTGTTCTACGGCCAGTCATGGGGACATTCTCCGTAAATACCCTTCTCCCTTGAACATCCAAAATGGATATTTGTGCTACCTGATCTTCTTGTGAATAAAGATTGAGGTTGAGGAAATCACCCGAGCGTAGGGGGTTCGGGAAAATCGCCATGCTGATTCCCTGACGGGTTATTCGTTCTGTACGAGAAAGCGTCTGTCTTCCCAGCTGATCCATGATGCGAATCCGATAGTAGTTGTCTCCAAATTTAGGATCTGCATCTGTCCACTCATAAGTGTAAGGCGTACCCATAGCGTTGGCGGCTTCTACCTCTGCGATAGGCGAGAATACGCGACCGTCTGTACCTCTTTCTACTACGAATGAAGCCAAATCTCCATCATCTATAATGGTCCAATCCAGGACGGCTTCACTATTGACCAAATTTGCATCAAAATTGAGTAACTCGATCGGAAGTGTGGTGGTCGCTGTCGGGTAAAGAAAACGAGGGGGTACTACCTGATTGGGTATACTCGTGCTAGTCCAAGACAATCTTGCTTCGGCATAAGCTCGGTTCTGATAGTACTCCATGCGAATGGGTACTTTCGTCCAAGCATTGAAGGTATAAGTTCCTGTATGTGCTGTGACCGATTGATCTGTCCACTGATCGATGATCAGATTATTGTCCACAAACAGACGTACCCCATCGTCCGTGCTGGTGATAAATGTGACCGTTTCAGATACAGGAGATTCGATTTCGCCTTCCCATACCACCGAGAAAGTCAAAGGCGACATACTCGCTGCAGGGGCACTACTTCCCCACTGGAAGTCGATTGCAGAGTCTTCTCTTGTCAGCGCCAACTGCGTCAATGCTTCGTCATTAAAGTAGTTGGCGATGAGGCCCGTACCTGTCCCATTGGCAGAGGGAATCACATAAAAGCTGCGCTCGACAGATTTCACTGGTACAAAGTGGTTATTGCCGATTTGAGATGCTTTGATCGTCACCTCACCAGTCGTCCCTGTTAGCGTCACTGTGGTTCCTGTCATTGTTGCTGGGCCACTCACAACTTCACATTCGAGGGGCAAGCCACTTGTAGCAGATGCCTGAACCTGGAAGGAACTTACGCTGGTTTCATAATCCTGAATTTCTGGGAATATGATCTTCTGGTTCCGCATTTCTTGTGCTCCCACGATGGTAAATTCTAAGGAGTACTTATAATTGCGTTGTAAGCCAAACTGCGTATTGGCACCCAGCGTAGGTGCTACGCCCTCTTGTACTTGAGCAGAGGAGCCCGCGGCTGTCCCTCCTGAGCGCCACACATTGTCCATTTGTCCTGTGATGCTGTAAGGAATGACAGGCCCAATATCACCCCCTGTCCCGTCAGGATTCGCATCGATGAAACCCGTAAGCAGCGTCTCGCCATCTGCCAAGCTGATGACCTTACGACCAGAACTTACGAAGTCGAATACGTTTTCTCCTGTATTGTATTCGCTGCTGCTTCGGGTAGTACCGATAGCTGCTACCGTTTTGTTTCCACCCGCCTCTACAATGGCCACAGGTGTCAATGGATTGGCTTTCTGACTAGCATAGAAGCGGAAATGCTCTACTTCGATTTCTTGAGTAGCACCCGTCGTATTGGTATATCCATCTGTCTCATTGATCACCAAGTTGGCAATCCAAGAATCTTGTGCTCCTCCTTCAAAACTTTCGTTTCCTAGGACAAGTGCCTCCGTATCTCGACTCTCACTGAGGATTTCGCTATCGCTGAGTGCGCGGCCAAAAAGTTTGAGATTGGACATCTGACACTTCACGCCTGGCATCCAGGGAGAATCCCCTAAGTAAATCGAGCCCTCATTCATCTCTGGCGTCCCTGAGACAGATGCGCTATGATCCAATACCCCATTCATGTATAGCTTGAGCACACCACTTTGGAACACATAGGTCAGATGCGTCCACTCACCTATCTGCAGCGGGTTCACCGAAGTGCCTCCCTGGCCAAAGCTCAAATCTGTCGTCATGCGATACTGCACACGGTTATCTGTTCCATTGAGTCGGAGCATCAGGTTGCGTTCGTTGTTTGTCGTTCCCTTATGGATGAGGTCACGATCAGAACCCGTGGCACCTTCTAGGAGCTTAACCCAGACACTCATGGTAAACTCCTTTCCTTCACGTCCCACATTAAGTTGTGGCTTGTGAGGAATCTCCACCATGTCATTTTGCCCATCAAACTCAATGACTTTTCCTCTGGCACTGTCTTCTTTAAATACAGGTCCATTTTTTACAAAGCCATTGGCATCATCCACATGATCCTTTCCATCTACATGTAAGGGCCACCAAGCCAGCTGAGAAAAGTCTTTTTCTCCTCCTACCATGTCGTCTAATTCTTCCTCGGTCAGCGCACGGTCATAAATCATGATGTCATCCATCATCAGATTGGCACTCTGTCCTTGATTAGACCCACCAAAGGTCATCGGACCATCGTTTGCGATGGTTTTCCCAGTCAATGTCTGAGAGTTGTCCAGTTCCCCATTGATGAATATCTTCAATTCATTGTCTTCTTTTATGTAAGCGACATGGGTCCATGTGTTATCTGGAAGGGCACTGTTAGAGTTCCCCCCTTCATTGAAATCTTCGTCGGTGGACACGCGGAAGTGAAGCTGATTCGAAGTAGGACGTAGCCAGATCGCAAAGGTTCTATCCAGTATGGTATTTCCTTTATGTGCCAAGAAGCGGAATGTCCCATAGTTATTGGTAGGAACTTTGACCCAAAAGGCGAGCGAAAAGTCCTGATTGCCCTGTCCAAGCATGAATCGACTGTTGTGGGCGACACCCATGAAGTCTGTATCTACCGAACAATCTAACACATTTCCTCTCTCAGCATCATTGACGATGGCAGCGGTATTGAATAAGACACCGTCTGATTCGCCTACCACATCTTTTGTCCCATCTTCAAAATTCCACCACGCAATCCGAGAGAAATTATTGCCCTCAGGCATGAATTCGGGCTCCATGCTATTGATCCATTCGGCAATCAACTCGACGCCTGATGAGTCCATGAGGTTCTTGGCCAAGGGGGGCATCGCCAACTGATCGTGGACAGCTGCTAGGCGTTGGTAGAGATAAGAATTATCTAAGTCTCCTGGCACAATGACACGCAATTCGTCCTCATCTCCAGTTGCATATAAGGGACCATAGATATATCCTTGATTCTCCAGCGGAGTGGAAAGTCGGGCATCGAAGAGAGCCTGAAAGGCATTGCCAGGCTGGTGACAGTAAGCACAATTCATATCCAAATAGGAACGTGCACGATCCTCTAGAGGTAGCGTTTCGTCATCCGTCGCCGAAACTGTCAGATACTGATCGAGGTTGGCTGTATCTGGCATCTGAGAGAATACACCGAGATGCGCCAGCGTGTAAATCTGGTTGGCTGTACGACCTGTACGAGGATAAAATTGGTCTACATTCAACTGTCGGGTATTGGGTCCTAGGACAGCACCAGCGGCTTCGTTGTGACAGAACATACATTCCTGATCACCAGGATAGTACCAAACCACTTCTTTAGGTCCTGCTGCCGTCTGTACAGTAATCGTATCCTGGCGAGAATCCGTTTCTAGCACTGCATCTGTTTCCGAATCATTCCAGCGGTAATCAAGTCCATACAGTTTTCTATCTTCTCCCATGACCATGATACGCGTCTCAAGTCGCTTTTTCAGGTTGGGGTTGCTTTCGTCAATTTGTAGATCAAAGTGCTTGATCCATATCGAGCCACTGGGCCAGTCCCATTCTTCAGACTCTTTGAATTTTATCTGCTCTGTATCTGAATCATGCGTTCCATCGTTAGGGATGGCCATCCAGCGATATTTATCTGCTGCATCTGACCAGAAAGGGACATTCATTTTGTAAGGATAGACCCCATCACTAGGCTCCAAAGTGGAGAGATCCTTGAATACACCAGTAGCAGATAAGAGTGTCGGGGGATTGCTGGGTGTACCACTTTGCACCAATTTGTAGATACGTCCTCCATCCAGATCCGTCCCATAGAGTTTCATCGCATAAATTTCTCCATCACTGTCTGTGTAGAGAGAAGAAACCCCAGATTTGGTTCCTACACCAAATGCAGGAACGGTCGCTAGATACTCTAGTTCCGTTGTTAGGGGATTCAATGACCAGATTTTACGTACAGTATGGTCAGTAAAGATTAGTTTATTTTGCAGGGTAGGAAATTTGGTTCCATGATATACAGGTCCACAAATGACACTCGTCCCCATGCTATGCGGATAATCATAGAGGGGCGCAACTTCCGTCCCTAAAATCGTATTGGGTACAGGTTTGGGTCCTGCGATGATTCCTTCTTTGTAAGGCCACTGAAGGTTCGCCCCCTTGGTGACTTCAGAAATCTCTTCGCGAGATCCTTGGCCGATGTCTCCGAAGAATATTCTGTCTGCGACGGAGTCATAAACCATACGGTGAGGGCTTCTCAGACCGATGGCGTAAAACTCTTCTAGCGTGGAAGAATCAGGCGACAGCCAGGGATTGTCATTGGGGATGCTATATCCTTGGCTGAAGGTAGCGGGCCAGCCTGTAGGCTCATCCTCTTCACCAGGAGAGATGGGTTGTCTGCGTATCGGGTGACTCTTGGTCGGATCATTGTCTACATCTATCCTAAATACCCCACTGTATAAGGCTTCATCTGTCTTTTGCCCCGAATCGTACTCATCATTGATTCCTCCCTCATCACCGATCGCGATGTAGAGAAATCCATCGGGGCCAAAAAACATTCCGCCACCATTGTGAAAGTGGTGACGATCGAATTGCTGAAAATATACAAACTCGGTGGAAGCATCAACAGTGTACGTATTGGGATCTAGCGTAAAGCGCGAAAGACGAAGCATCCCATAAGCCGTGTTGGTAGGTTCTGGCGCGTACCTATAATAGACGTAGAAATAGTTTCTGTTGGGAGACCCTACTTGACCAAACTCTGGGTGGAGCAGGATACTCATCAATCCACAGTCCCCACCTGTACGAACTTGAGATTCAATGTCTAGCACTACATTTTTGATTGCGGTAGTTGAATCTTTACTGATCCACCAGATGGTTCCCTTTTTTCCTGCTACCAAAAACTTATTGTCATTAGGAACCTCTATCATATCTAGAGGATCAACAAATGTAAGGTTTGGATAGGCTAAGACAACATCCCATTGGTTGGAGTTGGTGGAAGGGAGTGCACCATTCATGTAGGCACCGACAGCTTCGGGAGCATCGATACCAGACTTCAATACACTGAGGGGCGCAATCATACCCATGAGTAAAAATGCCCCCATGATACTCATGGCCCATTTGAGAGGGAAGGGCTTACGAAAAGACCGTACGCGCTTTGGTTGTTCCATTACTGCTAGGAGTTGATGAGTGAGTGTGTACCTTTAAAATTCTACTTGTCAGCTATGAGCAAAACAGAAATTACTACAAAAAATTAGCAAGCCCCAAAAAATATGTATTTACGTACATTTTCGAGACAACCTGAAAACCCACATCTATGAAGAATGTTATATTTTTTCTCAAAATTAAAATAAAACGCGTAAGAATCTATAACATACATCACTCGTTCTCAAAATATTTCTTCAACAAAAATTCAAAAAATTTTATATATTGGTTTTACCAAACTACTACTATTGACATATGAATGATCGCAAACTTATCTCCATCTGGTCGGGGCCCAGGCATGGAGCATCAGAATTGCTGTATGCTTTTGCGCAGAGACGTGACACAGAAGCCATCGACCGTCCCTTCTGGGGATATTTCCTTAGAGTATCAGGCTCCACACATCCAGCCAAAGAAGAGATCCTATCCAGCATGACCTTGCATGCCAATCCCATCGTCTCGAATCAAATTCTTACCCCCTTAAAGCAATCCATTCGCTGTGTAAGATTTATGACGCATCATTTACTGGGATTAGATCTTTCCTTTTTGGAAGCAATCACACACCACATATTCATGATCAGACGACCTCATCAGGTTGTAAGCAGGTTTTCTGGTGAAATCATCCAACCCGATCAACTTTTAGAGAGCTACAAGATGCAATACGATCTTTTCAAATATCTTACCCATAAAGATATCAAACCCTTAGTCATTGATGCGAATATGATGCATGAGGAGCCAAAAAGTGCGCTTCAAATGATTTGTTCGTATTGCGAAGTACCATTCGAAAAAAGTATGCAAGAGCGTAAACCAATGGCAGACTTCATCCATGCACAAGAAGAGTCATGGAATCAGGACTTCGCTCATCATCAAGACGGTAGATCATTTACGCAGTCAGAAGGTGCGCTTGAAGAAGTCCTAGCTGAATGCAGTGAATATTATCTGAATATGCTGTCTGAAGCAAGATTGCCGCAGTGCCCTCAAGAAAGAAAATCTTACATGGTCGCATAAATCGATCTCCAAATTTTCCGCAAACAGAAAAAGGCCTACTATTCGAAATGAATAGCAGGCCTTTTTCATTATATCAGTAGCCTATTCTTCCAAATACTGCGTTTGCACCTTCAACCAAGCCTTTTCTTCTTCATTCAACTGAGGACTAAGCCTTTCCCATACTTTTTGATGATAAGCATTTAGCCAGTTTCTCTCTTCTTCATCAAGCAAGGCCACGTCTATGAGTTGTTGATCAATCGGAAAAAGCGTCACCGTCTCAAATCCGAGGAACTGTCCGTAGATTTCCGATTGCATTTTCTCCTCACAAAGAATAAGGTTCTCGATGCGGATCCCATACTCCCCTTCATGATACAGCCCTGGCTCATTGGAAGTGAGCATCCCGATTTCAAACGCTTGTCCTCCACGGGTAGAACCACTGAGCGATTGGGGTCCTTCATGGACATTGAGATAAAACCCTACGCCATGTCCTGTACCATGGCCATAATTTAGCCCGTGTTGCCAGAGTGGATGTCTGGCCAATACATCAAATTGATTGCCGCGTGTGCCCGCTGGAAAAACAGCTCTGTCTACCGCAATATGTCCCTTTAGGACCAGTGTAAAATCACGTTTCTGTTTTGTTGTAGGCGCCCCTAAAGTGACCGTGCGTGTGATATCTGTAGTCCCATCCAAATACTGTCCGCCAGAGTCTACCAATAGCATCCCACCTGTTTGTATGATCGCCGATGAATCCTCTTTGGCACTGTAGTGCACGATGGCTCCATTTCCATTATAACCGACAATAGGTGAAAAACTTGGGCCCACATAGCCCGCTTGCTCTCCTCTAAATACCTCCAACTGTTTCCCTGCTTCATATTCGGAAACTCCTCCATGGCTTACTTTCTCCTCCAGCCACCTAAAAAACTTGACTAAAGCTACGCCATCCTTCACCATCGCTTGTCGAATATGCGCGCGCTCAACCTCATTTTTCAAGCTCTTCATATGCGTACTGGGGCTGGGTTCTCGTATAACTTTGACCCCTTCTGGAATTTTTTTGAATAGTCGATGCGAACACCCATTTCCAGATAAAGATAGTTTTTTGCCCACCTTCAGTTTGGCTAAAAATTCAGGAACCGCCTGATAATCTGTAATATGGATTACTGCCTCCTGCAATTCTATTTTTAAACCATTGGAGAGCTTGCTTTGATTGATGTAAAGCGTAGCATCACACTGGGAAACGACCAAGTAGGCATAAAACAGGGGGTTGAACGCAATGTCTGTTCCCCTTAGATTCAGGATCCAGGCAATATCATCCAGACTGGTAATCAAGGTAAAATCCATCCCTTTTTTGGCCATCTGAATGCGGATATCTTGTAGCTTCTGCACACGATCTGTCCCTGCATATTTCACGGGGAAGTCTTGTACGTGATCCGCTGGCATCGGGGGGCGATCCTCCCAAAATTCCTCCAGCAAGTCTCCCACGTCTACTAGGGCCAGTTCTTTTTCCCCCAATACGCTGGCAAGCTTCTCATACCCTTGCTGTGAAAATAGTCTTCCATCTACTCCAACTCGCCCTTTCTCAGGTGCATGATCTTTGATCCACTCTCTGTACTCAGGCGTGTGGGGTACTTCCAATTTCATCAAATCAAATCCAGAACCCTCAAGCTCTTGTTCCCCTTGGATAAAATATCGGGAGTCCGTCCACACACCTGCGTGGGTAGCGTTTACAACGACCGTCCCCGCAGAACCTGTAAATCCTGTCAGCCAAGGCATGATACGCCAGTAAGGAGCTAGATATTCGCTCTGGTGCGGATCGGTATTGGGAATAATGTATACATCTAGCTCGTGTTGGGCCATTTTATCCCTCAATCGCGCCAGTTTTTCCTGATATGTCATAAATCGTTGTTCTCTACTTGATCTTATTTATGCCAGTGCTGCCTTCCTTATCTCTTCTACATCTGCTATCGTTTTAGGCACAGGATCTCCCAGTAGTTCTGCCCCTCTATCTGTGATCACATAGTCGTCCTCTATCCGAATTCCTCCAAAATCTCGGTAACGCTGCAAGACCTCATAATCGATAAATTCCTTGAACTTACCTGCGGCGCCCCACTGGTCGATAAGACCTGGAATGAAATAAATACCAGGTTCAACGGTGATGACAAAACCTGATTCTAAGGCTCGTCCCAGGCGCAAAGATTTTAGACCAAACTGAGGATTGCGCTGGAGCGAATTTGTGTAACCTACATGGTCTTCACCCAGATTCTCCATGTCATGCACATCCAATCCCATCATATGGCCTAGCCCATGTGGAAAGAACATCGCATGCGCACCTGCTGCAACTGCTTCCTGCACGTCTCCTTTCATGATTCCCAATGCCTTCAGGCCCTGGGCAATACGTGTAGAAGCAAGGAGATGCACATCCTTATATAGTACGCCAGGTTTGAGTGCATCAATTGCGGCAAGCTGGGCATCCAAAGCGACTTGATATACTTCCTTGTGCCGCTGGGTAAAACTGGCAGCTACAGGAAAAGTACGGGTCATATCCCCACAATAATGCAAAGCCGATTCCCCTCCACAATCTACAAGCAATAGTCGATCATCTGTTAGGGTATTGTGATGGTGATGGTTATGCAGGATCTCCCCGTGTACTGTCATAATAATTGGGAAACTGATATAGCTATCTGCACCAAGGGCTTCTGCATGCACCTTCGCCATCACCTCAGCTTCGGTCATACCTGCACGCGCTACCTGCATGGCTGTCAAGTGCATACGGTTGGTGAGCTTCACTGCTTTCTCAAGTTCTACCAATTCCTCCTCTGTCTTGTACGACCGCTGCCTCACAATCGCCTGAATCAGTTCGACAGACGCTCCTGCAGCTACTTCTTCCTGGGTCATCCCCAAAAATTCCATGTATCTGAGCGAATGATCTCCTCGGTAAGGAGGGAGAAAATGGATCTTACGACCTTGAGATTGCGCTTGTTGGAGAATGGAAGATAATTGCCCTGGGGCAGCATATTTTGCGATCCCTTTTCCTTTGGTCAAAGTACTCAAAGAGGGCTGAGGACCTGTCCACACCATAGAATCTACTGTCACATCTTCTCCAAATACGGTCGTCTCCCCAGCGTCTAGGTCGATCACAGCTGCGAGCTCTGGCAGGTCAATACCTATATAATAAAGAAAAGTAGAATCTTGTCGAAAGTAGGGGTAATGATTGTCGCGATAGCTCATTCCCACATTGTCATTACCCAAAAGAAATACCAGCCCATTTTCCATCGACTGGATGAGGGTTTGTCGGCGTGCTCGATACGTTTCAGCAGAAAAAGTCATGTATGCGTTACAGCTTTGATGAAATAAGATAGATTAACAAGTAGACATTTCGCACCACAGATGTCAAAGATTCAGACAGATTATCCCATCTCACATAAATCCATTTGTAGTTGTCTTTAACTTAAAAATAAATGCACTCATGCATCTATGGGAAAAAAGGAAAATTCCCCTCCAATTACAAGATGGGTGATCGAGAAGAAGGAAGTATGGGAAGGAAAAGACATAGAAGTTTTCCGTATGAATCTATTCCCCTAAACAATAAAGCTAGACTTTCTACCGTGATGAAAAAGGAAGTTGGAATTGCTTGGAACAATCCATTAATTCGTCTACCTGGAAAACATCCCATCTATGAATCAGTCGGCACGCACCCTTTTTTTTATTGGTGTCTTATGTCCTTTGCTTTCTTTACAAGCACAGGTAGATCCCGCCCCATCTCCATTAGATACGCTCACAGAAAATACAGATCTCAATCTCTATATTGAGGATTTTATCACAGGCGCAGAGGTAGACGATCAGGTCGATTATACAGACTTGACGGATCTATTAGAAGACTTGCAAAAGAATCCTCTGGATCTTAACACTGCCACGCAAGAGGAACTTATTCAAATTCCAGGTTTTAACACACTGCTTTACACGCAGTTACGAGATTATATTTCCAGCTTTGGTGCGCTGACGAGCCTGTATGAGCTACAGGCCGTAGAAGGTTTTAGTGCAGATATCATTCGACAGGTTCAGCCATATGTGACTGTGAAAGCCGTTGGATCAAAGGACATCAGTCCCAATGCGACGAAATCTGCGGGTCCTCCTGCAAAAGAAGTGCTCGAAGGTATGGAGGTAGAGTTGATTCAGCGCTTTGTGCGGATACTAGAGGAACAAAGAGGGTATACGGCTCCTGATACGACCTTCAGAGAGATTGAAAACTCTGGTGAATTGGATACCGTTCTGAGCTCTCGCTATGCGGGTTCTCCCTGGCGATCTTATACACGACTACGCGGAAGATATGGGCAGAACTTTTCCTTTGCGATTACGGGAGAAAAGGACCCAGGAGAAATTTTTGCTTGGCAGCCCGAAAACAATCTCTATGGCTATGATTTTCTTTCTGGGCACGTGTCGATCGGAGGCTATGGCATCATCGAACGATTGGTCATTGGAGACTTCGCCATACAGTCAGGGCAGGGACTGACGCTTTCGCGCGGATTGGGATTTGGTAAAGGCGCTTTTGTCATCAACAGCATCAAGCAAGCCAATCGTGGCATCCTTCCCTATGCTTCCGTCAATGAAAACCAATACCAACGCGGTGTCGCGGCTACCCTTCGTTTTGGTAAATTGAAAATCACCCCTTTTGCTTCTCGCCTCAATGTGGACGCCTCCGTTCAGGAAACAGATACGCTGACCAATGAAGTCCTGCAAGCCAGCGGGCTACAAACGAGCGGCCTGCACCGTACAGCCTCAGAGCGCGCCAACCGCAATTCTATACTAGAAAATATGGTAGGAACCCGCATCGAATATCGAAGTGGCAACCTCATGCTGGGAACCACCCACTACTATCAGGCCTTCGGCTCAGAGCTTAATCGTGCACTCAATGAGTACAACCAGTTTGACTTTCGAGGCGATGAAAACTATGTCAACAGCTTCGACTGGGACTGGATCATCCAAAACTTTAACTTCTTTGGAGAAGTAGGACGCTCCCGATCGGGAGGTATAGGAGCGACCGCAGGTATCATGGGGAGTATTGCTCCGACAGTCGATATTGCACTTTCTGCCCGCCACTTTGACGTGGACTTTCATAGCTCCAAGGGGTATGTATTCGCCGAGCGGCCCATCGCCCTTGCCAATGAAACAGGACTCTACATTGGCGTTCGTGTTACCCCTACACCTAAATGGACCTTTGCTACCTACTTCGACCAATTCTATTTTCCATTTAACAAATTCCGTACTGGCTACCCCTCCAATGGTTGGGAGCATCTGTCACAGCTTTCCTATAAGCCTAGAAGAGGGACTGAAGTCTACGTACGTTTTCGCTCCGACAACCGCCAGCAAAATGCCACCCTCTACCCCAATGGCCAGAAGATACGCTACCTCGTCCCTACTCAGCGAAACACCCTTAGACTCCACTTCCAAACGAAGCTCGACCGCAACATCATTTATCGTACACGAGCTGAGATGAATTGGTTTACACAGGGTGAGGAGGAGCAGCATCGTGGATTTCTTTTGTATCAAGATTTGGTATGGAAATTTGGATACAATTTCAAAATCACAGGACGATATGCGCTATTTGATGTAAGCGATTTTGATGCGCGTATTTATGCTTATGAAAATGATGTACTAGGCTTCTTTTCCATTCCTGCTTACGCCAACAAAGGCAGTAGATACTACCTGATTTTCAATGCGAAGGCTAGTCGCAAGGTAGATTTTTGGTTCCGTATTGCTCAAACGAGGCTGCGTGATGTTTGTCAGCTAAACCGCGATCCTTTTGGCGGGCCATATTTCGGTGCCCAAGAGGTATGTCAAATAGGATCTGGCCTCGACCGAATCGATGACAACCGGCGGACAGAAGTGAAGGTACAGATGCGTGTGAGGTTTTAGCCTTTGGTGGTCATTCTTTTATTCCTCAAAAATCTTCATCTTCCAGTCCTTCAAAAATCGCTTCCATGTCAATGCTCAACCCAGGTAATGCATGACAAGGTACCTGGTTAGGGACCGTAAAGGGCTGTGGCTGCAAGGACTGATAATACCCCTCCTCATTGAGCAAATACACAGCCAAGGAACGCTCAAAAGGAAACACCACCCAATACTCAGGGACACCAGCAAGCTGATACAATTGAAACTTTTCATTGAGATCCTTGTGTACTGTACTTGGAGAAAGGATTTCAATGACCCAATCAGGTGCTCCATGACAGCCTCTTCTATCTAGTTTAGATGGATCGCAAACCATACATAAATCAGGCTGAACCACCGTATCAGAATCCTCCAAATGAGGAGAGGGAAGATGGACATCAAAAGGTGCAGAGAAAACTTTACATTTATTCTTTTTCAAGAAGGATCTTATTTGAAAATATAGCTCTCCCGATAATTGTTGATGTCCCATATTGGGCGCAGGAGACATGCGAAAAATTTTCCCTCGGATTAACTCGACCATTTCATCAAATTGCCATGTGAGATAGTCGGCGTATGTATAACGCTTGTTAAGATCGAGTTCATTAATATCCCTAACCATACACTAAATATACATAACAGCTTCAACTTGTTCCAATACCTATATCTCCACGCCTCCCTCAAAAACAAAGGTCACTGGTCCTTGTAGATATACCCTCTCCCCTTCTGTTCCAAAATCTTCTATAGTCACTGACAGTTCCCCGCCCAAGGTTTGAATGGCCACATCTTCCAATTTCTGAGTTTGAGCTTTTTGACTGAGATAAGCATAGGCCGCCGCTGTCACACCTGTCCCGCAGCTAAAGGTTTCATCCTCCACTCCACGTTCAAATGTCCTCACGAACAATGCATTATCTTCCATCACTTGAACAAAATTGGCATTCGTCCCTCCTATTTCCTCATAAGCAGTGTCATGACGAATCGTCTTCCCTCGCTCGAATACAGGAAAATCTCGAATATTCCCTTGCTCAAAACTCACGAAGTGTGGTGAACCTGTATATAACCAGTAAGCGTCAGGACTCATCTGCCTGAGATCACGAGGCTTACCCATCTTCAATTGGACTTTCTCCCCCCAAAATGCTGACTGATGCACCCCGTCTATGGCCTCAAACCTCAGCACATCTCCTCCGATTCCCAATCGTCTGGCAAAAGCACTGATGCACCTTCCGCCATTGCCACACATAGAACTCTCTCTCCCATCTGAGTTGAAATAAACCATGCGAAAATCTAGCATAGGATGATTTTGTAACAACATCAAACCATCTGCTCCAATTCCAAATCGACGATGACATAGATGGGCGATCTTCTCGCGATCTAACCGACTCTGCCAGACCTCTCCCCTATCATCTATCAATATGAAATCATTTCCTGTCCCGTGATACTTCACAAAGTTCATTACCATACTTTCTTTCATTTAGATTATGCCCACAAATATACCATGCGATTCAGCATTGTCCTTATCTCCTCCGAAAGTGTGAACAATCTGTAGAATATCTTTGAAAAGATATATCCCTATGTGTAGATTTAAATAAGCGTTAGACTGATGAATAAAAGGTGTATGCTTTCATTCTATTTGTGATCTTACGCTTCATGATCTACTACTACATCTGCTTATGAATATCAAAACAATTGTGCTTACCCTCCTCGTGATTTTCGCAGGACTGGTGGCCTCTATCAATTTCCCCTCTTGTCAACGAGATGTCCACGAAAGCGCGGTCAACCGAGGACATAATCCATGGGTGTTTCGTTCTGTATTGGACTGGCGCGCCCGCATGGTCACATTTGCTTTGGACGACGACCTCTGGGTATCTTACGATGCTCAAGAGGCTTCTATTTACAAAGTTTGGCGAGATGGAGTAGACTTTGATGGACCTGTCTACACGAGAGCACATGGTCCTCAGCCTGTAACCAAAGGTCCAGCATGGCTACAGAGCCCACACGTCAAGCCTTGGTATGTCAAGCAAGGCAAGGACCTCTATCAACCTGATGTTCAATACCGTGGCCATCAGTTCAAAGGCAAGCAAGCTTTCCTACAATATGAGATAATCCTCAAAGATGGACATAGCATAGGGATCGAAGAAAGACCTGACTTCAGAAAAACAGAGAAAGGCTTGATACAACTAGACAGATCTTTCAAGACGTCGGATGTTCCCTCGGGCACTGAGATCTGGATGGTCACCCACCTCAATTCTCTCACCAGTAAAAACGGCTTCAAAACGAACAGTACGTTTGAGATAGACTCCTCTGACACCCAAATCATGCCTGGTGTGCAGGGGTACAGTATAGACGGGAAGCTAATGCTGATTCCTAATGGCAAGACACAGTTCACAGCTTATCTCCAATCAAAGCCTATGGTCGTACCAGCAGAGGACGCCAGTGAAGAAGAGACGGCTATACATCCAGGAGAAAATCTCATCGCACGTAGCGATTGCCAGACTTGCCACAATCCCAAGGAAAAGGCGATTGGTCCCTCTTATGTTTCCATTGCCGAAAAGTATGCCTTCACCCCCTACCTTGTTTCGAAACTCGCCAATAAAATCATCAATGGTGGATCAGGCGTTTGGGGTGCACAGCTGATGAGTGCACACCCTGGATTGCCATTGTCAGATGCCAAGCAGATGGTCTCCTACATCATGGGTATGGATGGAGAGAAACCCGCCCCCAAGCGCAGACGTGACGATAAGATGCAGGGGACCTTTGCCTTTAATAGCGCGCCAAGAGGTGCCAACAGTGGATTGATTTTGAGTGCTTACAGATTAGGAGGAGCTTATGAAAAGCTTCCTGAGATGGATGAAAAGAAAGCCCCCAACTACGTCACTACAGTAAAGGGCATACACGCCGTCAATCGCCAAGATTTTGAAATTCAGGGTTCCAAACTCGAGCTGGACAATGACTTCTATATCTCCTTTGAGGGAATGCTGGAAATTGAAAAAGACGACAACTACCTATTCCAATTGATGTGTGACGATGGAGGAAAACTATATATCGATGGAAAAGAAATCATAGACAACGATGGCTTGCATGGATATGTGGGAAAAGAGGGTGAGATCTTCCTATCTGCAGGTAAGCATCCCATAGAGGTACGATACTTCCAGCGCGGCGGAGGAAAAGCGGTTTCCCTATTTTGGTTGAAACATGGAGAGGACAAATATACGCCTGTTCCTCCCTCGGCCTTTTCGCACGATCCAGCGAAGAAAAAAGAAGCCAAGCCCTACATTCCCATCGAAAAATTGGTACGTGCCGTTCCTGGTGATTCGGCTTCTCTACAAGACGTACACCCCGCCTTCCGCCTCAAGCAGGCTCGACCTTCTAACTTCAAACCCATGGTAGGCGGTATGGACTTCTTGAGTGATGGACGTATGGTCGTAAGTACGTGGACGCCTAAGGGAAGCATTTACATACTCAGTAACCTGGATGCAGCTGACCCTGAAGAGATCAAAGTAAAAGAGATTGCCAAAGGACTGGCTGAGCCATTAGGAGTAAAAATTGTCGATGATGAGATCTACATTCTCCAAAAGCAGGAACTCACCCAGTTGATCGACCATGACGGCGATGAAGTGATTGATGAGTATCGCACGATTTGCAATGGCTGGGAAGTATCCTCCAACTTTCATGAGTTTGCCTTTGGGTTGGCTTACAAGGACGATCACTTTTACTGTGCCTTGGCCATCGCCATCGAGCCAGGAGGTAAGAGCACCCAGCCACAAATTCAGGATCGTGGACGCGCCATCAAGATCCATCGCGAGACAGGCAAGTTTGAGTTTCTCGCTCACGGCCTGCGTACACCCAATGGCGTAGGGCTAGGTGTAGACCAGGAGCTGTTCATTGCTGATAATCAGGGCGACTGGCTCCCAGCCAATAAAATCATGCACATTGAAAAAGGAGACTTCCTCGGCTCACGTGCCGTCAACTTTAATGGTACAGCCAATACCAAGATGAAGCCTCCCGTCGTTTGGCTCCCCCAAGATGAGATTGGCAACTCGCCCAGTCAGCCGACTTACTTAGACAAAGGACCTTATGCTGGCCAGATGATCCATGGGGAAGTGACCCACGGAGGGCTGAAGCGTGTCTTTACAGAGAAAGTCAATGACGAATACCAGGGCGCTGTTTTCCGCTTTACGCAGGGATTGGAAGCAGGGGTCAACCGTGTGGCATGGAGCCCCGACGGAGATCTGTACGTGGGAGGTATCGGCAATCCAGGCAACTGGGGACAGACAGGTAAGCAATGGTACGGGCTGCAAAAGCTGGAGTTCACAGGGCAGTCTGCCTTCGAGATGCTGGCGGTTCGCGCCAAGGCAGATGGGATGGAGATCGAATTTACCGAGCCTTTGGCTGAAGGAGATGGCTTCGACCAAGCCGATTATCTGGTCAAGCAGTGGTATTATCTTCCTACAGAGAACTATGGTGGTCCCAAAATGGATGAGCGCAATCTCAGCGTAAAAGATGTGAGCGTGTCTCAAGATCGCCGCAGGGTATTCTTACAGATTGATGGCATGAAAAAAGAGCATGTGGTGTACATTCACCTGAAGGCTCCGTGGATCAGCGCCGTAGGTCATGCTTTATGGACCACAGAGGCGTGGTATACGCTGAACAATATTCCCGCAGAAAAGGGCTTTGTCAGTAGCCTCCAAGCCACAGAAGTAGCAGCCAATACGCTAAGCGAGAAAGAGAAGCGTGAAGGCTGGAAGCTGCTATTTGATGGAAAGACTACAAATGGCTGGCGCAACTTCAAGTCCAAAAGCATCGGTAGTGCCTGGGCTGTAGAAAACGGGACATTGACATTGGGGGGCGAAAAAGACGACTGGCAGACCGAAAATGGGGGTGACATCATCACCGATGGCGAATACGAAAACTTCGAGTTCAAATTGGAGTGGAAGATCTCTGATTGCGGAAATAGTGGCATCATTTATTTGGTCAATGAAAGTGAAGATTACGATTATGTCTGGCAGACAGGTCCTGAGATGCAGATACTAGACAACACCTGTCATCCTGATGGACAGATCGAGAAGCACCGCGCGGGCGATCTCTACGACTTAATCGAATGTAAATTCGTCAGTGTGAAAGCGGCAGGCAATTGGAACAAGGTGCGCGTCATCATCAAGGATGGACACCTAGAGCACTGGCTCAATGGACAGAAAGTCGTCGAGACCGAACTCTTCACCGACGAGTGGAAAGAGATGGTGGCGAGTAGCAAATTTGTGGAAATGCCAGGCTTTGGTACCTACCGCAAAGGCCACATCGCACTGCAGGATCACGGAGACCGCGTCTGGTTCCGCAACATCAAGATCCGTGAGTTAGAATAAAAAGTCCTATTGATGGGTCATATAGAAAATGGGTGGGAATGCCGTTTCCTGCCCATTTTTCCTTTTTATCAGGCTAATACGAACCGCCAAGCCAGCGCCCACGTCCCGTTGATGCGAATTCAGACCTCAGTACAGACACATCCAACCGCATTCTTACCCTTCGAAAAACCAAAAAATCCCTTAATCCACCATTGTTCGCTGCTATCCCAACCCTCACACCTACCCCAGATTTGTACACGCTTGTTAAGACAATCGCAAAACGAGACAACACATCCTTCTCAATTGCGTCTCTAGAATCAAACACAATGAAATTGTTACACTCAATCACAAGAAATATGAAGATCACTACACTCATCAAAATCGCTTTCGGACTCGCTGCTATGAGCTTCCTTTCAAGCTGTGTCGTCAATGAGGGTCCTGCAGGACCACAAGGCCCACAGGGAATCCCTGGACAGGATGGCAACGCCAACGTATTTAGCATCCGCTATGACGTCACAGCAAGCGACTGGGTAGTCAATGGTATCGAAGGACAGCCTGGATATTTCCTTGAACTTGAAATTGCAGTACCTGAAATCGACAATTTGGTCGTAGAAGATGGCCTCGTCCTGGCTTACTATCGTGCTGTAGAGGGTGATCCTTGGATTTTACTTCCTTACACTTTCATTTCCTCCACTGCCGATCGCTACGTAGAAGTATTTGACTTCATCTATGGACAAGGATTTGTCAACTTCAAGAGCCAAGCAGATGATGCAGGTCCTACCACAGCTTATGAAGGCACCGTACGACTCATCATCGCAGACGGTATCCCAATCGCCAAGCAAGCCATCGACTACAAAGACTTCGACGCAGTATCTGAGTTCTTGAACCTCGATGAGGCCGTGGAATTGCAACGCAGCCTGAAGACAGGCCCAGTAGCCAAACTAGACTAAGATTCAGCTCTATATATACCCCATTATCAAACCAAGGAACCCACCTTTTTCGAGGTGGGTTTTTGTATTTTGTTCATTAACATAATTCTTATTCTATCCATTATATTGCCCCTCATTTTCATTGAAGGGATAACACCACTATGCATCATTTGATTAAGCAATTTTTCATTCTTTCGGTCTTGATTTTATCTGGACTAGGTATACAAGCGCAGGAGACATCATTCTCTACCGCAATAACCCTAGGACCGACCACACCCATTTTAGACAATGGACTGGGCCTACATCTAGGCGTAAATCCTGCCTACGCGATATCGCCCTTCCTATCTCTAGAAGGACAACTCTCCTATTTGTATACCTTTGCAGGTACGACATTTTTAACAGGGGAGGAAATCAATGGTCAAGCGGTCAATATATTGGCAGGGGGCAGAGTGTATCTTCTTTCTGAAGAAAGAAAAAATCGTGTGTATCTCAATTTGCTGTTAGGAGGGAACTATAACCGAGAAGCGGCGCGCGACGTCATCACCAGCGAGTGGAATTTGGGTTTCTCTTTAGGTGGCTATCTCAAACGCAATCGATTTCTGATCGGCCTTTCTTACGATACCCCACAAAATGTAATCTTGAAGGTAGGGTATATCTTAAGGTAATACGGGTTATGAGCTTTTCATCAGTTGAGCATATGGACCATACATTGCATCATCTTTTAGCCTCATTTGGAGAATTTTCAGCGGATGATATTGACGCGGGGATGAAGGCTATGATTCCCAAAACGTTCCAAAAGGATGATTACTTGATCCAGGCAGGTACTACCTGTAACTGGATCGGTTTTGTTCGCTCAGGGATTGTCCGAAACTATTATATCTCTAACAAAGACGAAGAAGTCACCTACTGCCTTACATTCCCCCACCAATTTGTTACCGCCTATTCCTCATTTCTTCAAAACGAACCTACTTTCGAAACGATTCATGCTATGACGGAGGTGGATATGCTTGTGATATACAAAGATGCATACCGTGAGTTGATCCATTCGAGTACAGCTTGGCTACGTTTCTCCAAGTTCTTTGCCGAACAGTCCTATGTAATCATGGAGAATAGGTTACTCGCCCTCCAAATGCAATCTGCTGAGGATCGCTACAAGGACTTGCTGGCTCACAATCCCGAGTACATCCAACAAGTACCTTTAAAATATTTGGCTTCTTACCTCGGCATATCCCAAAGGCACCTGAGTCGTCTGAGAAGTAAAAAGGCTTTTTAGACATTTGTCCTATCCTGAAAGATGAGGCTACGATAGTTTTGTCAAAAAAAATGAAGGACAAAAAAATACTGATCATCAACGGGCATCCAGATCCTGAAAGCTTCAATTTTAGTTTGGCCTCTGCTTATGAAACGGGTGCTAGGGGATCAGGTGCAGAGGTAGACATTATCCATATTAAGGATTTGACTTTTAATCCAATCTTACAATTTGGGTATCGAAAGAGAACAGAACTAGAACCTGACCTATTACATTCGATTGAGAAAATAAAAGAAGCTGACCACATCACGTGGATATTTCCTATGTGGTGGTATGGCTATCCTGCGATCATGAAGGGCTTCATAGAGCGAACGTTTCTGCCTGGAATTACCTTTGCTTATGAAGAAGGAAAAGCCCTCCCTAAGAAACTTTTAACAGGGAAAACAGGACGGATCATTGTCACCGCAGATACGCCTAGATGGTATGATCGTCTGATCATGGGCAGTCCTGCCATCAGGCAATTCAAAAAAGGTACCCTCGAATTTTGTGGCATTAAACCTGTCAAGGTGACCTATATTTCTACTATCAAAGGCTCTACAGATGCATTTAGAACGCAATGGATAGAGAAAGTAACTCGTTTGGGAGAAAAGGCTATATAAGTTTGCAAGAAAGTATCTATGAAGGACTTGGGAACTCATATCTATCATTCCGCTTTTTGAAGCTTTTCATTATCTGCGACAGGCCAGAAAGCTCGTCTCTCTAAGCCTGTCGCATATTGAATCTTTTGTGCCCCATGGTGGATAATCTCGACGATCTCGGACTCCATGAATCCTCTTGCAAACGTTTGATTCCTGCATACATTCGTAAATGTCTCTATTTTCTGGGTAATATCCCATGTAAGGCCTTCGTCCGAGGAGAAGGAAACATAGCTTTCAAATTTCGTCGCACAGTCAAATCGATCTTCGGACTGATTTCGATTGCGAGGGCAATCACTCCATTACTCAATCTAATGGCGCGCGCATTATTTATCACATTGTAGCCCACCTGGTCATTGTCTACCCAAACAGGAGTAGACCAGTTTAAGGATCGTATTTTCATCATTGCATGTCAGGATTAATAGTTAAATAGGCTAAAACGAGAATCTACAAAATGTCCTTTGGTTATACATTCGTTATCCCTGCTGATAATCTGAGCATCATTCATTTCCTATCCCTTGCCTACCCTTTCCTCTATGGCTATCTTAAGGAAAAATCAAAAGGATGAAACACACACTTACACTCAGTTTACTCGCATGTTTGGGACTATGTATAGCCTGCAACAACACAGAAAAACAAGAAGAAGAAACGACGACTGCGACTGTAGACGACGTCTGGCAGGTTGACTTCCTCGATGAATTCGACACCTTCAATCCTGAAAACTGGCAGGACCAACGCATCTGGGTAAATAATGAAACCCAGTGCTATGTCCCCGACAATGCGTTCAATACGAGAGAAGTCAGTAATGGCACCATCAAGCTCAAGGTCATCAACATCGGCGAAAGGCGTCCCTGTGACAACATGGATAAATACGGTAAGCAGCATCCTGATACAGAATACGTTGCGGGACGTATTGCCTCAAAAAATCGCAAAGAGTTCGTCAAAGGCAAATGGACCGCCCGCCTCAAACTAAGTAGCAATGGTGAAGCGAGCATGTTTCCAGCTTGGTGGCTACTGGGTGCCCAAAACAATGAACCTCCCGTACAGGAAGAAAATGAAAATATCTGCTGGCCCATGACAGGTTCTGGGGAGATCGATATTTTCGAGCATCACGGGGACCATCTCAAAGACGAATTCACCACTGGTGCCATCAAAAATCTTGGAGAATGCGACAAAGGAGATTGGTGGAGCTACCGTGTGGGCGTAGAAGCAACGCTCAATGACTATCATGAGTACTCTGTCGAATGGGAAGGTAGTGACCTGGTATATCGCTTGGACGGGACCGAAGTCCACCGAAACGTAGACGAAGGGGACAACTATCCTGAACCTATGTTCGCCATCCTAAATTATGCGAAGATCACAGATTCACTTATGGTAGGAGAATGGGTAATGGAAGTGGATTGGGTAAAACATGAGTCTAGGAGATAAGATGATCTTGCAGTGCCAACGATGTGTTGGTACTGCAAAGCATCATTGGCCTCAGTTTGTAACTGAACCTTATCCTTGACACTTCAATTATTGATATGACAAAAAAGATGAAGCCTTGCTTGGGTCTGAAACCACAAAAAATTAGCAGATTTAAAGTTCCAACAATGGTCTAAATGGGCCTGTAAGTATCTCTATCCTGAGACCTCCCTACCTTATAATTCCTAGATCTACAGCATATTTCATTAAAAAAAATCATATTCATAATATATATTTTATACTAATCATAAAAATTATAAACTTTTTATTATGCTTCAAATTCTTGACCTTGGGTTCTATAATTAAGGAACCACACAAAGTTATTTGTATGCAAACAAGCATAAGATCAAAGCAAGTTTTAACAGTAGATACAAAAAAAGCCACTAAGATAGCCGTAGCCTACGGAGATGGTATTGGAAAGGAAATCATGGAGGCTACACTAAATATTCTCGAAGCTGCAGGGGCGGATATTGATCCCGAATTTATCGATCTAGGAAAGGAGGTCTACCTCGCTGGCAACACCTCTGGTATCACAGAGGAAGCCTGGGAGACAATCAAGAAAAATAAAATTATACTAAAAGCCCCGATTACTACCCCTCAGGGAAAGGGATACAAAAGCCTCAATGTCACCCTTCGCAAGTCCCTGGGACTATTCGCCAATGTTCGACCCGTCCGCGCCCTTGATCCCTTTGTCCTGACTGGACATCCCGAAATGGACGTTGTCATTATCCGAGAAAATGAGGAAGATCTGTATGCGGGTATCGAGCATCAGCAATCACAAGATGTCGTACAATGCCTCAAGCTCATCACCCGTCCAGGAAGTGAGAAAATCATCCGTTATGCCTTCGAATATGCACGCGTCTATCAAAGAAAAAAGGTGACATGCATGGTCAAGGATAATATCATGAAGCTCACCGATGGATTGTTCCATCAAGTTTTCAAGGAGATTGCTCAGGAGTATCCTGAAATCGAAACGGAAGTTCAAATTATCGATATAGGCTCTGCACGACTCGCGGCACAACCCGAAAACTATGATGTAATTGTCACCTCTAACCTATATGGCGACATAATTTCTGATATCGCAGCAGAGATCGTAGGTTCAGTAGGATTGGCAGGCTCTGCCAACATAGGGAAGGAGATTGCTATGTTTGAAGCCATTCATGGTTCGGCTCCTGACATTGCAGGGAAAAATATCGCCAACCCCTCGGGCATCCTCAATGCAGCAGTCATGATGCTGGCCCACATGGGTCAGGCAGATGTGGCAGATAAAATTAAAAATGCGTGGCTATCTACCATAGAAGATGGCATTCATACCGCAGATATCTATCAAAAGGGAATAAGTGCACTTAAGGTCAGTACGAGTGATTTTGCCGAGGCGATCATCGCTCGATTGGGAAAAGTGCCCTATGCATTATATACAAGTCAGCTCAATAAAGGAGGTGGAATCATCCAAATCAAGGAATATGAGAGACGTGAAGAAGAAAAGAAATTGGTGGGGATAGATGTATTTATTGACTGGCCAGATACAGATCCAGACATCATAGGGGACCTCCTATCCAAAGTAGGAGGTGATAAGATGAAGCTCAAAATGATCACCAATCGTGGAGTTAAAGTGTATCCGCAGGGACATGAATACACTTACTGCACAGATCATTGGCGCTGCCGATTTGTATCTGCCGAATCCAAAGTCGCAGCTTCGGCTGCTGAGTATAAAGAGGTCACATTTGAACGCGTCCTTTCTCTTATGAGTCAAATTCACCTATCTGGCTTTGACATCATCAAAACGGAGAACTTGTACGAGTTCGATGGAAGACGAGGATTTTCTCTCGGCCAAGGAGAGTAAGATATTCATTTTCTCTTCATCGTCCAGATGAAGTATGTGGCGAGGGCCGCCTCCGTTAGGGGGTGGCTTATTTCTTTGTGGGTTCATTTCGCAAAAATCCCTGTATGGGGGCATGGGATTAAACGCCACATGCTACAGAACACTGTCCAAATCAGCTTCGAACCCTCCCACTCCGCCAGCGCCGAGGTCTCGTTGGTGCTATCCACCTACCATGCATGCAATGATCTTCGCCTTCTTCCAGATGAGATCTAGAACTGAAGGGGGCGGACGTGTGTTCATCTTCACTTAGGACCACCGCCCTGGCGTGGTCAGGGCTACCAAAAGCAAAAGCGCCATCCCAACCTATGGAATGACGCTTTTCTATATGAACTTTCTTTCATTACTTCGGATTACGGCGGCTGCGGCGGTTATTTCCCTGCTGTCCGCGCTGCTGCTTCTGCATCTGCTCCTGCTTTTTCTGCTGCTTTTCTACCCAACGCTCTATCCGAGACTTGGAGGCTCCTCCACTGTTACTTCCACCTTTTTTGCCATTCTTCTTCCGAGATTTCTTCTGTTTGTCACGCATCTCTTTAAGGAGTTTTTCATCGTTGACGAAGAATTTTCGGATGACGGTAGTCTGCGTGATCTGAATAATATTTGAAGTCAGATAGTATAAACTAAGACCTGAGGCATAGTTATTTAGGAAGACGAGAAGGAAAATCGGCATAACGTATGCAATGATACGCATCTGAGAATTTGCTCCTGTAGAAGGTTGTGATTGCTGCTGATAGTAAGTGTAGACAAAAGTAGAAATTGCCATGAGTAGTGTGAATAAACTCACATGGTTTCCATATATACTACTCAAAAGCGGAATTTCTGTCGTCCACGAAACGATGGAATCGTAGGTTGAAAGGTCGTCAGCCCAAAGGAACCCTTGCTGGCGAAGCTCTACCGACTGAGGGAAGAAGAAGAAGAGTGCAATCAGGAAGGGATAGGAAAGGAGCATCGGCAGACATCCTCCAAGCATGCTCACACCCATCTCTCGATAGAGGCCTTGCTTGGCCATCATCGCTTTTTGCTGGTCATCCTTATACTTCTCGTCGATGGCCTTTACCTCAGGGGTATTATTGATGACACGCATCTTGGCCATCGAGACATAACTCTTGAAGGAGAATGGCATCGTCAAAAGACGAATCATGAATGCCAATAGGATAATGATGATCCCGTAATTGCTGATATATTTCTCGAGGAACTTAAAGATGTACGTTGTCCCCTTATTGATCCAGCTTACAAACGACCAACCTAAGTCCATGGTTTGCTCGAGATCCTGGTCATAGCTTACTAGGGTCGTATATTCATTAGGCCCCATGTAAAAGGTAAAGTCCTCTTGGTGCTCATCGCTCTTGCCCGTCCCGATGGTCAGCCTTGAGCTTAACACTCTGTTGATAGAGTCAACTTCGACAGTCTCGGTGCGTACTTTCCCCGAACGAAAGTCCTCCTCCGCAATGAAAATATGAGAGAAGAATTGACTCTTGAAGGAGACCCACTTAACCTTAGCCACCATTTTTTCTTCTTCCGTCTCATCCGTCGGTGCGATGTCCTCGACATCATCTCCTATCTTGTAGACGACGCCTGTTTTCTGGCGCATGTTGCTGATCGCAAGCTCGGTGCGAGGCAAATAAGACTTCCAGTTGATTTCGTAGTAAGATTGATTGAGTCCTTCTTTCAGGCCTTTCATTCTCACCGAATATCCTAAATCGTAGGTATTGCCACGGAAAGTATATGTTTGCTCGATGAACCGATCGGTACCTGCATTGGCTACGAATGTGATCGACTGCTCCTCTTCTCCTGTGACAGTCAATGACTTGACAGAGGGGGTAAAGATGAGAGCATCAGTACTAATTCGTCGGCTCTTGTATCCAAATTCAAAGTAGAACTCGTTTCGTTCATTCGGGGCTACGATGGGAAGGGGTAGTGAATCATACGTCTTGTAATTGTTCAGATAAGCTGACTCAATGTAACCACCCTTTGTATTGATATTTACTGTGAGCTGATCTGTCGTTACGGTCACGATTTCTGCTTCTCCTTGTGTAGCGCCTGCAAAGTCACTGTAGCGATCAGCAAGTTTGGATTGGCGCACAGAGTCTGCCTTGGCTGGATCCATCTCCTCTAACACTGCGATTTCCTCAGTGGGGGTTTCTGAGATTTCGGACTGCTCTTCTGTGGAGATGGTTTGTTCTGTTTCTGCTTGCGGCTTACGTTCGGGTTGCTCTCCTGGACTGGAGAAGTAGAAGAATGCGAACAGTAAGCCCGTTATCAGAATCAGTCCGATGCTGGTATTTCTATCCATGTTTTGTAATTACACCTACGTTTGGTCTTCAATGACAGACGAAACGCGCTAATCAAAATTTTATCCTAGATCTAATTTTTTTGTGGACAAGTAGCCCACAATTGAATAGGCAAAAATAACGATAATTATTGAGAATGATGCCTTATTCGCCTCAAGGGTTGGAGAAGTTTTGAAAAAACAAGAAGACTCCCCCCAAAAAGTCTGAAAGCTTAGCAAGAGGAACCCTTTTTCCTAGCTTTTCCTTGAATCATTATATGGATTCGGCTTCTTCTTCTTGGTTTTCTCTTGCTACCTTGTGGGCATGTGCTGCTTGAATAAAAGCACGGAATAACGGATGTGGTCGCTCTACCTTACTTTTATACTCAGGGTGAAATTGAGTGCCAATGAAAAAGGGATGATTTTTATTCTCTACCATTTCCACCAACTCTGTTTCAGGGTTGACGCCAACCATCATCATTCCCTTTTCCTCAAAGTCTTCTAAAAACTCATTATTGACTTCGTAGCGATGCCTGTGTCTTTCGTAGATGATCTCTTCCTGATAAGCTTTATATGCGAGGGTCCCTTGGCGGATCTTGCAGGGATAAGCCCCCAATCGCATGGTTCCTCCCATTTCCGTCACATCTTTTTGATCCTCCATCATATCAATCACAGGATGCTCCGTTTCAGGCTTGAACTCTGTGCTGAAAGCATCTCCCCATCCCAACACCTTCTGGGCAAACTCGACCATGGCCATCTGCATGCCCAGGCATATCCCTAAAAATGGAACTTTCGCTTCACGTGCGTGGGTGATACTGCTGATTTTTCCCTCGACCCCACGCTCTCCAAATCCAGGTGCCACTAAGATCCCATCCAATCCCCGCAACACACGCTGCACATTCTCCTCCGTGACATCCTCCGAATGAATCCAGGCAATGTTGACCTTCAAATCATCCTCTGCACCCGCGATCCCCAAGGATTCTACGATAGAAAGATAGGAATCATGCAACTCTACATACTTCCCTACCAGACCTATCGTGACTTCATCCATAGGGTTTTTGAGTCGTGAGACGAAGTTTTTCCAATAACTCAAGTCAGGCTCTTTGCCCTGATCAAGGTCTAGCATCTTCAATACCACATGGTCCAGATTTTCTTTCTTTAGCAGAAAGGGAACCTCATAAATCGTGGGAGCATTGAGGTTTTCAATTACGGCTTCTAGACGAACATTACAGAATCTTGCGACTTTGGCACGTACGTTGGCAGGTATCCGCACCTCTGATCGACAAACGAGGATGTCTGGCTGTACTCCCGACTGAAGTAAGGTTTTGACCGAATGCTGGGTAGGTTTAGTTTTCAACTCTCCGACAGCCCCCAGATAAGGAACCAATGTCAAGTGGATAACCAATACATGCTCTGGTCCCTCTTCAAAACGAAACTGGCGTAGGGCTTCAATGTAGGGAAGTGATTCGATGTCCCCTACAGTCCCGCCAATCTCTGTCAAGATGATATCAAAATCCCCATCCTTGTTGAGCAGCTTGAAGCGACGCTTGATTTCATCTGTGATATGGGGGACAACCTGAACGGTCCTTCCCTGATATTCTCCCAATCGCTCACGGTGGATCACCGTCTGATAGATTCGACCTGTAGTGACATTATTGGCTTGAGAAGTTGCTTCACCCAGGAATCTTTCATAATGCCCCAAGTCAAGATCTGTTTCTGCTCCATCGTCTGTCACGTAGCATTCTCCATGCTCGTAGGGATTGAGGGTACCAGGATCAATGTTGATATAAGGATCGAACTTCTGAATGGTGACACGATAACCTCTGAGCTGAAGGAGTTTAGCTAAGGATGCCGCCAGGATACCCTTCCCTAAAGAAGAGGTCACACCACCTGTTACGAATATATGTTTGGGAACCGTCGTCATATACTTTGCTAGAAATCTGCGCAAATGTAAGCTCCTTTTATATGAAACTAAAATCTGATTGGCTGAAGTCTTTTTCTCTAACGATGCTTTTCTTTTTTTATGTCATGCAAGATATTACGAAAATTAGAAATTCCATTCATATTCTTACTCCTTACATTTGCTAATGTAATTCAGGAAACCCGTATTTATGAGAATAGGAATTTTTACAATTTTATGTTTCTTGCTTTTAGGAGGGCTTCGAGCACAGCATGCATTGTTCATCCCTTTTGGTATGACCGAGGCAGAGGTAGATTCTCTGTTAGGGGAAAAAGCTTACATCAAAGACATCACAAAAGTGGGAAATCTCTGGACCCTTACCCTAGATGACGCATGGTATATGGAATATCACTTTTCGAAGGGAAAATTATATTCTATTGAGGACTACCGAAGATATGTAAATAAGAAGCAGAAGAAGAAAATAGAAGCCGTATCAGAAGCGGTTTTGGGATTTATGGGAGAAGAGGAAAATAAGGTTGAGCTTGTGCACAAAGACGCAGCACTGGTAAGCTATGTTTCCATTTTCCAAGAAATCAATGGTTTAGTGGAATTCAATGTGGACCGTGGGACGTTTCGGCCTGAAAAAGAAACAGTCCTCACCCTTCGCGTCACCAGTCGTGATTTCAGCCCCGAAGGGATGGCCAGTCAAATCTCAAACATCATCGTAAGCAAGTCTACTGAGGACTAGGAAAGTACCTATTGGAAATCGCTCGAAATAGTATAAAGACGCACCCACCAGCGACGATTCCTATGGCTGCACCTGCTATGACATCTCCTGGATAATGCACGCCTAGATATATTCTACTGTAAGCTACCCATGTAGCACAGAAGCAACTCGTCAAAGTAAACCATCGGTTGCGAAATACTAGGGAGAGAAATGTCGCTAGTCCCCAAAAGTTGGCCGCATGACTAGAGGCAAACCCATATTTCCCTCCACACTTGTTATGGACTATGTGAACAGGTTGTTCGAGTCCTGCCTCTACTCGACAGGGCCTGTAGCGTTCCACCCCAGGTTTCAGTATGCCTGAAGTCGTCCGATCTGTAAGGGTGATGACCAGTCCGACCATCAAAAGGCAGAACGCCCATTTTTTCCATCCCAATAGTTTTTGGAGGAGGATGGCTACCAGGAAATATACAGGTAACCAAACCCATTTATCACTGACAAAGGCCATGATGTCATCCCAAACAGGACTATTCGCCTGATTGATCCAGAAGAATAGCTCAATGTCCCATTGAATCAACTGCTCCATTTCCTCTCAAAAATAATAACGCGCACCTAAAGAATAGATCCCGTAGCACATCACCAACAATACGAATACTGTCCCTACTTGTGTCATTCGCTTCTGCTGAGAAAGATCTTGATTATCCCACCATTTTTCCACCTTCGTACCCAAGATACTCGCCCATAAAGCAGCAATTCCTACTCCGATCATGGTTCCTACCACTACATCTCCCAAAAAGTGGACGCCTATGTAAAGCCGAGTGTATGCGACAAGCAAGAGTCCCAAGGAGGCGAGGACTCCTATCCATGCTGGACGTTCATTTTGTCCAAAAACTGCCAGTGCTACAGCTCCTGCTACTGCCGCGCTATGTCCAGAGGGAAAGGCATTTTTTCGCAGGGGTTTCAGGGCAATGTAGAAAAATTCTCCTTCCTCAAATATGCTCAAGGGACGATCCCAGTCTGCAAAAATCACAAATTTGCACAAGATAATGGTTCCTAAAACTGCCACCATCGTAGCCGCCATGAGCCACAACCAAGAAGCCTTGCGCACCAAAGTCACCCCCATCAAACCCGAGATAAAAAAGCCTTCACCAAAGTGCGTCAAATGCGGCATTACGGTATCTGCAAATCCCCATCTGTACTGATTCAACAGAAGAAAGCTATCATTATATCCCTTCCAGGCCAGAATCAGGCATCCTATTGTCCAAAAACCCGCCATGGTCCATAAGAATGCACGCGTATGGGATCTTTGGTGCCAAAAAGTGGTCTGCATATATAGAAGTGATTGTCGATCAGTGAAATAGAAAGATTCCATCTATTATATTGGCCACAGTGAGAGACAGAAGGAATCAAAACGCTTGCAAACATAAGGAAGAAGCGGATCATATTAAAAATCAGAGTCGTCAAACCAGTAATAGGCCTCCCAAGGCTCGGCCACTGTCGCCCGCCTCAGCCTAAATCGCGCCCTACCAGATCCAGAGAAGCTATTGTCTTCATCTGTATCAATGGTCAGGTTGAAGTTCCTGACGACAAATGCCTCTAGAGCCGTACTGTCCAGTTGAATAAAATAATTCCAATCGAGGTTGATCTGAATGACCTCTTGAAAAAGACGGTAGGAAATGGTCAGTTCGGTATCTCGATCCCACTGAATCTCTTGCCCCAACTCCTGATCGTAATAAGCAAAGGCAAAATCGGTGGAGAAGAGTGCGCCATATAAGGTGGTATCCCGAAGCTCGTAAGCATTTTTGAATCGCTTAAAATATCCATCGATACTCCTGGGATCTCCCAAGACATTTACCTGGCTGAGTCCATCGGGATCATAAGCAGGAGCAAAGGGATTGCACGAGATACACATCCCCACGACAATAGATAGTCCTCCGATTAGCATCCATCTACCCATTTTATTCATTTTTTTGGCTTCAGATCCTTTTTAGTTTCTCCATCCTCATTGTACATATCTCAACTTCAAATGGCTCCAACTACTATCTGGATATAACTCAATATCTGTCCATCTTCTGATTTCCCATTCGTTGAAGGTGTTTCGTTTGATGGTCAATTGAATTTGTCCCAAAAACAAGGTAGTCAATGCCGTATCCTGGTGGTTGATCCTTAACGTATAGCTCCCTACATATCGTAT
>JBCBPW010000047.1:0-55233 GCA_039820545.1 Bacteroidota bacterium | reverse complement strand
TTATGTTCCCTTAAGTGCAAATCCTAAGTGTATTACGTCCTTATCATAGTACACCCTCTATTCTTATCAACCCCTGTAAAAATCTTGTCATGTCTGAGATTATCCAATTTACCCAAGTGGAGGGGCTTCCGCGTATACGCTATGCCTCCTCTCCTACTCCCTTCTACAAAGAGCTGCGAAAGCGCATTCATACCTATTTTGAAGAGAATGAATTGAGCAGATATGCTGATATCCGCATGTACGGCAAGACCGTTTTTCTGCTGAGTTTGTGGGTCCTATTGTTCTCCCTGATCCTGAGCAACCAGTTTCAGGGGATAGCCTTGATTGGCCTGCAAGCGGTATGGCACAGTGTCATGTTTCTGATGACCGTAGGCATCGCCCATGATGCAAGCCATGGGGCTTATTCCTCCAAACCTTGGGTCAATCGCCTCTGGAACAATGTTTTCGATATCGTAGGCATTAACTCCTACATTTGGGAGTTTAACCATGTCAAGTCTCATCACAATGCCCCCAATATTCCCATATATGACTCTGCGATCGACTCCTTTGTATTATTTCGTTTCCATCCTCGATCTGTCTATAAGTCTTTTCACCGATACCAGCACATATACATTTGGGGAATCTATGCTATGGCGACGATGTTCAAGCTGTTTTTTCTGGATTTCTTTTCTTTTCGTAGAAAGCGTATTGGGTTTGTCAATGTAGAAGGGCATCCTACATCCGAAATATTGAGGCTCATCTTCATTCGTAGCTTTGTCATTCTGTATACTCTCATTTTACCTCTAGCGTATCTGGATGCCCCCACATGGCAAATTTTAACAGGTTTTGTGATCGGGCATATGATCAGTGGCCTTGCCTTGGGAGTGATCTTCCAGACGACCCACTTGAGCAATCGCACAGAGTGGCCCGAACCCAATGAAGAGGGTGTGATTGAAAATTCTTTTGATCAGCATATACTCGCGACGACTGCCGATTATTGCCCCACCAGTAGAGTCATCACGTGGATCTCTGGTGGGTTGAACCTTCATGTGATCCATCACCTATTTCCTGGGTATTGTCAGATACATTTATTGGAAATGACCCGTATCCTACGAGAGGTAGCAGAAGAATACGGAGTAAATTATCATGTATATGAGCATCTGCCTGAGGCGGTTCGTTCGCACACTCAAACGCTGAAGATGCTGGGCGATCCTGACCATCTTCCTCAGATGCCTGCGGCCTTTACCATGCCCGCTGTGAGCTAGGAAAAGTTTTAGCATAGAAAAACCTTCCCCTATTTCAAGTAGGAAACAGGGGAAGGTAGCATCTTCTTTTGCCTTATTTCGTCGTCTCGTCGTTGTATTCCTCTGTAAATACCTGATCTACAGGCTCCCACAATTCAATCTTATTATTTTCTGGATCTAATACATGGACAAACTTCCCATAAGGATAGGTAGCAATCTCATCCAGGATGGTGATGCCCGCTGCTCGTAGTTCCTCCACGAGCGATTCAATGTTTTCCACTCGATAATTAATCATGAAATCCTTGGGCGAAGGGTCCATATGGTCGGTGTCTTGAGAGAAGGTAGACCACTGAAGATGTCCGATCTTTTCGGGGGCATCCGCTAGTCGAAATTCAAATAGGGAGCCATATTCATTAGTGACTAATCCAAGGTGATCTCTATACCAATCGCGCATGGCGTTGGGATCTTGACATTTGAAAAAGATACCACCGATTCCTGTTACTTTTTTTGCCATAATCTTAGTTTCAAAGTGATGAAGTATATATGTACAGTAAAATACAATCTTTACACATGAAAATCACTTCATATAAGAAAATGGGGGTGTAAAGAATTGGGAGATTGAGGAAAATCGGGTAGTTTTCGCCTTGATTAAAGGACAACTACTACGCAACATGAAGGGAATTACCATTATCAAGAACCGCTCGGATCTCGGAGCGGGCACCCGTGGATCTGACATGGGCATCGACGCCATTGAGATAGCCGCTATCAATCAGCAGAGCGATTACTTTAGCCGTTTTCCTTACATCGATCTGGAAACCGAAAACGAGGCGATCTACTACAAGCAGCACAATGTGTTTGCCAAGCGGATTCACAATGTACGCAACGTATGTGTGCGTCTGGCACATGCTGTTGCAGGCTACCTCAAGGAGGAAGAATTTCCATTGGTCATCTCGGGTGATCATTCGTCTGCCTTGGGAACCATCAGTGGGATACGGATGGCCCATCCCGACAAGAAATTGGGCGTCATCTGGATCGATGCCCATGCAGATATGCACGCACCTTACACGACGCCTTCGGGCAATCTCCATGGGATGCCTTTGGCAGGTGCTTTGGCTTTTGACAATCCTAAGCGGCACGTGCAGGAGATCGCACCCGATACAGCTGCCACTTGGGAAGAGATGAAAAATATCGGAGGATTCTCGCCCAAGGTTTATCCGCAGGATGTCCTCTTCTTTGGCGTCCGCGATACAGAGGAGCCTGAAGACTATGCGATCGCCCATCTAGGCATGCGCAACTACCGCGTAGATGAGATTAGGTATCGCGGCATGCAAACCTGTATGACAGAAGCAATGGCCTACATCAAGGACTGCGACCATGTATACATCAGTTTTGATATAGACAGCTTGGATTGTGACATGTATTCGCATGGGACAGGGACGCCTGTTCCCTATGGATTTGATACTTCGGAGGTCATCGCCATCATCAAAGCAATCATCGCCGCCAAGCCGATTGCCTGCATGGAAATCGTTGAGGTAAATCCTACATTGGACAATAAAGGTAATCGCATGGCCGAAGCCGCCTTTGAGGTGCTTGCAGCTGTGACAGAGGATATCATCGGTCAGTTTGAGCCTGCAGATCTAATGGCGAACTGATCGCATAAATCCATCTATCTCACGCCAAAATAAGGAATAACTCGTCAGGTTGTTGTGATCTCCATCCGCAAAACTGACGAGTTTCCCCTTGATCTTAGCTAATTTTTGGGCGTTGTGAAAAGGAATCACGTGATCTTTCTCCCCATGCAAGATCAAAACGGGACAATCTACAGCTTCCAAATACTTCGCTGTATTTAGAGGATATTGTAAAATAAGTCCTACAGGCAAAAAGGGGAGCAACTCGCGCACCAACGAACGCATACTGTAGTAGGGAGAATACAAAATCAGTCCTCGAGGTCGAGTGACCGATGCGAGTTGCGTCGCAATGCCCGTCCCTATGGATCGACCATATACGATGATATCCGACTGCTTCCAGCCTCGCTTTTCCAGAAATTGCATGAAAAGTAAAGCATCCTCAAAGAGGTGCTTCTCGCTCAGCTTCCCCGTGCTTTTCCCGTAAGAACGGTAGTCCATGGCGAGAAAAGTGTAGCCTATTTCCAAAAATTCCCTGGCATCCTGTTCGAGATCTAGCACATTTTCTCCATTGCCATGGAAGTGCAAGACGACGCCTCGGGCTGAATCCACAGGAAACATGACGCCATGTACGCGGGCACCGTCAGGGGTATCCAGAAATATCTCTTCGTGCTGTAGAGAAAAACCTAAATCCTGATTTATGGGTATTTTTCTCGCTGGAAAAATGCTCTTCTCCTGAATGAAAAAGAGGTAGATGCATACACATATGTAAAGTAGGAAAATGAAGGCGACGAGATAGAGGAAGAATTTCTGGAAAAGTGGATTCATATCATGTGCTTGGCGAATGAAATGGGAAATAGCTTCGAGCATGGGACTAAACTCCACATGCTATGTTATATTGTTCCTTCAGGACAATGAATTAGCTTTAACCCCTAAAAAGGTAGCATTCTACTCCACCTCCTTTGCCTGATCCAGCAAATAAATCAAGTCGCCGCCTTTGTCCTGAAGACGCAAAATCCCTCTCAACTTCACGAACTGGTCCAAGCGAAAACGCTGGTCGGGTTTGGCAAACCAAATGCTCATTACGGATTCTAAGCCCGCACCTCCACAAAAGAAACATGCAGCATAGGGATACCGAGAAAAGGCGTAAGTATCCCCTTCCATATCTAAAGGTAGCATATAGCCGCTGATTTCGATCTCCTCTCCGTCTAGACGCTTAATAGCGGAAGGAAATCTCGGTAGGTTGTAGACATTCCCTGTACTGAAATCTACGGCACTGACAAAACGAACCTTGCTGAGGTCTGTCCACTCTGTAGGGATTTGCCCGAATACACTCACAGTCCACAGACTGAACAAAAAAATAAGCAAGGTCCTCATGTACTTTTAAACTTATGATGAAGTATTCCCATTGGCTAATTGACGGGTTTCTTTGAGAAGACGTTGCACCTCATCCAGGATGGCTTGCTGTAGCTCCAGCATTTCTCCAGGTGGGAGGTCTTTCAAAGCATCATCTCCGTGGTCATGATCATGATCGTGGTCATGTCCTTCCTCATGCTCAAAGCCTGGAACTTCTACCAAGTTGTCATGCCATTGATCGCTGGCTTCCTTTATCGTCCCTAGAAGCTGTTGATTTTCAGGGGTCATGGATTGAGGGTCCAGCTTATCAAGTGCATCCGTGAGTGCGTCATATGTTTGTAAAGCTTCCTTGTGCAATTCGAAAGCGCGCGCCATTTTGGGATCAGGCTTGCTACTTTGGCATCCTATCAGTAGACAAAGGACGATTCCTATGAAATAACGAGTCAAAAGCATGTTTTTATATATTGGATGAATGTGTTGTGTGTATGTTTGATTTTTTTGTGTAGGCTTCAATGTCCAAGCTATTATAAATCAGACGATTTAGGCAAAGAGAAGCAAACATTGGGCCTTAATATTCAGTAAATATAAGGGCTTTTCTATCTTATGCAACAGTGTTGCATAAAGACTTGTACGAATAATAGGAGGAAAAGTCAGGCATTCCCCCCTATTAAAATCAATAAAGGATCAATTGCGTGCAGGAAAATAGGGCGAGCTGCTTTTCCGTCTCTTTGTTGCGAACGATGACGCGCCATACCTGTGTGGTCCTGCCGAGGTGCTCAGCTACGCATTCGCAGGTCAGGCGTCCTTCTCTGATGGCACCTACAAAATTTGTCTTTAGCTCCAGGGTGGTAAATGATTTCCCATTTTCAGGTAGGTGGGCAACAGATGCATAACCAGCCGCAGTATCTGCCAGTGTGACGATGCTCCCCGCATGTAAGAAGCCATTGGGCGCAAAAAAGTCCTTCTTCACAGGCATCTCAGCCACTAATTTCCCCTCCTCGATATGGGTAATTTCTATGCCTAAAAGACCAGGAAAATGGCCTTTGCTGATTTCGTTGAGATATGCAAGATCAAATGCTTTTTGATTCATTGAGCGCGCGTTTGTAAAATGAAATGACTAGCCAACTACTTATACCATAATGTAGGGGATACCCATAGGCGCATCCCTTTACGTTCAACTTATTCGCCAAACTTCCTTCCCTTTGTGTAGGGCGATCCTGCCTCTTTCAAGCTTGTTTCAAAAGCCTCTAAATCCTGTAAATAGGCCTGCAGATCTTTCTTGAAAATAGCATAGCCTTCTGTAGCCAATTTCAAGTCGTTCTGAAATGTCTTGGTTGGTGCTTGCGTAGTACTCCAATGCCCACCAGCCACATTTTGTGCACGGCCATAGATAGAGGGGAGCTTCGCCTCGTCGAAGCGGCCTCGAATCGGATCGCCGTACAGCGTGGTCCGTAGTTTTGTCAGCTGTGTGTTGAGGGCTTGCCATGTCGCAAAGTGCTCGGCAGTCACCTTGGGTGTCTCCATCAAAGCTGCTTCCAGTTGCACCAGTCGCTCCTGTGACTCTCCTAGTTTTTGACCTGCGCTCGACATATCTAATAGTAGGCGATGCGTCTTTTGCTGAAAGGCTGCCACGGCTTCGAAGTCCATGTCTTCCGCGATGCTGGGAACTGGTTTAAGCGTAAATTCCTGGGCTCTACCTTGAGCGACCATCTCCCCTTGGTGTAGGATAAATAACTGTACACTATAAGTTCCTGGTGCGGCCATCGGTCCCTGCGGATCACTGGCCCAAGGCGGATTGAAGGCACGTTGGGTCAGGTTGATCGCATTGGGAGCAGGTAATCGGAGATCCCAGGTAGTACGATGTAAGCCTTTGCTTCCTGCACCTTTAAGCCAGCGAATGGGATTCCCCGCCTCGTCCTTGACCCATAATAAGACTTTGGGGGCCGCCTCCGTCGATTCTTCACGCAACGTCTCCCAGCCAGGAAAAGGAATACTGGTTTCTTCCTTTCGAAGCACCTGTTCTTTTTCCTTACGTTGTTGCTTGGCCGTCTGCGGAATATCTGCCACATAGTAGGTAAAAGTCGCACCAAAAGGAGGATTTTCTGCCGCATAAGCGGTCGAACCTGCTGAAGGCATCCCCTTGGCTTGCATAGGGACACTTGGAATATACCACCATGCGTCTCTCACAGGAAAAAGGGTGTTGGTTTTATCTGCCACCGCTTCGCTGAGGTTACGTATACAGCTGTAATCATCCAGCACATAAAAGCCTCTCCCAAAAGTAGCACCTACTATATCGTCTTCGCGTGGATGTAATTCGATGTCCCTGAAAGGAATCGTAGGCACGCCTCCATTGAGTTTGATCCAGTTTTTTCCTTTGTTGGGCGAAAAATACAAGCCGTACTCCGTCCCGATAAACAATAGATTTTCATCTAGACGATCCTGCTTAATTACCCACACAATAGTCTCATCAGGAAGATCCCCTACAATAGATCTCCATACCTTTCCGCGATCTGTGCTCATGAATAGATAGGGACTGTAATCGCCCAATTTGTGGGCATCTGCCACCGCAAACACTGTATTCTCGTCATGTGTACTCGCCTCCACGTCATTGATAAATGATCGCCAGGGAACTCCTGGAAGCTCGGCTGTCTTTCGCCAATTGGAGCCTCCATCCTCTGTCATTTGGATCAGTCCATCGTCAGAACCTGTGTAGAGGAGATCTTCGACTTTGGGGGATTCAGATAAGCAAGTTAAGGTCGCATATTTGGACATGGCACCATTGTCGTAGAGGGCATCAGAGCGCCAGACGCGTCCCATCATTTCTAGCTCGTAGCGGTTGGTATTCGTCGTCAGGTCTTTACTGATGGGGGACCATGAATCGCCTCGGTCATCGCTTTTCCAAACGCGCTGCGACCCGAAATATAGACGCTTCGAGCTATGGGGACTGATGATCAATGGACTGTCCCAGTTCCACCTTTCGGGTGCATCACCAGGAGCAGGCTGTGGCTGGATCTTGATGGGTTGCTCAAGACGGCGATCGTATCGAAAGAGGTATCCTTGCTGAAATTCCATGTAGGCGATGTTTGGATCTTCAGGGTCAAACTGTGACTCATAGCCATCGGCTCCAGTTGGAACATACCAGTCCTGGTTGCGAATGCCTTCGGTGTGCATCGTACGCGACGGCCCCAGCAGTGTTCCTAAGTCTTGGGCACCTCCCAAGATATTGTAAAAGGGTTCTGCATTGTCTAGCGCGAGTTTATAGAACTGCGAAATCGGGAGATTGGGGAAATGCCGCCAGGTTTTCCCTTCATCAAAAGTCTCGTACAATCCGCCATCACAGCCTGCAATGAGGTGCTGACCATTTTGGGGATCTATACAAAGCGCATGATTGTCACTGTGCTTTTCTCGTCCTGTCACCAGATAGTCAAACGTCTTTCCCCCATCTCTCGAAACATGGAGAAATACATCCATCTGATAAATAAGGTCAGGATCAACAGGGGAGACTTCTATTTCTTGATAATAATGGGGACCTGTGCCTCCTGAGACATAGCTGTTACGTTTTTCCCAGCTTTCGCCCTTGTCAGTAGATCGGTAAAAGCCTTTTTCTTTATTGCTTGCTTCGATCGTGGCATATACCAGACTCGGATCAGCTGGGGTGACAGCCAGACCAATCTTACCCATATCACCTTTGGGCAATCCTGTGGTAATTTTCCGCCAAGAGTCTCCGTTGTCTGTGGATTTGTAAATGCCTGATTGAGGGCCTCCTGCCAGCAGGGCCCAAGTATGACGACGACGTTGATAAGCTGCGGCATATACGATATCTGGATTGGTAGGATCGAATTCTAGGTCGGTCACCCCTGTGTGTTCATCGATTCTGAGCATCTGCTTCCACTTTTGCCCCCCGTCTGTTGTTTTGTACACGCCACGTTCTCCACCTGACGACCAGAGGGGTCCTTCTGCTGCTACAATCACCACGTCGCTATTGCGCGGATCGACAAGGATTTTACCAATATGTTCAGATTTTTCTAGCCCCATCTGCTTCCAGCTTTTGCCACCATCTCGACTACGGTAGATGCCACTCCCCCAGCCCACGTGTCGACCACTGACATTTTCTCCCGTCCCGAGCCAGACAGTCTCTGGAGTTGTGGGGTCAATGGCAATAGAACCAATAGAATAGGAGGGATAATCTTCGAAGATGGGCTTCCATGTGATGCCACTATTGGTCGTTTTCCAGAGATTACCTGAGCCTGCGGAGACATACCACGTACTGGGATGTTTTGGATGAATGGCAATATCGGATATTCGCCCGCCCATGACAGAGGGTCCAATCTCACGGAGCTTGAGACCACGGACTATCTGTGATAGATCAGACAGATTATTTTGTGCTTGAAGATTTTTATAGGGAAATAAGAAAATTCCTATGAGCCATGATACCGAGAGAAAGGAGAGCAAACGCATATAGGTCAAAAGTTAGGTGTGGAAGACTTCTGCAAAAAGCCGTTGGATGAAGATAGGGATAAATAGGGATTCGACATATAGGGAAGCACCAACGAGACGTGGGCACTGGAAGAAGGATAAAAAATAGGTGGTACGCGTAGAGACGCCATATGGGGACTTCTCTACGCGTACCACCTCGTTAAAACGATTGCTTCCTTTACTCAAGCCTCAACTTTTTCGAAAGGGTATCTCCAGCTTGATTCTGGACATGCACGATATACATTCCAGCAGGAAGTGAGGTTGTAGAAAGGGTAAGCGAAGAAGTAGAAAGATCCTCCAAGTGCTTCATTAATTTTCCCGTAAAAGAGTAGACCGCGACCTCTTCTATTTGGTTATTTGACCAATCAACAGAAAAGTATCCACGCGCAGGATTGGGATATATCTTTACGGAAGCGTTTGATCCATTCACTTCAGATCCCACACCCGTAGCAGTAGCACAGCTAGTCAGATTCCGCAAAAGGAACTGCATCCCATCCTCTCCATCAGTCGTTTCGATGGATTGGGTTGGAATGAAAGCCTTTACCTCTGAAATACCTGCGGCAATGGCTGTACGTTGAAGTTCCAGACCATGTAAGGAGTGGTGTAGGACGTCGTCACTCGGATGTACTGCGCCCGATTGGCTATAGATAAAAAGCGGAGGATCGTCACTCGACATATGGCCTAGCATGTCTACTTCTTCTCTGTATTGAATCAGGTCAGGATTCGCTACCATCTCATAAAGTGAATCCATGCCTCCATAGAAATTGGACAGCCTGAAGAAAGACATAATCTCTGCAATACTGTCCAACGTAAAGTTGGTTCCCTGCCCATCAAAATCCTGATAAATCTGTGTCTCCCACTTATAGATATCATAGGTAGACTGACTGCCTCCAGCCACGACAGCACAGACTCGGGTTGATTGCTGTGATATAGGGTCAGGGGAGTTTGGCTCTGCCATATCATCGTGCGTGGCGAGCCAAACACTAGTTCCTGCTCCTGCGGAGGTTCCGATCAACCCAATCTGTTGGGGATTGATGTGTAATTCATTGGCATAATAGCGGATAAATTGTAGCGCGCGTTTCGCATCATTTAGGCATTTGATGACACCTACAGAATCAGGTAAAAATTCTTCAATCACCTGATACCCTACACTTGCATAGGCAATTCCATTGTCCAGAAAATATTTGACCTCCTCTATCCGATCTGACTTCTTAAAGACAGTACCAGGATTTCCACCCGTAAAACCTCCACCATGAATGAAGATCACCAAAGGATAGGTACCTACCGTATCAGGCAAGAATAAATGAAATATTTGCCTGTCCGCACTTCCATATGGGATATTTGTGGCTTGGGTGGCTGTCTGACTAGAGAGTCCGAAGACCGTATCGATTGGATTGAAAGAAGGGCTAGGTTGAGAGAAGGCTAATGAGAAACAGAAGGTGAAAAGCAAAAAGAAAAGGTTAGATTTATACATATTCAACATGAGATTTATCGACTTTCACATCAAACGACTCATGCGAATTGTACCCTACAGATCATTCAGAATAAATGAGGGATCACCAACATATGAATATTGACTCAAACCTACGCCAACTGAATCAACTGTAAGGCATCCAATCGAATATGGGCATCCTGGATGAGGTCCTTCAATTGCCCTTTACTCTGTTCTGCAAACAGGATTTCTTGCGGACGGATGTGTTGATTGACGGCTTGTAAGCTCTTGAGTCGGTTGATTTCGTGGTCCAAACGATGCTGCATCTTGCGGATGCCCTGCATGATGTGGGAAGCGGCACGCAGCTCAGCCAGATCCGTAGCAGCGGAAATCATATTGGGTAAAATGGTTTCGACGAATACCTCATTTTCTAATAGATCATCCACAGGTGCCCAAATGAGGTGCTGATCCATCTGCTCCGCAGGGTAAGCATCCGTTTCCTCCTCGCCTCTATGATCGACCACTATCCGAATCGGCGTCGGAGGCAAGAAACGATTCGCATGCAAGGCTTCTCCTCCCATTGTCTCCACCACAAAGATCGCTTCCAGTAGTAGACCACGCTTCTCTCCCTGACGCAAAACGCCAAAACTCACGCCCCCCGTTCCGGAACTCAAGACCCTGTCCAAAGTTCCCGTGGCAATCGGATGATCCCAGCTCAAGAAGCTCGCATCTTCTCTGCTGAGTGCCCAATTGCGACTGAAGCTGACAGTGATGCCCTCATCAGGTACCCCTGGAAATGCCTCTAAATTTTGCGGAGCGGGATGAAGAAAATAACTGCGCGGTCCTAGATCCTCCATTTCTACGGCAAAATGCTCAAAGACTTCCGTCATATACTGCTCTAGGACAGGATCTCTGTCTGCCTGCTCGATTTGTTCTACCAACTCCTCTGCTACACTTGGACGAAAAGAGTTCATCTCCAATAGGCGATTTCTACCCTGGGCGAGTTGCTCCTTCAGCGCTTGCTGAAACTCGGCGGTCTCTGCGATCAAGATGTCTAGCTTCGCAGGCGTTTCTACTGCACCCAAGGAGGTAAAGATCTCCAACAAACGGTCTTCGAAACGACGCGACAGTTGATCCGCACCTTCCAGATTGTGCTCAAAAGCTTGTAAGCCCTCATGAAACCAGCGAACCACCGCCTCTTGTGGAGTCCCTATCAGGTAGGGCACGTGAATTTGGATGTCTTCTGTCTGGCCAATGCGATCGAGTCGCCCGATACGCTGCTCCAAGAGTTCAGGATTAAGGGGTACATCTAAAAGCACTAGATGGTGGGCAAATTGAAAATTGCGTCCCTCGCTTCCGATCTCCGAGCACAGCATCAAGCGTGCGCCTTCTGCCTCTGCAAACCAAGCCGCATTTCGGTCACGCTGCACAATGCTGAGATCTTCATGGAAGACACCCACCTTCAAACTCATGCGATTGCGCAGCTCCTCTTCCAGGGCCAGCACTTTTTCCTTGCTGCGACAGATCAGCAATACTTTTTCTGGAGCGAGCTTTTCGATCTGTTGGATCAGCCAGATCACGCGTGGATCATGCTTGAAGTAAAATAGAGGGGCTTCTGTTCTTTTCTCCAATGTATCTGCTGTAAACTCCCCACTCAGTCGCTCCACCCAACGATCCTGATCCTCCCCTACGGTGAGCGGTGCTAGGTTTACTTTTCGTTGCGGGAAACCCTTGATCGCTGCGCGGGTATTGCGAAAGATGACCCGACCTGGCCCGTATTGGTCCAGCAAATCCTCCATGAGCTGATGGCTAGCAGAGGCATCTCCTTGGCTTACGGCTTCCAGCCGATCTGCTTCAAACCTTTTGGCAAGCCATTGTTGATCGGAAGTGGTGAGCTTTGTCCCACTAGCCAATCGCTCGACCAGATCAGCTGTAGCCTCGTGATCCTGCGATTCTGCTTGAAACTGCTCAAAATCTGCGTATCGGTCAGGATCTAGGAGGCGCAGGCGTGCAAAATGACTCTCTTGCCCCAACTGCTCAGGCGTGGCCGTAAGTAAGAGCAGGCCTTGGGCCACCTGACTGAGTAGCTCTACAATCTGATAAGTGGGGCTGGCATCCTCAGTAGACCATTCGAGATGGTGGGCTTCATCCACGACAAGCATGTCCCACTTGGCTGTAAGGGCTTGCTGTGCACGCTTCTGGGAGCCGGCCAAAAAGGAAGTACTACATATAATCAGCTGATCGTCGAGAAATGGATTGCCTTCGGGCGCACTTTCTTCGAGGGCGACGCAGCGTTCTTCATCAAAGATGTGGAACCACAGGTTGAAGCGGCGAAGCATCTCCACAAACCACTGATGGACCAGCGAATCAGGCACCAAGATCAGCACACGCGAGATGCGACCATTGAGCAGCAAACGATGCAGGATCAAGCAGGCTTCGATGGTTTTTCCTAACCCTACCTCATCGGAGAGTAGGACCCGAGGGGCGTAGCGATTGCTGACCTCATGGGCGATATACAATTGATGGGGAATCAAGTCAATTCTTCCTCCCACAAAACCTTGGATAGAAGAGCGGTGCCTATCATGCTCATGGGCAAGCGTCCGACGTCTCAAGGCAAATAGCGCAGGCGTATCCACCTCTCCATTGAGCAAGCGATCATCTACCCCATGCTGTACCTTGACCTCACCTAAATCGGCCTCGGAAATGACACGGTCCGCTCCGATGTAAAAGTAAAGATCTCCTTCTTGCACCCGCTCAACTACCATCGGACGCTGTGTAGCATCGTGGACGGTGTCACCTGGCTTGAATTTGACCCTGCGCAGGGGAGCCGTTTCGGTCGCGTATAAGCGGATAGCTTCGGCACCTGGAAAATAGACTTTGACGCGGCCATGGTTCACTTCCGTGACTTTGCCAACCCCAAGTTCGGGCTCGCCTTCAGAGGTATAACGTTGATCTAGAGAGAATGCCATGTGGTAGGTTTCTGGCCCGCAAGAAGGGAAAAGCAGAGGAGATAAGCAATTGTAAAATATAGAGAAACGCGTAGCCTTTGTACGCCTTATCCTTTTGAGAGAAGTTGTCGACAAAAACTACGCGTTTTTATGTTAGAATAATCATTTTTGGGGATAACCACGCTGTGGCGGTGGTCCTACGAATGGTCCTCGATCATCTTCTGGTGGTCGGATTTCAGCTTTTCGTGATCGGCTTTTGCCTTGTCATGATCCGCTTGCATCGTCTGGTGTTCTGCCTCCATTTTGGCATGCTCTGCCTTGAGGGTTTCTGAATCAATCTCACCAGTTCCGTGCTTTTCCACCAACGCCTTATGCTTCTCCACCAATGCCATATGGGATTCAATCATTGCTGTGTGCTGATCGATGATGACTTGGTGTTCTTTTTCCATGGCGTCATGTGCCTCGTCGGGTTCTCCCCCTGAGATCGAATCATGGTCGATGACCAATTGCTCATGCAGCTTTTGCATTGCTTCATGGGCTTTCATCATCTCGTCGTGCTCCGCCTCCATCTTGGCATGCTCCGCCATCATTTCTTTGTGCTCGGCAGACTCTGCGGGATTGCTGTTTTGGCAAGAGAATGTAGCTGTGGACAAAACGATGGATAGAAGGATAAATTTAAGGGATACGTTTGTGAACATCTTTTTTATAATCTTTTGAATTTAGTTGTCATTCCTCGAAGGAATTTAGACAGCTAATTTACTTCTTTCTACAAGAATTCAATCTAAATTATCATATATATTCTTTCCCCTATAAATTGAATACATTCCTGAGCACACAGGGATATCCTCTCTCGCTCCTACGTCCAAATCGTCACCGTCTCAAATCCCATGATCTCACCGTTTGGTGCCAAGCCTACGAAGTAAACAGGATATTCTGAGTCGCGGCGTATCCCATCAATTCCTACTACTACATGTGTGATATGGGTGAGATGCTGGTTCATGAAGGTATGAAGGGTGATGAAACGCTCTAGTTCGTCAAATTGCTCGTACCCCTCATAACTTTCAAATATCCATTCGTATTCGGCCCTTCCCTGATGCCAAAACTGGATCTGCTCTTCTCTGTTTGTCACATCTAATCCCAGCGTTGCACTAAAATTTTCCTGGGTCAGCACCGTTAGCTCTGCTTCTCGACGAAAAGGGGTCAAGTAGGCGTCTGCTTCGTTGGCCCAAGCGGGAAAGTATAGGTCACCACCAAGTGAAGAGAGCTTTTCAAATAGCTGGTCTGCGGCTACATCTTCCTGATCTTGCAACTGGGCGAGGCGAACGGCTAGTCTGGCAGTGAGCGACATCTGCGCAATCTCAGCAGCCGAGAGGCCATTGTTGTTGATGTCGTAGGCATCTACCAGCTTTTCTTTGGCATAAGCAAGGGTGTCTGCTACATCTTTTTGGGTGACTCTCGCCCCTGGCTGGGCATCTCTTCGGTCTATCAAGCGATAGAAAATGCGGGTGAGCTGCTGCTCTACTCCTTCGAGTTCCATTAATTTTGCACGGATATCTTTACGGCTGACAAATGGATCATCACCTGCAGCATTCAGGATATGTTGCGCGGCCTGCTCAAGGGCAGCGTGAACTTTATGTTTGGCAATTCTAGACACGTCGATTCTTTTTTTCTTGGAGTATAAGGTACGTTGGGGATATTACTTCAAGATTAAGATCAAATGAAAATCATTGGCTTCATTCTCTCAATTCCCTATCCATATACCCATAAATCCTACAGCAGCTACACCCAAGGCAGCTAGGAAAACAGGTAGCAGATTCTTTTGTAAAATAGCGCGAAAATCTTGAACACCAGCTACAGTAGCTGCCGCAATGATGTTGAACAAGCATACGGCATTTCCCAGGGAAGCCCCAGCCAATTGCAGACCTAAAATCAGGGAGGAATCCAAGGACAACGCTTGAGCCGTATTGAATTGTACAGGACCAAAAATGATATTAGATACCGTCGTACTTCCTGTCATGAATGCACCGATCACACCAATCAACGGGCTAAATAAGGGATAGGCCCCACCTGCTTCTCTGAATATACTTGCTAGCGCCTCTATCATAGAAGGCAATTCTCCACTTCCATTGAGCATCAGTTGGGTAATGGCCAAGGAGGGGAATAAAATCACAAATACAGACAGCGTTTTAGCTCCTACAGGCTTGAGTGACAAAGAGAAGTCTTTGGCTCGATATAAGGCAAAGATCGTCGCTGCAACAAAAGGAATAAGAGGAGAACGCAGGGGTTGTAGCTCCGTGGTGATATCCGTGCCCAATAGCCCTTCCCATGAAAGCGATAGCGTGAGAAACTGTCCGAGCGGAGGGATGAGTTTGGGGAGTAAGAGTAGTCCTACCAACAGACCGTAGGGTGTCCAAGCAAGCAGAGAAAGCCGACGTTCTTGGAATATAAAAAAGTAAGCAACGCTTGCCATCAAAATGGCAGATACTATGCCTGTCATCTCATGTAAGAAGCTTCCCAAGCAAGCATATGGAATCATGATCGCCGCAAACATAGCCCATCCTTGCCACCCCAACGGGCCCTCCGACTCCTGCCTCACATATCGGTGGACAAACCATGCGATCACCATTCCTCCCACCAGCATCGCTCCTGCTGCCCAGCCATAAATAGTGGTAATTTCTGCTGCATTTAGCCCCAGTGGTATCTCTAGCCCTGCAATGACAGGTATGCCCACCGCACCTGAAACGGCAAACAAGCCATTGATCAACAGCACGGCCGCAATCGACAGTACAGGAGAAAAGCCCAAACTGATCAACAACAAGGGTACAATCGCTCCAGGTGTTCCAAAACCCGCGACGCTTTCAAAAAAAGAGGTGAGAAAGAGCGCCAGAAACCAGAAGCGAACCTCTTTTCTTGGATGTATCTGACTGAGCGCATCCTGTACCCCTTGGATATAGCCCTTTTGCGCCATGGCATCATAAAGCAGCAAGGCTCCAAAGATGATCATCAGGATATTGAGGGTGCTGACAAGGGCACTGATGAGCGAAGCCAGAAATGGAGGAATCCCATTGCCACTCAGGAAAAAAATGAGCGTGGTTAAGATCAGCCCTGCATAAACAGCAGGTTTGACACCTTTCCAAAGACTGATGACCAGCAGTGTCAAGATGGGAAGGAAGGACCACAAAGGATAGTAGGTGCTGAGCATGGAGCTTATTTATCCCTGAAAATAGGGAAGAGAGGGATGGATACATAATTTAAGTTAGAGGTCAGATGTTGAGACGCGATCCTAAGGGGGATTTCGATACACTCAAGACAAGAGAATTAACATACTGCTGTTGAGAATTTTTTATCTTAATTACACCTCGTTCTCCTCTGTCCATCTACTCAAAAACTGGAGCATCCCCCAAAAAGAAATGCCCCAGTATGATGATTCAACCTTCTTTCTTACATAAAAATCGACCCCTCTTTTACAAGGAGCTAGACCATTAATTCAACCCATCTTTTACAAGCGAAAATACCTGCGACTGTCCATCAAAAGTGATCTTGACCGAGTACATACCGGTGGGAAATCTCGTCATGTCCAACTTAGATTGGTTGTTCACATTTAGCACCATGCGCCCGTTCATGTCGATCACCTGAATATTCAAATCTTGGACGGATTCCAGTCCCTGGATAAAGAATTTTCCTTGCGTGGGGTTGGGAACGAGTTGAATAGATGGCTCGATCTCAGTAGCAGGAGCTTGGGTGCGGGGAGAGGAAGAGACCAGATGATCTTTGAAGAAATCCCAGATCTCCACTGCCGCTTCTATGTCATAATTGACATATCCTGCCAATGGACGTGGGTTGACGACAGTGGGCATACCTGGAATGGTGTGTCCACCACCTTGCACACGATACAAGACCACCTCGCTAGAACCTGTACAATTGTAGTAGGTGGTCGAGCGGACTGTGCTTCCATCAGTTAGATCGATATTGGGGAAATTGTAGACAACTTTCTGGAAGTTGCAGCCATTATTATTTCTCCAAAACTGGATGGTTGAATTTGTTCCAATTACACTTCCTCCATCTGTCAGAGGATTTAGGGGACCTCCACTGTAAGGTACAAGTGCATCGTCGGTGCCATTCATCAGGAGCATAGGGACTGCGTTGCTACTGGGGCTGCAACCTACATTGACGGAGTCGGGCATGCTAGCGATGATCGTCGCGTAAGCGTTGAAAGTCCCTGTGCTCTCACAGGCCAATCTCTGGGTCATCATCCCTCCATTGGAGGCGCCTGCTACGAATACATTGTTCTGATCGAAGGGATAGTTCACATCAATGGAGTCCAACAGATCATTCAGAAATTGGACGTCGTCCACGCCACTGGTATCGGGTCCCGTGACGCCACGTCCATCAGCCCATTGGTTCGTGTAGCCATTGGGAAAGAGGACCAAGAAGTCCTCAGTGTCAGCCACATCTTGGAAAGGTAAACCTGTGATCAGGGTTTCTCCATTGCCGTTACCCCCTCCATGTAGCCCCATGACAAGCGGCCAATTTTGCTTGGGCTGATAGTTGGCAGGGACGTAGAGGATGTAGCTTCGCTCTAAGCCTGCATACATAAAGGTGTCCCTCACAAAGGTTTGCCCATAAGAAAAAAGTGGGAGCCATAGTATGGCCATTGAGAGTGCATAGATGAATTGTCTCATGATTCGGGTAGTTTTAGTTTTGAAAAATATTGGACTATCTAACTACCCACAGGTTTAATCATTTTGGAAATTTATTTATTAAAAAACTAATCAGTACTCGAAATAAACTGATAACCAAATGATTGATCCATACGAAACAATGAAAAAATTTAGCTTTATAGATGTTTGAGCACACTATAACATAAGTTTTTAATGTTTAACTATCGCCTTCAGCGGGAGTTCTTTTTAGGCAAAAAGAACCAAAAGCCTACGGAATTTCAGCCCAACGCCTACATCCTCCCCAATCTCCAAATTCCGCGCCCAACGCCTCCCCAAATAGCCTGTTACTAAACTCGAAAATGATAGCATAAAACTTTTGTTACACTGCATTAGGCTTCTATTTTACTATAAAAGCTGGCAGACGCGATCCTGCTCCTGGACCACGTCTGCCACTTTCTAAGACCATACTTGAAATTTTAAATCTGCGAAAAGTTTGCGCTTTCAGAACCTGAACTTCATCTATTTTGATCCATTTAGTCCCACCAAATTTCACAAAATAGCTTCCGTTAAAACCTAAAATCTCTGCTATTTAGCTAGATTCTCTCTAGCTCCAAACATAGCCTACAAGAATATCTCTCTAGTGGGAAAGCCAATCCAAACAATATCCTGCGACTTCTTCCCAACCTGGCGTACCACAGATGAAGTGATCTTTTCCTTCAAAAAACTTTGCATCCACTACACTGTTTTTATCCGTGTAGCTTTTGATCGTTTTTCTCACCAATACATTGGGTACAATCACATCTTCTAATCCGCCCAAAAAGAGCATAGGTACATGTGGCTTCTTCGTGTCGATCTTTGCAATCTTTCTAAACGAGGCTCGGAGTGTTTGTCGACTTTCTGGTACCGCAAACTGTGTGAACAACGCATCGGATTCCTCTCGAGTTGAAGTATTGGCGATCGAAAAATGAAACCATTTCTTATAGGCTTCCTCCTTTGGGTTGAAGACCGTATTTCCCTTCAGAGGGTTTACTACTTTATTGGTAGCTTTCAAAAAGCTCGGCTTGAAAGTGATGTTTCCGCGAGGGGGCGCACTGCTGATGAGAATGGCTGCTTCTGCCCTACCCGACGCTACAAGCTTTTGAGCAGTCAAGCCACCAAATGAATGCCCAATCAGAATGGGCTTCTCTGGAAGATCGTCAATCAATGCTTCGAGATTCTCAATCCAATCCTGGAGTTGTACACTTCCCAGTCCTTCGGTTGGGTTAGCTCTCAGATCTGCGGGGACTCCCTCGTGTTTAGGATGGGCGGGGGCATAACATGTATAGCCTTCTTGTTCGAAAAAAGTCTTCCAGTTATCCCATGTTTGGTTGTTCATGAACAGGCCATGGATGAAGACAATGGTTTTGGAATTGATCTGCTTCTGCATTTTTGCTGGATTAGGATTTTGTGAAAAGGCAGCACTACAAGCAAACAGCCAGGCGATGGCGACAAAGATTTTGCTATGTTTCATTTTGTATCGTTTGATTGTTCGATACAAAGCTGCGCTTCTCAATTCCTTTTTTGTTTAACCTGGGTTAAAATCGTCCAGCATCTGCGAGTCTTTTCCGAATGCGGCTCAGGGAAGGGCCTTGTATCCCAAGGTAGGAGGAGATGTGATAAAGGGGGACCTTTTCGTGAAGGGCTGGATGTGCTTTCATGAGTTCTATGTAGCGTTCTTCAGCCGATTTGAGCAAAAAACCTTCTACGCGCTCAATCACAATCGTAGCAGCTTGTTCTGCAATAATTCTTCCCAAACACTCCCACTCGTGCGAGGCTTTATATAATTGTCTGAGGTGGGTAATGTTGATGCAGACAATGTGTGCGTCGGTCAGCGCTTCCGTAAAGTATTCGCAAGGGATCTGGTTGACAAAGCTCTTGTAGGCTGTGATGATGCCATTTTGTGAGAAGAAGAATAAATTTCGTTCCTCTCCGCTTTTGGGTTCGATGAGGTAAGATCTGAAGGTTCCTTCCACGATGAATCCTAGCTCTTTACAAACATTCTTGTAGTCATTGAATAACTCTCCTTTCTTGAAAGATTTTTCACGCCAATACTCTCTAGAAAGATCAAATGCCTCAGCAGACATGCCCGCCAGTTGATGAAATACAGGTTGTAACGCTTCAAGATCCATTATTCATTCCGATTTATACACAAACACTTCATTTACTCCACTTACCATCAGTCCCCTCCCATTGAAAATAAGATTATCTAGGAACCGTCCCAAATGGTCTTACATATCAGGTCTATTTATACTTTTTACGTGATATGATCACTCATAAACATTCACATATAACAAGAACTAAATCCCTTTTTCTACAGTTAGGGACCATATATTTTCTTGCTGTATCTCGCTATGATTGTAGTTTATGGCCTATAAAATACTGATCCTCTTTACCCATCCGAGATTTGAGCAGTCCAGGTCCAATCGCGTTCTGGTCAATGCCATTCCCGATCATCCTGACATCACCTTCCACGATCTCTATGAGCAATATGCAGATTTCAATGTGGATGTTGCACGTGAGCAGGAACTCGTGATGAATCATGACATCATCATATGGCATCATCCGCTGTACTGGTACAGTGCCCCTCCCCTCCTCAAACAATGGATCGACATGGTCCTGGAGTTTGGCTGGGCGTATGGGCATGGTGTCACAACTCTTAATGGCAAGTTGGTCTTCAACACATTTACCTCTGGAGGACCTCGCGAAGCTTACAGCTCAGATGGACGGAATTGTCATCCTATTCGCTCCTTCTTTACTCCTTTTGAGCAGACGGCGCGATTGTGTCACATGGAATACCTTCCCCCTTTTGCTGTACAAGGGACACATAAGCTATCTGATGTCGAATTATATGCAAACGGACAAGCATATGCCCATCTATTGCTTCGACTGAACGAAGGGGGATTCTCCATAAGCGAAATACAACAACATGTTTTTCTGAACGACTGGCTCTCAATCCCAAAAACCATCAATCCATGAGTGGAAGTTTTCTATTTCAGGCCGTCATCTACCTCACGGCTGCGATCATCTGTGTGCCGATCGCCAAGCGACTGGGCATGGGTTCTGTCTTGGGCTACTTGCTGGCGGGTATTCTCATTGGGCCTTACTTGCTGGGATTTATTGGGGAAGAGGGAGAAGACATCCTCCACTTCGCGGAGTTTGGCGTCGTGATGATGCTCTTTTTGATTGGTTTGGAGCTTGAACCATCCAAGTTTCTCAAAATGTGGAAAGTCATTGTAGGCATGGGGGGGATGCAAGTGGGTGTAACCGCTGTATTGGTATTTGGGGGTTGTATGTTTCTGGGGCTCGCTTGGCAAGCAGCATTGGCTATTGGATTATCCCTCGCACTCTCTTCTACAGCCATTGTCCTACAGACGCTCAAGGAGAAAAATCTCATGGGCACAGCGGCGGGACAGGGTTCTTTCTCTGTTTTGCTATTCCAGGATATTGCCGTCATTCCCATCCTGGCCATACTTCCTTTATTGGCTATACAGGGAGCTGAAGCAGGGGGAGATGATCACGGAAGCCATACTTTCATCGAAAATTTTCCTGCATGGGTACAGACCTTTGCCGTACTCGCAGCTGTAGCCTTGATCATCGTAGCGGGGCGCTACATCATTGTTCCTTTACTCCGACTGGTAGCCAAGACACGCCTGCGTGAGCTATTTTCTGGATCAGCTTTGCTGATTGTATTTGCCATTGCGTATCTGATGGAGATGGTGGGACTCAGCCCTGCTTTGGGTACTTTCCTCGGAGGCGTGGTACTGGCCAATAGTGAGTTTCGCCACGAATTGGAGAGCGATTTGGAGCCCTTCAAAGGATTGCTGCTTGGCCTGTTTTTCATCGCGGTAGGCGCATCCATCAATTTTCAGCTCATCGGTGAGCAACCAGGGACGATGATGGCCATTGTGGGTAGCATTGTCATCGTCAAGGGGCTGGTGCTCTTTCTGGTTGGTCGTATTTTTAAGTTGCGCATTGACCAAAATTTAATCTTTGCCTTAGGATTGGCCCAAGTCGGAGAGTTTGCCTTTGTCTTGTTTTCCTTCATTGGGCAGTTGGGCATTTTGGAGGCAGAAATGATTGACTTGTTCATGGGAGTCACAGCGATTTCTATGGTTGTCACACCTTTGATTATGTTGGCCAATGAAAAAATATTCCTACCTCGAATAGGGACCAAAGAGGCTGAAGAGAAGCCGATGGATACGATGGAGGAAGACAATGCGGTCATTCTGGTCGGTTTTGGGCACTTTGGAAGTACCATAGGCAGATTTTTGAGAGCCAATGGAATAGAGGCGACGATTCTGGACAATGACTCAGACAGAGTAGATCTCCTCCGCAAAATGGGATTCGAGGTCTACTATGGAGATGCGACGCGTCCCGACCTGCTGGAAAGTGCAGGAGCAGACAAAGCGAAGATCATGGTCACCGCCATCGACTCGCCCGAGACCAATATGCGTGTGGTAGAAACGGTCCAAAAGCACTTTCCCCATCTAGAACTATTTGTTCGTGCCCGATCGAGGTTTGATGCCTACGAGTTGCTGGATGAAGGAATTGAGGATATTTACAGAGAATCGCTGGATACGTCAGTGAAAATGGGGGTTGACATCTTGAAGCGCTTGGGCCATCGTCACTACAGCGCCTTTCGCGCCGCACAAAACTTCATCAAGTACGACGAAGCCTCCATGCGGAAGCTCGCAGCCGATCGCCATGATCGCAAACAGTATATCTCCCGTGTGCGGGAAGAGATACAGATACAGGAGTCCCAACTGAAAGTAGACATGAGGCGGCGCAACCAATCAGGTGATACAGATCATGCCTGGGACAGCGAGCAGATGCGCGAAGCGACGAAGAATGGGCAGCCTGTGCGGTAGGAATCTCCAAACTGGATGGATTTCTAAAGGAAATCGTTCACGCCATAGCAATGATTCTACGGCCTACAAGTGCAAACAAGAGGGGAAATATACGCCCCCTCCTGTTTGCTATATTTCCACTAAGCTAGCGCAAAACCCAGACCAACTATATTTGTCAGGCTGAAAAATAGCTCAAATAAGATCCCCTGCCCAATCTGCTTATTGGGCTTGCCGTCTATGCGCATACTTAGGAGTCTCCCAATGACGAAACCTAGGAAAATCAGAATCGCTACGATCTGAGAAGTGAGTCTCAATGAAGGGAAAAAAGTCCCTAGGAGGATAATGATACCTCCACACAACATCACGGCACTTATACCTCTGATTTCATTGAGGAGATCTACATCTTTTGTCAAATTTATACCAGAGTTCTTGGCGTAGGTTTTTATAGGGTTGGTCAGGCGCATGATCCCAACAAAGAGTAGCATAAGACCTGAAAGGGCTAAGATAACGATGGTAAAAATATCCATTTTGATTGCTTTTATTTGATTCTGAAGCAAAAGTAGAATGGACTTGTGCCAAGGGTATGTCAGGGGTTAAAGCTCATTTTATATATTTTTCAAAATAATCTTGTAGGGTCATGTTATGAGGAGTAAAACTCTCGGGTTTAGGGATCATTTTCTCAATATAATCGATACGGAAAGCTCTAAAATCGTCTCTCAATCGGCAGAAAGCGATTAGCAAGAAGTTTCTATGGATGCTGTAAATAGCAAATGGCTCAATGTCACGGGTGGTATGCCTTTGTTCAGAGGAATGGTAATCAATGGTCAGGACCTGGAAATGAATGATAGCCGATTGGATTTGCATGAGGTTGGTGCTCGACTTTTCCCTGCCATGGAGACCACCAAAATATACTCTCTCTGCAAGCAGGTCTGCGTTTCCTTTTTGGGCGTATCTCAAGATGGCTTTGATCTTCTCCGTAGCACTAGCCACATTTTTACTGAGCGATTGGTCCTTATTGTTCAGCGCTAGTTGTTCCATTGTGATCAGCGCATTGGCTTCATCCTCCGTAAATACTACGGGTGGGAGATGGTAGCCCTCCATGATAGAGTATCCTTTGCCTTCCTCTGTCACGATGGGGATGCCCGACTGCTCAAGCGTCCGTATGTCTCGATAAATCGTCCTGATGCTTACATTGTGTCTTTCCGCCAGGACTTTGGCCGTGACAAGTCGCTTGGATTGAAGCTGGGTAAGGATGGCTGTTAGCCTCGAAAGTCTAGGTTTTTCTTCCATTTTCCTCTTTTCTACCAATGCTAAGGTAAGAAAGATTTAGATTTGATGGGTTGGGTTATCTACGCCGTGGCGGTGGACCTACTTGACGATCCCCTTGTCCTTCAGCCATGTGGCCATGGTCTCATAATAGTCGTCGCAGACCTCCCAATCTGTATCGGATAGGTCCTCGCGATAGCCGCAGGTCTTGCATTTCATGAGGCTGTGATTGCATTGGGGAAATACTTTGGTGATGAGGTCGGCTTTCTCGCTTTTTCCGATCGTTTCTTCGTAGAGCTGCTTTGTCAAACGCCAGTCTACTTGGGAGTCGTTTTCTCCGAAAATAGCCAATACAGGACAATCAATCTCTTTCAAAACCTGGTCAAAGTCGTCGATATATACCCACAAGCCACTTTCCTCATCAAAATGTCCCTCGGCCAGATAGGACTTTTGCGAATTGATGTGCTTTTGTTTGCCTTCCTCTGTCATTTCCAGAGATGGCTGAAATCCCATGATCTTCACACAAGTCGCATCCTTCAGCACAGGAAGTCGCGCCTCAAAATATTCCTCATAGCTCCCACCCGTGCAATAGATTTTATGCGCCAGCATCCAGGCATTGTATAGTCTTTCAGTCTCTGCTTCAGATTTGCCTTCGATGATCAGATTAGATTTGAGGAGATAGCCAAAGTTCTCCTTGTCATTGGTCCCACTGACGGAGATCCAGAAGTCGATGGGATACTTCGAGTTGATCAAAGGGGCGATCCATCCTGCGCGGCTGAGTCCCCAAAGACCAATCTTATCTACACCTTGGATACCTTGCTGCTTGAGGGCTGTGATGGCTGCGATCGCCTCATCTGCTGAGTTCGCCACAGGTTGCTGCGCATCAAATACGCCTTCGCTCTTCCCGCAGCCCATCTTGTCCCACAGGACGACGGTCAGGCCCGATTCTACCAGTTTCGTCCTGATACGGGTTTGCCAACCGCCTTCGACAAAGTTGGTGCGACCATATCCAGGGATGAGGATCACGATGGCATCAGTGGGCCCTTCCAAGGGCGTCTCGATTAGTCCACGAAGGGTCTTCCCTTCAAACTGAAACTCGAATGGAGCAGATTGCTTTTGGCCCCAAACTGTGCATGAGAGACAAAAGAAAGACAGGAGAAGAATGGATGGGAGAATGACGTTTTTCATAAGGGAAGTCAAATTGATGGAATTCCCAGATGATGTCAATACTTGGGGTGGGGAGTAGGTATCTTTAGCAGTTTTAGCTGTGGTAGCACCAACGGGACGTTGGCACTGGCTTGCGTTATCACTCTGAACTGATAAGGAAAAATCTCACGTCGCGTTCTCACATTCTGTAAGATTCTATCATTTTAGAATCAAGCCTTCAAATCAAGTGGATTTTCAACTTTACTCGCTTCTAGTCGTTTTTTCTCATGGTCTGTCCTAATTTTAAACTCTAACTCTCTTGCATATATGCGCCACCAATAAAATGCAGGAATTTCCTTGCTACTGTGTTCTTCAAGCCTATACATGAGTTCAATATTGGGATTTTCCCTATCATTAACCAACCGACTGAGTTTGGTCTTGTGAATACCCAGATTACTTGCAATCTCTGCATTACTCCTTCTGGAAAGCTTGATGTACTTCTGTAACTGCTTCGCAAAAGTGAAGGCTTCATCAAACCTATTCTTCTTAAAGTAGGCATTGAGTCGAAGTTTGAAGGCAAATAAGTCAGATGAAATTAATTCCTCATCCGACATCTCATTCATTCTTTCTAACCTCAACCGCAAAAATTCCTCCTCTACCTTTCGCTGTTCCGATTTAGGTAGTTTCACACTAAAAAGTAAAGAATCTGCTAGTTCTTCATCTGAATAGCTTTTCCTCAACTCTTCGTATAAATCTTCATGCTTCTTCATCAAATAAATACTTTTGGATTAGAAATCTAGCTGAGGGGCCTTCAACCGCCAATAGTCTTCCAAACTGACAAAATCCATACCTCTCTTGATATAGGCCAATCAGTTTAGTTTTGGGCTGCAAAGACAAAAAGCCATAATATCCTCTATTGAAAGCTACTTGACATCCAAATGCTAATAGACAACCTGCTATGTGATCGATTGTACGCTGGTCTCCCATTTGATGGGTAGTTACCTCAATGAGATTCAAATGCACACGATATTCTGAGGGATAGTCAGTAAGGGACATCAATCCAAGAATATCATCTTCTTCATCAAGTAAATAAATCTTATATACTTCATTTTCTGATTCAATATCCCAATCGAATCTGAACTTACCCGACTGTTTAATCCAAGTATAGTCCGATTTAGTAACCTGATTTATTGCTGACGCGAGTGTTTTCCCTGATTGTTTATCTCGTAATGGCATCACATATATTATCGACCTTAATTTACACAAAAGTTTATGAATAAGATAAACTAATTATGCTAATTATAACTTTATTTGGTTATGCTTGTGGTTATTAAGAAGGAATAAATACCGATTTTAGCACCAACGGGACGTTGGCACTGGCTAGAGGAGTTTGGACCTTTTGTTGAATCTTCAGCCTTTGTCTTTCAAAAATGCGTCTACCTCTTTTCGGGTCTCGAAATGTAAGGTCTGATTGGCTCCGCGTTCTCTGTGGATGACAACTGTGAAGCCCTTTTTATACTTTTTCACTTCGTACTGGACATCGTTAGGTTGTGATTCGGGTTTGTGTAGGCGGCTTCGGAAGTCTGAGAAGACTTTGTTGATCGCACTTTGGGTTTGGTGGGGCTTTTTTTTCATGGGATGGGGTGAGGGATTTGGGGAAATAAGCTGAACGAAGACGAAACCCTAGAAAATATACGCATTTCATCGCACATGATGCGGATTGATGTAGGGCCTAAACTGGCATACTTTAGTTTGAAACTCCCAAATGCCCGCTTCAGTTTGTAACTGAAGCGAAATACGATTTAGCACCAACGGGACGTTGGCACTGGCTTGGAGCGACGTTAGCACTAGTTTAAGTTGTGAGATTTCATCTCAAAATATACCATTTTTAGACCCTTCCTCCTTCCCTCTGGAAATGGTCGTCAGTATGACTGTGCTTCGCTTGTTTGTGTATCCCGAAGCTCATTTCGGGACGCCATGGCGGTAGGCCTACTTTAGCAACTCTCCCAAAATGTAATCCTCCAGGACCTGCTCTGGCTGCCTCGTTTTTCCGTTTCGGTAATTACCTGAGGTGATGACAACCACGGCATTGAGCTCTACTAGGATAAAAATGTACTGCCCCCCTGCGCCTCTTGCCTCCACAGAGGAGATTTCTTGGCCATTGACCGTGTAGGCATGATGCCACCAGAAGTAACCATAGCCATTTTTGTCGGCTACATTTTCCAGATTCGTGTGTTGTGCCATCGACTCCTTCACCCATGGCTCAGAAATCACCTGCTGACCTTTCCAGCGGCCTTTGTCGAGGTACAACTGCCCAAAAGCGAGTATATCCCTCGGCGTCAAGTGAATCCCTCCACCAAAATAGGGAATGCCCTGATCATCCGTGTTCATGATGTAGTTGGTAATTCCCAACGGAGCCAAAAGGTTATCGACAATGAAAAACTCCATGGGCATGTCGATGCGTTCGTTTAAGTAGACGCCTGTCAGGAAGGGATCGGCTGATTTATACATCGTACGGGTTTGGGGGGCGTGGCCTAGGGGTGCTTCCAGCGCTGTTTTGAGCCAGTCGTCCGACTCTTGATAGGTATCCTCATACACTTGGATGCCTGAGCGCATGGTCAGCAGTCCCTTGAGGGTGATTTGGGATTTGAGGGAGTCGGAGGTGTATTGATACTTTGGGGGAATGTAGGGATAGAGTAATTGGTCCACATCTTCGATGATGCCTCTGCCCACGCCTAGCCCTATGATGGCCGATCCGATGCTCTTCCCTGCGGAGCGGATGTCGTGGGGAATGTCCGCTGCGAATCCCCCAAAGTATTGCTCGTAGACGATCTCTCCATTTTGGGCGACGATGACGCCTTCTGTACCTTCCAAGGTCTGATCGTAGATGGCTGCTTCCATCTTTTTCAGGTTGAGCTGGGTGGGGGATATCTTCCAGCGATCGTCAGATGGGGGAATGGCTGTAGTGGTGCTTGGCTCGGCGGGCTTATAAGACACCGTCGTCAGCACGTGGCTTCCGATATGAATGTCTAGTAGGATTTCGTCCGCTTTCAGTTTTCCCTTGAAGCCTAGTCCCGTTTTAAAGTCTTGAAAGGAAATCGCCTCCCCTTCCATCTGAAAATCAGAAGCCCAAAATGTACCCAACATCGGATAGGCACTGTATTCCTCCTCTGTAACGGCTTTCATCTGAAGCAGAAAATGGTCCTTTCGTAGATATTGCAGGGCCGAGAGGTTGCACTTGCCTTTGTAGCTGTTGCCTTCCTTGTAAAGTTTGGTCGGATACAGGTCCTTCTTCAGCCCCACGAATCCTTCGATCACAGATTGATCGGCATTCGTCCTCCCTCGAAACGAGAGTCCTTCATCCAGGCTCAGCCTAAAGCTTTCTTCCAATTGGAAAGCTTGGCTCAGGATCTCGTTTCGATTGGCCAACATAAAGATGGCTTCCTCTCCTTGGACCTCGATGGTGATGTCCATATTGAGGCTACCAGGATGGGTTTCGCGTCCTTCCCATAGACCCACATAATCAGTCAGGGATTTGTCCGTTGGCTTACTTTCCTGAGCGCAACTCCCCAAAGCCACAATCAAAAACGAGAGCAAAAGTATCTGTATGCGATTCATCATCTTGTTCATAAGAGATCAAGTTGATGGAATTTGCAGATGATGTCAATGCTTGGGGGTAGTGTGGGGTGGAATTCGCAGTTTTGGCGTTTGGGTGGAAACCGGGGATTTACCTGAATTAGGTGCTAAACTTGACTCGAATAATTGAGTTGATCCATAGAGATGCTAATAGTGCCAATTACTCAGTCAAAGCAACTAGGAATACAAAAATCCTTCTATAATGACCTTCTGGAGAAAATTTTAAGGCGTAAGCCCTGGGCTAGGAGAAGCTTTGTAGTCCTATTGATTTTTTGGATATTGAGGTGTTGAAAAGAGGGTGTGTAAGCCCGTTCTGTTACCCTAAAATGCTTCATTCCTAGCAATATATGCGGAGCCTTTTTCCACATAGTAAGATGCTAGAAAACATAAAAAATAATGAGATTAATTTACCACGAAGGTAAAAATTTTGGAGATGCGCTTAATCCAATAATTTTTAACAAACTGTTGCCCAATTTTTTTACCGACAAAGGTAATTATGAGTTCTTAGGGATTGGTTCAATATTAGGCTTAAAGAAACCTCAACCTGAGACAAAAAAAATGATTGTCTTTTCTTCTGGTTTTGGAAACTTTGATACTTCCACCTATGGTAAGATTCCTGAAAAAAATGTGCTAAAAAAGTATGATTTTAGATGTGTCAGGGGACCTTTAACAGCTAAGGTTTTGTCTCTACCAGAAAAGACAGCCGTATGTGATGGGGCAATCTTACTACCCCATGTCATTCCACCGATTCATGCGAATAAGCAATACAAATATTCTTACATGCCTCACCATGGAAGTCTCACATTTTATCCCGAGTGGAAGGAATTGTTACAATCCATAGATATCAATTTAATTGATCCAAGAGAAAACGTTTCATTTGTTCTCGAAGAAATACAAAAATCAGATATATTAATATCTGAAGCAATGCATGGTGCAATAATTGCAGATGCATATCGGATACCTTGGATCCCTATAAAAACAAATAAGACTATTAATGAATTTAAGTGGCAAGACTTTAGCCAATCTTTAGATCTTGAGTTCAATCCCAACAAAGCTCAAACGCTTTTTAGTCTGCCAATTTTACAAAGCATTTGTGAGCATAAACTCAAGCCTCTTCAAGCTAAACCAGTAAGTATCGCTTTGGCCAAATTGTATAAAAAATATCAAGATGTGGTAACTAAAAAAGCAGTATTGAAAAAGTTTGAAGAAGTGAAAAGTGCCAGACAGTTTCTGAGCGAGGAAAAAGTACTGGAAAGAAAAAAAGAGAGTTTGTCCCAAATATTAGATGAAATTTACCTAGACTACAAGAGTCTTGTTTAACAGAATCTAAGCTGTATCAAAGCGTCGTTTAGCCATAACACCAACACCCATTCAGGCTTGATTCATTTGGATATGAGGACCCAAAAAATAACTATCTCAGCGCGTTATTCTGTTATTCTTACCTTGGGTAATAGGGACGATACGGCTCTGATCGAGGATATTGCAGACCAAGTCTTCATGTAGGAGCAAGTTGTATCATCCGAAACTCTCCGCTCTCATTATATAGTTTGGATCAACTCAAATGGAACATAGAATTAGCTTGTTTAAAGTTGTGGTTTGACCGTACTTGTCCCTCAAACTTTGGGACCTTCGCAAAGCCAGACAACAGAAAAGCCAAGCTTAACATCACACTTGGCGTTGGCAGTTCTTAAAATTGACTACTTTTAGCCAAAGGTTAAATTTTATTTGAAAATCCTATGAGTATAAAAACAAAAAGCATCAATGGAGTCAGAAGCATCAAGACTCGAATAAGGAAAATGATGGGTAAATCCGATATAAAAAGATGGACTCCAATCAGTTCTTTAAATGAAAACTGGGATAATCGCACAAAGATATTGGCTAGCTTTATTTCAGAAAATTCAAAGGTCATTGAGTTTGGAGCGGGTAGATTAGTGTTAAAGAACTTTATTCCAGAAAGTTGTGAGTATACGCCCTCAGATATCGTTGACAGAGGAGAAGGGACGATTGTACTAGATTTGAATACATCTCCTTTACCAGAATTTGAAAATTATGATTATGCGGTTTTTAGTGGGGTACTTGAATATGTCAATGACATTCCACTATTGATTCGTCATTTGTCTAAATATATGAACTCCATTATTCTTTCTTATGCGGTGACGGACAACCATCCTAAGAGTAGGGAGTTGCATGGGTGGGTCAATAGCTACTCTGAAAGTGAAATTGTTTCAATTTTAAACCAGAATGATTATCACGTAACCGAGAGAACCACTTGGGGTAAACAAGTTATCTTTGTAGTTGAATCCAAGTGAAAATAATGGACTTGGGACAATCCTGTAGGTAAAATGTCTAGTTCAGCCGCAGCTCATGAATGAACTTCAGATTTCAACTATTCTTTCTGGTGCGCTACATCAGAGATCTTTTCCCAAAGTGTATCCATTAGACGAGTGGACAAAAACGTTTGCTTGAGGTACAAATTGGAAAACTTTGACAACTTCCAAGCACTAGGAAGGTTAAAAACTAGGTGAATCCTCTCTGGAACCGTGAGAGAGATTGATACCCTTGATAAAAGCCTTTGGGCACGAGGTTTTAAAAGAAGAGTGGGTATTTCATCTGAGCATCACAAAAGGTTTGAATTGTAACAATGGGAACGAAGGCCCAGCCTTCAACAAAAAATTTTATATCAAAGGCGCGCTAAGAGCTTAATGAGAATAAGAAAATCCTCATTATCACGCTAGAAATACGACCTTTATCCCAATAAATTCATTTATTTACCAATGCCCTTCGCACATACCCTTTCTAGGGATCTAATGAATAAGGATATAGAAATATAGTAAAAAGACATTTTTGCGATGAATCAATTCAAGAAATTGAATAGCTAGCTCATAAGCCAATACTCGATGTATACTTTCTCCTCCTCTAAAATATCTTATATAGAATGTTAATAGAGGCCTTGCACTTTAATATCTGTAATCCCTCTCCCCCCTTTTTGCCTCCTTCCACCAAATCCTGTAATTTCCCGTTTATTCATGAAACTAACCTAAACTATGCTTCGATACCTAATGCTCATGTCCAGCCTGTTGTGGGTGCTAAACGGCTTCTCCCAATCTGCTCCGACGCTGGATTATTATCTCCCACAGGATGTCTCCTACGATGATAAGATCCCCACACCCGCCGAAGTCGTGGGGCACGAAGTGGGCGAATTTCACATCACGCACGATCGACAGGTGTATTACATGCGGGCCCTAGCCAATGCGTCCGATCGTGTGACATTGATCGAAAATGGCTACTCGCACGAACGTCGGCCCCAAATCCTCCTGGTGATTACTTCACCCGAAAATCATCAAAACATCGAAGACATTCGAAAGGCGCATGTGTCCCTGACCGATCCCTCCGCTTCGGCAAACCTCAATACAGCAGAGATGCCCGTGGTCATCTGGCAGGGCTATACCATCCACGGCAATGAAGCCAGTGGCGCCAATGCGGCCCTCCTCGCCGCTTATCACTACGCGGCAGCCCAAGGCGATGAGATCGAAGACGTCCTCTCAAACGCGGTGATCCTCCTTGATCCATCTTTCAATCCTGACGGTATGACCCGTTTTGCGACCTGGGCCAATAGCGGACGCTCTAAAAATCTCGTCGCAGACCCCAACAACCGCGAGCAAAACGAAATCTGGCCAGGCGGTCGTACCAATCACTACTTCTTCGACCTGAACCGCGACTGGCTCCCCGTGCAGCAACCTGAGTCCCAAAATCGCATCCAGCAATTTCACCGCTGGAAGCCCAACATCCTGACAGATCATCATGAGATGGGTACCAACAGCACCTACTTCTTCCAACCCGGTATCCCCTCCCGCAACAATCCCAATACGCCTCTACGCAACTTTGAGTTGACCGACGCGATTGCCCAGTATCATGCGAAAGCACTGGATGACATCGGTTCGCTCTACTATTCAAAGGAAAGCTTTGACGACTTCTACTACGGCAAGGGGTCGACCTTTCCCGATATCAACGGTGGTATCGGCATCCTCTTCGAGCAGGCCAGCTCACGTGGCCACCTACAAGAGAGCGTCAATGGATTGCTGAGCTTTCCGTTCACTATTCGCAACCAGTTCCAAACCAGCCTCTCGACTGTCAAAGCAGGTGTCGCCCTGCGAACCGAACTGCTCGACTATCAGCGCACATTTTTTCAAAATGCAATGAAAGAAGCCAAAGCTGGTGAAAACGCTGGACTGGTATTCGGAGCGGTAGGAGATGCCTCCCGTGCACGTGCCCTGGCAGAGATCATGGAGCGCCACCAGATTGAGATCTATCCCCTTAAGGAAGATACACGCATCGACAACAAGGTCTATCCTGCGGCGAGCAGCTACTTCGTCCCACTGGCGCAGCCACAGTATCGCCTGATCGAGATCATGATCCAGCAGCCGACGACCTTCACCGACAGCTTGTTTTACGATGTATCAGCTTGGACCATGCCCCTGGCGTTCAACTTAAACTTTACGAAGGTAAACGCCCGCAGCATGCGCGATTTGCAGGGCGATACGCCCTTCTCTCGTGAGAATATGGCCAGCATGACGGTAGAAAAAAGTGACTACGCCTACGCTTTTAAGTGGACAGATTACAAGGCCCCTGCCCTGCTCAATCGTCTACAACAAGAAGGCATGCTGACCAAAGTGGCGAAGAAGACTTTCCGCGTAGGAGAGGAAGTATTTGACCAAGGGGCGATCATCATTCCCCGCCAGCTTCAAGATATGTCTAGCGAGGACTTGTACGCCAAGATGCAAAGCATTCAGGCAGATTTTCCTGTACAGATCCATGCCATCAACTCTGGTTACACCGACGGTGTCATGCTAGGGAGCCCGCAAATCTCGACAGTAGAAAAGCCACAAATTGCCCTGCTGGTAGAGGAAGGTGTCCGCGGATACGACGCAGGGGAAGTTTGGCACTTGCTGGACAATCGTTTTGATATGGAGGTGACGCTGATGCCGATCCGGGTACTGAGAAGGGCTGATCTTCGAAGATACAATACGATCATCATGGTCGAAGGCAATTACAGCAGCATCAGCAAAGCCACCACCGAAAAAATCAAGGACTGGGTGCGCGCAGGAGGGAAGATCATCGCTTTGAAAGGGGCGAACCGATGGCTGGCCAGTAAGAAGATGATCAACCTCAGATTCAGCAACTCCCAACCTGATTCTCTGGGAAGAGAGAACTATGAAAACCTCTCCAACATCCGTGGCGCGCAGATCACGGGCGGAACAATCTTCGAGGCGGACCTGGACCCTAGCCATCCGATTGGCTATGGCTATACAGATCGTACCCTACCCATCTTCGTGAACAGCAACCTCTTTTTTGAGATCCCTAAGAATCCCTTTGCCTTTCCGCTACAATTGACGGACGATCCTCTGATGAGCGGATATGTGTCGGAGGAAAATCTGGCCCGCATCAAGAAAAAGGCTGCAGTGGTGGTGTCTCGACAAGGACGTGGCCGCATCGTGTCGTTTAGCTTTAATCCGAATTTCCGCGCCTTTTGGTATGGAACAAATAAGTTGTTCTTAAACGCGATTTATTTTGGGGGTATGGTGGATGGCCGTGCTTCGGAGTAGGAACCTAACGAGCACTGTGGATAGCACTCACGGGACGTTGGTGTTATAGATAGCACTAATGGGACATTAGCGCTGGCGAAGGAAGTTTGCCTTACTTGCTGCCAGCGCCAACGTCCCGTTGGTGTTATCTACTCGTCTCCTCCAGATGAAATCTGGATACTTCCAGCTTCAGTTAGAAACTGAAGGGAGCGAGTGTGGGCGTCCCGTCAGCGTAGTTTAGCACTAACGAGACGTTAGCGCTGGCGAGTGCTGGCGAAGGGAAGCTAGCTCCCTAGGTTCAGCATCCACTTGCTCAGTCTCGCTCTTGCTTCCTCATCTAGGGGTTTACTCTTGCCTTCAGGTGCGACCTGAACGATGACCGTCTGCGCTTGCCCCACGGCCTTACCTTCCTGAAATATTCTTTGAAATAACTTCATCGAACTACGTCCTATCGACACAATCCCCGTCCCAATGTCTACTTTTCCTGGCCAATGAATCTCATTTTCGAACATTAACTCCAAAGAAGCAATGACAAAAGTGGCCCCTTCATTCAATAAGACATGCTCAGGATGGTAGAGAAATTCCACACGTCCTGTCTCCAAAAAGACGGAGAAAACGGCATTGTTGACGTGGCCTTGCCGATCGGTGTCCGAATATCGCACTTTGTCAAAAGTGATGAAGGGAAAGTCTTCGAGCTTGAGGTCATTCATAATCGGGATATTCTCCTGAGATCAGGGTAGTATGCTTATCTATGAGCGTAGGACATATTAACAATATGCATCTAGATTTTTTCATTTATTGGCATAAATTAGTCCTCCTAAAACCTCCCAATATGAACCTCATCCATTGGCTCAACAAACCTTATCCTCTATTGACTCGTGCGCGAGATAAGGGATGGGTAGTCCTAGCCTTTGGGGTGTTTACCTTCCTCTTTTTATGGCTTTACCAGCCTTTTGGGACACAAGATGTCAAGGCCTACCAGACCTTATTTCTACTAGGATTTGGCATATCTGTCTCCTCCTCCCTCTTCATCACCTACTTTGTATTCCCCTGGTTATTTCGGCAGGTCTTCAATCAGGATCAATGGAAGATCAAGAAGGAAATCACGTTTGTACTGGTCACATTTCTCGTAGTCGCTTTTTCGAATTACACGTATAATACCTTTGTCGGAGCAGAGATTGGCATCTACCGTACCTATGTAGAATTTCTGGGGATTTCACTTGCTGTGGGTATTTTCCCTTTGATCGTAGTGGTTTTCCTCACAGAGCTATACCTCAATCGTAAAAACCAGCAGGCTGCGACCAGCCTGAGCCAACGGTTGCCACTAGCTCCTGTACCTCCTTCGATCGTTCAGTTGACCATCACACCTGAGACGACCAAATCCACGCCTTTGGTGATTCCATTGCCCGACTTCCTTTTTGCCACTTCGGACAATAACTACAGCACGGTTTTTTATTGGGAGGAAGGAACATTGACTCGAAAACTGCTTCGTCTTTCCCTCAAAAATCTGGAAAGTCAATTGGCAGAAGTGCCCGCTATTGTTCGCTGTCATCGCTCCTACATTGTGAATAAGGAAAAGATTCAGGGCTTCAAAGGCAATGCGCGTTCGCTGACGTTGAAATTGGAAGGGTATGAGGAGCGAATTCCTGTGTCAAGAAGTTTTCCAAAAGAGCAATTGCTTTGACTCACGAATATGGTAAACGGAAGGCATTTTATATGCCTACACTAGGGTATTGGGCCCTGGAATAGACATCTAACACGAAGGAAGCATTGACACGGACTTACGGAAAATCCACATAGTCACTATCTTAACCTTCAACTATACCATCATATAGATTCTCTAAAACTTGGGTATTATGCTCGATAGAGGGAAGTAGTTTTTGGTAGGCCCTTTCCCCTTTTGCTAATATTTGGGAGGGGTTTTCAAAGATTTCCGTTAGGGTTTTCTCCAGCTCATCGACCAAATGACTGGAAAACGCGCTAATATATTTCTCTGAAGTCAAAATGGCATTCCCCCAAGAATCTTTGGAAACCTCGATGAGCCACCCTAATTCATGACTATTGATTTCAGGTAAGGCTCTAATATTGGTAGAAATCACTGGACAGGCAAAAGATTGAGCCTCCAGAACAGAGTACCCATATGTATCAGCATAAGTCGGAAGGAGTCCAATATGGGTTTTCTTAAATAGAGCCAATACCTCAGCATTGGGGATTTGCGATTGATAATTAATATTGTGGGGATATTTATCGATGAGTTTGTGAGCAAAGCGCACATCCTCTTTAGTCGTCTGGGAAGCATAGTCACCAAACTGCATCTTAGACACAATATTCAAACACCAATCCTGTATTCCCTTTTCACTCAGCCTATCAAAAGCAATCAAAATTTCTTTTCCTCCCTTTCGAAAAAAATCACTTCCTACGATGGTAAACGTAAGTGGACCCGATATATCTTTTTGGACTTCTTCTCTAGGAGGACATTTCTGAGCAGGATGGAGAACCATCAGCTTCTCATTGATGACATCAAGGAATTGAGGGTATTTATCGCTCAAGAAAGTCCTTTGTATGTTTGCCGCACATTCAGACATTGCAATGAGCTTTTGACAAGCTTCTCCAGCCATTAATTTGAGCCCTGCTTCGTCGTTTTTCCCTTCTCTTCTTGGCAAAAAAGTCTCAAATGTTGTGATCCAGGGTGTATTCCCGAAGCTAATTGTATTGAAAAAATGGAAGAGATCTACTTTATTTAAGTCAAAATCTCGGTAGGAGTTCCAATAATAAGAATGGGTTTTATTTGTTAAGCGTGTGTAGGCTACCGCAGGAATTTTATAAAGGTTTTGCTTTTTTTCAAATGCATATTTCTCGAAAGGAAGCCCTATGAAATTTCGGATTTCAGCATAATTCACCGTGTGTGTTCCAACAACTCTCTTTCTATGATCCATGGTTTACCCCTTGATAAAAATGATGTGGTTAAAATAAATTTGTGAAACTTTCATAACCTAATCTAGATCCAAATGCAATGATTGGGGAACACCTCCATGAAACTCCATATTTCCACCAAATGAAATGATTTCTCATGCTCCAAAAGAAAAACTCTCTTGAAAAATCTATAAACCTAGAAAGTCGAGGCTTAGGTGTATCGATAGAATAGTATATGAAATAAATCCATTAAGCCAACACCTGAAAAAATTACCTAATCACAAACAGTCCTATAATCAGCATCTTCCATGCTAAATGTAGGAAAAATGAAATTCAATAACTCATTTGAAAAACGTAAGCATCGGAATGAGATGAAAGATTTTTTGTACAAATAAACTTTTTAGAAATCCTTAGAGAAAAAATGATTCTCTTACAGGATCATAAACATTTGGGAAATGCGAAAAATAGTGAGTAGGTACGCGACCAACTTATCCCCACATATGTAAAACTGAAAAAGAGACCCTATCATCGGGCCTCTTACTTATACATGTACTTCTTTATGCTCTTTAAGAGGTATCAGATAGCACGACTCCTCACACTTTCCCGATTTCAGGATATTTGAATGTGATGTCTCTGGTCTGTCGTCTCTCTTGTTCCCTACCCTACTTTCACCAGCTCAATATCAAATTCAAGAATAGAATTAGCTGGGATGCTCCCCATGTCGCGTGGACCATAGGCCATCGGGGAGGGAATCAACAGCGTACCTTTTCCGCCTTCATTGAACAAGGGAATGCCCAAGTCCCAGCCTTGGATCACTTTGCCTGTACCGATAGGGAAGGTAATGGGTTGTCCACGCTGAATAGACGAATCGAATACCTGCCCGTTGAGCAAACGTCCTGTGTAATGCACCGAGACATTTTGTCCATCTGTAGGTTTGGGACCTGTCCCTTCTGTATCAACACGGTAGAAAAGACCATTGGGTGTCATTTCAAATGCTTTCCCAGACTTCTCCATATAGGCTTTGATATGCTCAAAGTCTTCTGCCATCTGCCGCTCCAGGTATTCGCGCAGGGCCTTCTCCTGTCTTTCGTTTTCTTCCTTCTGGTACTGCTCAAAGGTGGCTTCGTCCATGACTTCCAGCATCTCAATCTCAAACATCAAGGATGCATTGGGGGGAATGACATTGCCTGCACCACGTGTACCGTATCCCAGCTCTGGTGGAATATAGAGTGTTCCTTTGGATCCCACAGGAAAAAGGCTCAAGCCAATGTCCCATCCGCGAATGACTTGCTGCTGCCCAACAGGGACGACAAAAGGTTCATTGCGCTCGACAGAGGAGTCGAAGGTACGACCATCCAAGAATTTGCCTGTGTAGTGGACTTTTGCGTATTCACCTGCTTGAGGTGCCTTGCCCTCACCTGCAGTTTCAATGTGATACAAAAGCCCTTCAGGACCTTGTGTGAAGGGAAGGTTTCTCTTTGTTAAATAATCTTCTAAAAATGCCATGGCGCAAGTTACTAGAAAAAGGGGGAATGCCTATGGAAGAGAGGTTTACTTTTTCTGGAAAGAATCTAAGTCTAAGCCTCTTTTCAAATAGTATCCCGCCATTCCCCAAAAGAAGCATACAAGAACTCATATCATAGCGAAAAGCAAGCAACTCAGGATTCGTAGCCACGAGATGAGAAAATTTCTTTAGATTCGTATGAGAAAAATCGAATATGGATACGACAGAACACATTACACCTCTCATTACCAATGATGCCACTACCCTAGGCATACTCATGGGTATTTTGGCACTCGTCTTCTATACTGCTTCACAAAAAGAAGGCTTCTTCAAACGGTTCTATACCTTTGTCCCTCCCATCCTCTTATGTTATTTCATCCCTGCCATTCTCAATACATTTCACATCATCGACGGAGAAAATTCCAAGCTTTACTTTGTCGCTTCTCGCTATTTACTCCCTGCCAGTTTGGTTTTACTGTGTATTTCTATTGATCTGAAAGGCATCGTCAACCTTGGCCCCAAGGCCTTGATCATGTTTTTTACGGCTACAGTCGGGATTGTCATCGGAGGCCCTATTGCCCTACTCTTTGTCCTAAAAGTATTTCCTGATATCCTCTCTTCAGAGCCTGATACGGTTTGGCGGGGGCTATCTACGGTGGCGGGAAGTTGGATTGGTGGCGGCGCCAATCAAGCTGCCATGAAAGAGATCTATGAGGTCCCAGACAGTATTTTCTCATCCATGATTGTGGTAGATGTAACGGTAGCCAATATATGGATGGGCTTTTTGCTTTTCGGTGCGACCATTTCTACGAGACTCGACAAATGGCTCAAAGCCGATAGCTCTGCCATTACGGAGTTGAAAGATAAGCTGGAAGACTATCAAGCGCGTATCGCCAAAATACCTACGACCACAAATGCTTTCGTCCTCATGGGTGTCGCTTTTGGGGCAGTCGCCCTCTCTCATGCAGGGGCAGACCTCATCCAACCCTGGATGGCCCAATTTGAGGAAGGCTTGAAAGCCAATGGACTCACCTCCCTTCTATCAGGTTTCTTTTGGCTCGTCGTTTTGGCAACTACGATTGGGGTTCTACTTTCATTTACCCCTGCTCGACAGCTAGAAGGCGTAGGAGCTTCGCGTTGGGGTTCTGTTTTTATCTATATCCTCGTTGCAACAATTGGCATGCATATGGACATCATCGAGGTCTTGAATAATTTGGGGCTTTTCGCCGTAGGATTAATCTGGATGATCATCCATGTGGGCTTACTTTTACTTATGGCCAAACTAATCAAAGCGCCCTTCTTCTTTGTGGCCGTGGGCAGCCAAGCCAATGTCGGTGGTGCTGCTTCAGCTCCTGTCGTTGCCTCTGCCTTCAGTCCCGTGTTAGCACCCGTAGGTGTACTACTTGCCGTGCTCGGTTATGCCCTAGGTACGTATGGTGCCATTGCTTGTGCAGAACTCATGCGCGCCGTCAGCGGATAAAATGTAAGACGCCGTCTAGCAGGTTGTCACTATCGTAAGTAGTGGTCTAGACAAAGATCTGGGCTCCATTGAGGTAGGTAAATTGGCAGATTTGGTTATCTTAGAGGCTAATCCTCTGGAAAATCTGCGTAATACCCACACGATTGACTTAGTAATGAAGAATGGTCGCTTGTATGATGGAGATAACTTAAATGAGGTCTATCCACGACAAGTCAAAGCAGGGCCTTTCTTCGATACGACAGGCAATCCTCCTACGGGGCTTCCAGGAATGAGATAGAACTTCTCTTTTCTTGCGCGAATCGAAATCCCTGATAGTATCAGTCTCGGTTCTCAAATACGTATTTGACGCTACTACTATATTATTTGCCCAGGCTGTACACGGCTTGGGCTTTTTTTGTGGTCTGATCTGCAGTGTTAGTGGGAAATATTTTCGGATAAAAATGAAACGATCGTATGCTGTCTCATCATTTTTTCTCATTTTCCTACCGAAAGATTCAGAAAATCTCTTCTCAAACCGACATACTAGATAGCCACTTGGCAAGCTAGGTTAAAACTCGCTACCTTCTCTTTGCCACAAAAAATCCTTTGTATACCATTATGAAGATTTCAACTCCTCTCACTGGTGGAATCCTTTTGTATCTCACATTCCTCTCACAGCTATACGCTCAGCCCTTTTTTAAAACCCAAAATATATCCTATGCTAGCTCAGGAGGTATCCTAGATATCAGGCCTTCGACCTCATTTGGAGCGAAATCTACGATTGGAAGTGGGACCATCGCTGCTGCAGATGAACGTGCAGAGTTTTGGTTCAACAATGAGTTTATCATGGGTGGAAGTCTGATTATACATCAGAAAGACAGCAACGGCGTATGGCACTACACCCAAACACTCAAGTCTCCCAATCCAGAAGATTGGGGCTTCTTTGGAAGTGCTGTCTCTATCTCAGGAGATGAGATGATGGTAGGTGCCAGGGGAGATGGAGAGTATATACTAGGACCACACCCCAACACCAATTTCTCATTGGGTACCGTATACTGCTACGATCGTAGCCCTACGGGTCAGTGGATTGCGACCCAACAGATTCCTTCGCCTTCTGTGCAATTGGGTGGAGGATTTGGAGGGGCTATCGTGCTAGAAGGAAATACCGCCTTTATCAATGCTCCTAGTGAACACTATATAACACCCAACCAAGACACCATTCTTTTTGTAGGTGCTGTCTATGTGTATGAAAAAGATAGCCTAGGTGTCTGGCAACAGGTCCAGAGGATTGCACCTCCCGAGATGCCTGTGGTTGTTCCCTTAGCCAATGGACAGTCAAAAAGCTATACTTTCCAAGCATTTGGCACAACTCTCGCCTATGGAAACGGCTTCTTGGCAGTAGGATCAGACTTTGAGCCCTTCATTACTCCTACAGGTGACTCCCTTAGAAGGGCAGGTGCTGTTTATTTGTATCAAAAAGATCCTAGTGGGCTTTGGACATTATCACACAAACTCAGAGCACCTAATACTCAAGCATTTGATATATTGGGTGATATTATAGAAATCGAAGATTCTACCATGCTACTAGGGATCTTGCGCTCTATCAATCCTATTAACTCATTTAATGGAACAGGAGGGGTACTTGCCTACGGCTTACAACCCAATGGAATATGGCTCTTAGAACAAGAAATATTCCCTGGGGATAGCATGTTCACCCTAGACATCAGCAGAGGCTCTATTGATCTAGAGGGAGACAGATTTGTCCTCAGTGCGCCCTCCACTGATGTAGAAGTGGGATTAACGATTGAATTGAATGGAGCTGCTTTCGTCTATGACCGTGATTCTTCAGGTTTATGGCAGCAGACACAATCCTTTGTCAATACCAATCCATACCCTACCATAGGTCGGGGACTGCTAGGACATGGAATGGGACTAGAAAATGGGGATTTATTCCTCACTAGGCGACGTATCTCTCAGTCTGAGGTGCTGATCATGGCAGATGGAAAGGGGATCGGGCGTGTGTTTTTCGATGCAAATGAAAATTGTGTCGCAGATTCAAACGAAATAGCTGTGGGGGAAAATCGCCTCCTTATTCAACCTGGAAATTATATTGTAGAGACCTTCGAAAGTGGCGTATGGCTCATGCCCAATCTGATGCCTGGCACCTATACAGTCTCCCTAGATACCACAGGAGGTTTGACAGCAACTTGCGCTTCTAGCCAGACTGTCATCATTGACAGTGCGGGGAATCCTTCCGCCATTCCTGACTTTGGGATCAAAATCGAAAATCCCTGCTCTACTCCTGATGTCTCTATCCAAATGCCCTTTATCAGGAGAGGATTCTCAAATCAGAATATTTACATTCGCGCTTCCAACCAGTCCAATGCTACAAGTGGGATTCCATCAGGATACGTAGAGGTAGAATTGGACGCTCTCATCAGATTGGATTCAGCTTCGACACCTTATGATTCAGTTGCACCTAATGTTTATCATTTTCCCATAGATTCGATCGGTCCTGGAGATGTAAGAGGCATTTTGATTTCCTCCACCGTAGATGTAGCCTCTGTCCCCAACCAAACGCTATGTTTGAAAGCGACGTGGTTTCCTGTAGACAGTTGTGCGTTGGATACTATCCCAGGGACTCGACCTGCGTGGATCAGTCCGTTGCCAGGGCCATGGGATGGTTCACATCTGGAGATCGAAGGTCTATGTGGAGTAGATACTGCTGGACAGGGAGCCAATATATTCATCATTACCAATGCAGGTGACTCTATGGTAGGGCCTGCACCTGTGCGTATCTTTGCCAATACCGCTCTGCTTTTGACAGATTCTATCCAGTTGGGAGCAGGTGCTTTAGATACCCTTTATTTCCCTGCTGACGGAAGACTCTGGCATGTAGAGGTGGACCAACATCCCCTCCACCCAGGCAATTCCCGACCCAGAGCTTTTATAGAACGCTGCGGGTCTTTGAGCAACTGGTCACCAGGACTGATCAACAGCATCGTACAAGATGATGCCGATCCCCAGACGGAAATCTTCTGTGGTGTAGTCACGGCTAGCTACGATCCCAACGACAAACTAGGAACACCTATCGGCCTGACAGATATGCACATCATTCCTCCAGGTCAAGAGATCGACTATCGCATCCGCTTCCAAAACACAGGAAACGATACGGCATTCACCGTCATCATCAGAGATACCCTAGATACGGACTTGGATTTATTCACCGTAGCATCTGGTGTATCTAGCCATCCATATGAATTTGAGATGTACGGACAGGGGATTCTACAATGGACATTTAGGGATATACGATTGCCTGATAGCACGACAGATGAACCTGGGAGTAATGGCTTTGTCAAATTCAAAGTGCGGCCGAGAGCCGATATTCCTCTGGGAACTCAGATTCACAATACCTCTGCTATCTACTTTGATTTTAATGAGCCCATCATCACCAATACCACTTTGCATACGGTCGATGTCTTGCCAGATCAGGTGAGCTGGATGCAAGTTCTAGAGACAAGTGAAACGGTGTGTGATAGCTTGATTTTAGGAGACGCTACATTTGTCAACTCTGGCAGCGTGATCCAGCAAGCAGACGATGTCTTGTACCTGATTGATTTGACGGTCAACCAGAGTTCTCCCCCTACCCTTCTTACGGATGAAGCTTGCGAGCCTTACACTTGGGCAGAAACAGGTGAAACCTATACCCAAAGTGGAACCTACGCAAGAAGTTTCATCAATAGGGTAGGCTGTGATTCCATCATTCAGTTGGATCTGAGAATTGATACGTTGAATTTGGAGTTGGAAGAGACGCCTTTCTCCTTAAAAAGTATGGACTCTACCGCATCACATCAGTGGTGGGATTGCAATCGAAGTTTACCCATCACAGGGGCTACATATCCCACGTTTACCCCTACACAAACAGGATCCTATGCGGTCATTCTAGAGAAATTGGGCTGCCAGGATACTTCTGCTTGCACACGTTTTATTCCACTCCACAATGATCCTTCCCCTTCCGTTCCTCAGCTCTCTATCTTTCCCAACCCCACTTCGGGAACATTTACAGTGGATTGGGAAGGAAAAGGCACGAGAGCTCTTTTGATGATTATGGATCTCCAAGGAAGGGTATTGGTTGAAAAGGACATTGTCAAAGGACAAGGCACCCTTCATCGGATTGAAGGAAGTGAAGGGCTTTATCTGCTCGGGCTAATGGTGGAAGATGCGCCTATGCAGTATGTGAAACTTCGAAAGGAGTAGGTAGAAATGTCATGAGGCTGGCGCAGCTACTTTATATTCCATGAACGGAGCGTCTCAGAAGAGCTACAGGCGCGGTTAGTTAGGAAACTAATAGATGGGGGCATGCGTAGTTTGATGACTACGGAGCGGGAGCGCGTCATGTGGACTTGTAACAAAATGTGGACATTAAGATCATTTCGCCATAGATTGTAAGGGTTTATACAGATGATCCAAAGGCATATGGATTACCCTATGGTTATTTTTATACCATCATAAAAATTTCATCCAATACGTACGAATAAACCCGTCATCATGCTCCGTAAACTACTCCTACTCCTTTTTCCGACGATGTTTGCCTCACTACTCCCCGCTCAAGAAACCACTCCTCTACGTGTAGGAGTCGTGGGTCTGGTACATACCCATGTGCATTGGATACTGGGCAGGGAGAAAATAGGGGACATCGAAATTGTGGGAATCGTGGAGCCCAATCGTGATCTGGCAGAGCGCTACGCCGAGCAGCATGGGTATAGCATGGACATCTTGTTTGAGACGATGGAAGAAATGGTAAAGAAAACGAAGCCTGAGGCTGTAACTGCCTTTAATACCATCTATGACCACCTCCAAGTGGTGGAGTTTTGTGCGCCTAGAGGCATACACGTCATGGTCGAAAAACCCCTAGCAGTGAGTTGGGCGCATGCACAAGAAATGGCCAAGCTCGCCCGCAAACATAAGATCCATCTGCTCACCAATTATGAGACGACATGGTATGGGACGACAGAGGCAGCGTTTCAAAACGCTGTCAACGATGGAAGAATCGGTCCCTTGCGAAAGATGATTTTCCATACGGGCCATCCAGGTCCTATCGAAATCGGATGTAATGTAGAGTTCCTCGAATGGCTAACTGACCCCGTACAAAACGGTGGCGGAGCCTTGACGGATTTTGGTTGCTACGGCGCCAATATCACCAATTGGTTCATGCAAGGCCAAGCACCGACATCTGTCACCTGCCTCACCCAAAACATCAAGCCTGAGCTGTATCCCAAGGTCGATGACGATGCCCTCATCATCCTGAACTATCCGCAGACGCAGGTCATCATACAGGCCTCTTGGAACTGGTCACACAATCGCAAGGATATGGAGATTTATGGTACGATGGGCTATCTTCATGCGTTGAATGGGGAGGAGATGATGGTACAGGTGAATGAAAAAGAAGGGGCGAAAAAACAACTCGCGCTTCCTTTGCCCAAGAATCGCTTTGATCCCTTCGCTTATCTGGCCAGTGTCATTCGTGGAAAAATTGATCCTCGACCCTACGACTTATCAGCCTTGGAGAATAATCTGATGGTCATGCAGATCCTAGAATTGGCGAAGAAGTCAGCCAAAGAGGGCAAAACGATGATTTGGGAGGAATGGTATTAGAGGGAGAAAAGTAAACGTAACTTATGATCCAGTTCATTGTGGAAATCAGTAGGTAGGGTCCCAAGGTGTCGAAGCAATATCCTCTCAGGAATTGTCACTAGACGATGTAAACGTATGGCAGAATCAACCTTTAATCCTGTCATGGAGAACTGTTGATGACTGGTCATTATGATAACATCGGAAGATTCATTTGCCTTTTGAATCTGGCTTGTAATAAAAGCAATGACAATATGTTGGTAGGAAGAAATTCTATCCGTTAAACAAATCGCAGGGCGAACTTTCGAGGATGTCAAATCGTCAAAAGGAAATGGAACAAGGACAATCTTATACCTCATCATTTAAGGGCTTTCCATCTTTTACTGAATAAATATCTTCTGCCTCTTCTGCTAGAAAGTCGAACGACTTATTCGATCTTTGTGCATGTAGCCACTCTTGATCAGCAATCTGGTCATCCTCTGGCACAAGAATAATAATCTTCACTCTACCTTTTGGAATATCCAAAGGTTTATCTAAAATGAGTTTCCCATTTTCATTCACAATTCCCCCTATCTCGACTGCTTTCATTGCAATAGCTTTTCTATGTTCTACGACCATAAGATAGATTTGATATTATACTCCCTAAAAGAAACGAATAAATATCAAATGATACAAATAAATCACAAAATTACGAACTATGATCACTTACGATCACCCACTCCCCCTCTATCTTCTTCCATATCAAGGTAAAATAGCCTCCTAGCTCATCCTTCTCACGATCCAGATGCCATTTCCCTAACACAAAAGCCGTCTCTGTCCCCAATCCCTCCACTTTGAGCAGCTCAAATGTCAATTTTCCCATGGCCGCCTTGTCAGGATAGGTCTTTTTGTAGCGATCGAGCGTAGCCTGCCAACCATGATTTACGCCACTGCTTCCCACAAAAATCAAGTTCTCACTCTTCCAATACCCTTTCATGAATGCGTCGATGTCGCCATTGGTCCAGGCAATCTCCTGTGCTTTCATGACTTCACGGATGGCTTGCTCATCTGCGGGTGCCATGTTTTGGGCTGATAGAGAGAAGAAGGAAAGCAGTAGAAAGAGGAAAATGGCAAAACGAGTCATAATGAATGAGATAGAAGTAAGCATAGGAAAAAGACGAAAAATAGGATGCGCCTCTTGGTGTTACTTTTTCAATATAAGCATGATTTGCACGAATGAGCTCATCGAGATGGAGAATCTATATATTTCCCTCAATCTGTGATAGGACATAATCGTAGAGACGCCATTACGATGATTTTTATGTGTTTATCAGACTTTCAGAAGTCTAGGAATGTGCGACCTCAGTTGCAAGCTTTTGATAGGATTTGACCTCTCCAAATGTGAAACCCGCAACAATCACAGGCGAAAGGATCAAGTAAGCCATCATCGCCATGCTCCCACCAGGAATCCAACTGTCCATGACAAACCATCCATCCATGAAGTAGATGATGCCCAAGCCATAAGCAGACTTGATCAGATCGATCCACCAAGCGTTTCGGTCCAGATCCATCAGCGAAGTATAGCTGTAGACCAGCAACAGGAAGAAGCCCCCATAGTAGAATAGCGAAGGAAATCCGATCTCGGCAAAGTGTAGTAGGAAGTCCAGCATGAGGAACAAGGTCAAGCCAAACTGAAACCAAGACCAGATACGGAGCGGCATGCTGGCGGGTGTATCGTACTTCTCGTAAGTATAGGGGTCCTGAATGACCTCAATCGGATATTTACCTTTGACATCCTCGGGACGCCAACCTGTAGGCATAAACCAAATGAGGAACTTATCTTTGATATTTTTTGTGCGCCAAGCATCCTGCATGAGGAGCCATAGATGCTGAAAATTAATACGAATGGGGTTCCAGGTCCTTACCGCACGCTTGACACCATATACAGGAGGGACATCCTCTAGCTCCTCCTGAAAAGTACCAAATATCCGATCCCACCAAGGAAAAATTTCGCCTAGATTCTTGTCTAAGTAAATGTCATTGATGGCATGATGTACGCGATGCTGAGAAGGGGTAATGATCAAATACTCCAGAATACCCAACTTTGGAATGTAGGTTGTATGGTACCAAAACTGCAGAAAGAAATGAAGCGGACCAACTACAGCGATGACTTCTTCTGGAATCCCCAAAAGCGCGGCAGGAAACAGAAAGATGAAGCCCAGTCCAAAGAAATTAGAAATGGTCTGTCGCAGGGCACAAGCCAGATTGAATTCTTCGCTACTATGATGGACGATGTGGACGTTCCAAAAGTAATTGATGGAGTGGTTGAGTCTGTGATTCCAGTAGCCCGCAAAGTCCAGTGCCAAAAATGCCAGAACGTATACCAGCCATGTAGCTTCTATTTCCATCAGGGCTACGCGCTCCTCTACCCAGCCATAGCTCACAATCACGACGGTCAGACCCAAGATGCGCTTGATGGTATTGGTCAACCCTGAACTGAGACTCGCGATGATGTCCATACTCCGGAAATTCACCTCTCCCTTGATCCATCCATATAGGGCTTCGATCAAGATCAATCCAATAAAACCAGGGATGGCATATAATAGTACCTGCGCGTAAGCCTCCATTCTGCTTTAGTCCTTTCAGTTCAAACCAGCACTTGTATCAAAAGTGCAACGTATCTTCAAAGTAAATAAAAAAAGTGTGGAAAAGCAGAACGGATATAGAGATTCTCTAATATAGATTAATCGTCTTTCCTAAAATCTGGATTAAAAAATACCGCAAACTGGGCTCGATTGAAGTTATTGGGGCCTAAACGATTGCGTAGATAGCCCACTTGAAAACTCAAGTTCTTATTGACAGCATAGCCGACTGCCCCAAAAAGACGATTTTGACTAAAGGGATTTTCAGTAATGTTGATGAAGATCTCGTCGTAGAAGGCCAGAAAGAAAGTCTCAGGCTCGATCTTGGGTTTATTCAGCGGAATGGTAAAAAACAGGCGGTAGCGCGCCCGATCCGAATAGGTCGTGACACCGTCCTGCTGTACCCAGCGCTGCTCCAGCCTGTAGCGATGTTCAAAAGCCACAGGTCCCAGCTTATTGCGGAGAATAAATTGCTGCCAGATCCGATTTTCCGAGCTATTTACACCCGCAAAGGTCCGTGTAGGGATAAAGGCATAGCCTGCTGTGGCCATAGCGTGATCTGCGATATGATAATTCAGTCCCGTACGCAGGAGGAGTTGGTTAAAGTTATCCGAAAACTCGTAGAGACGATATTGCGCCTCAGTATGGATACTCAGCTTGTCTGATACACGGTTGGTCCCAAAGTACATCAGCCAGTTTCCCCACAGATCCTCTCCTGTATCTTGCGCTTGGATCTGGTTAAACGTAAACAGTAATATAAGTGGTAGTAGTCGTTTCATCATATCATTCTCTTCTAAAGTGGTATTTCGTTACGGAGTCTCCTTCGTAAGGGGTTGTACATAAAACCGATAATCATCTATAGCATGCACAAGGGAAAAATGCTCCATTCCTTTTGGAAGTCCTTCCTTTTCAGTTGTGATATAGTAAGTCCATGCTTCCTTAGGACAAAATTGAATATCCCTTCCTCTACTTGAGAGCAAGTATTGAAAATAAAAGGCATTATCTGAACAGCCCCCTTTCCCCTCTGGCAGCTTTTCCACACTGGCTGAGAGCGTCGTATAGGTCGAGTTGATGTCGTAGAAATAAAGCTGAAAAGAAAACTGGGTAGGATTTTTTTGAAAAAAATAAATAGATAGGCACAAGCATACAACTCCGAATAATACGCTTTGCCACCATTGCCTCCACCTTTGCCCTAGCCCGTCATATAATAGATATATCCCTAAAAACAAGGTCAGTCCGTAATGCCCAATCAGGTTTCGATGAAAAGGATACACCTGCCTTCCCAAGACAAATAGTAGGATGATTCCTATTCCTATCAACCAAATCATCGCCCCTATACGAACAGCCTTATTCCTCTTGTGAAACAGCAGGAGAAGGGGCAGGAAGAATAATACAAGGGAGGGAAAATATACACCCTCCCCTCCCAAATAGCTAAAGGTGTAGGAGATGAACCATCTTAGCGTCTTAAGACTCTCAAAAATAAAATCAATAGAAAATATAGCCTCACTGCTCACATAAGGATTGTCAGTAAGGGCTTGGAGTCCTGAAAATTGAAACAAGGGGATGTAAAAGAGTAAAATTAAGCCTCCCGCCCAGAGTTGAGCTTGCCAGAAGCCCCACTGGATTCGTTTTCTCCTTACTTGCCTTCCCAACTCTACTATGCAAATCGCCGAATGCATAAACAGAAAAGTAGGCAGTAGGGCATATCCCGTCGCAATAATCCAGGTGAGTGCTTGTGAGGGCCTTCTTTTAGCTTCGACAACATATCGCACATAGATCCATAGCATCCATATCATCATCAGAAGATACCATTCGTATCCCCTACCCTGACTGGCAAACCCCCACACAGGAAGCTGTAATAAGGAAGGTAAAGTCGCTAAGATAGAAAGGATATACTGCCCGCTTGTTAGCTCTAGCCATATACGAAAAAGGACATATCCCAACAGTACATAAGCGATAACTGACAGGAGCTTTCCTGTCCATACTTGATCAGGCACCCAAAAGAAAAGGACACTGTTCAGGACATTGAACAACACGTGATTATTAGGGTACATGTAGTAGGTCCAAGCCTGGAAAGGAGGATGATTCGCTACATGTACTGCCGAGAAAACTTCGTCATAGGCAGGTGCCAATTCCGTGAGGGGTATCCAGACGAGCAAAAGACAAATAGCTAGGATCGGTAGATGATACAGTAACCGTCGAGTGGATAATCGCGGGATGTTGAACTCGAAATCTAAAGCTGACATTTTTGTAATTCTCCACAGCATCCATAGACTGATCCCGATACCGATCCACGCCCAGAGGTTTCCTGCCTCTTTGACCTCTAGGGTGAGAAAGATCTCTGCATATTGATCCCTTCCAAAAATACAGGGATCGAGTCCTATGAAAAACTGGATCGCCTGGGCTCTCGTCATCAAAAGATATATGATATGATATACGATCCCTCCCACTAAAAAAAGTGAAGCTAATCGACGGAGCCATACGAAAAGCGGAGGACGCATGCAGTCTTTCGTTTGAAACAAAAGCCCAATTAAAGAAAATTCCTTTAGATAGTGGTCCCTCCCTTATTACCTCGCTAGTACCGACGTCCCCTCGCCAGCGCCAACGTCTCGTTGGTGTTACCTCAAACATACCCACCAGGTGGAATCTGGAACGAATAGCTTCAGTTACAAACGGAAGGAAGCAAGATCAGAAAACCTACTTTCTCTCCAAATATTGATGAATCGCAGCAAAATCAAGCCTGCCCAACCCTTTATGCAAAGCTTCTGCATAGATTTCCTTGGCTACATTGGCTAGGTAAAGGGGCTGCCCCTGCTCGTAGGCGGTGACGGCAGCTAAGTGCATATCCTTATGCATGAGTTCTAATGGGAATTGAACCTCATAATCATCTGCTCTGATCATCTCCGACTTTGCTTTGGTAAAGGGAGCGGAAACGACCAGATTAGGCAGTACATTCAGGAGAAAATCTTTGTCCAAGCCCATTTTTTCACCCAAAAGTACCGTCTCCGAAAAAATAAGCATGGATTGTCCGAGTAGAGCATTCACCAGCATTTTGAATGAGGCTCCTTTGGTGGTTTCGCCAATATGCATGATTTTTCGTCCCATGTGATTCATGTACGGCGTCACTTCTTCAAGATCTTCTGTATTTCCCCCCACAAAAAAGACCAGCTCTCCATTGGCGGCGTGCGGCTTCGTTCCCGCAACAGGGGCATCTATGAATCGAACCTCATGGGCCGATGCTATCTGCCAAGCGTGATGGGTAAAAGAAGGATTGACTGTCGAGCAATCTACCCAGAGCGCACCAGGCTTCATGCTTCCCAAGGCACCCGATTCTCCCAGCATCACCTGCTCGACTGCCTCAGGCTTAGACAGCATCGTAAATACGACTTCGGCTTCCTTTACAGCATCTTGATAGGAACTTGCACCTTGTGCGCCTGCGGCTACGAGTTTATCTATAGGTTCTTGAGAACGATTGCACACCACGAGATCTACTCCTGCATGGATGAGGTTATGGGCCATGCGGCTTCCCATGATTCCGAGCCCTATAAAGGCAATTTTTGGATTGGACATAATTAGATCGTTAGAATTTAGACGAAAGAAGATGAGCATAAAGGGGAAAGCGTGTTGATTGCTTCTGTCCTGCTATCCTTTCGTATGATGCTACAAATATCTATGGAGGAGAATGACCGAACTGTCGGAAATCGCTCAGGATATGGATTTTCGATCAAATAATTTTGAGAATCTCAGCGAAACGTGGCGTACAGATTGTATTTGGAGCTAAAGATGGTAAGGGTTAGCTTTTCTTATTCTCTTCAGTTATGAACTAAAGGAGGTAAGGGGCCGCTGTCAACGTCTCATGGATACTCAAATCTCCTCTCTTTCAAACTGCTTGGGAGTCTGCCCGTAGTGCTTTTTGAATGCACTGATAAAGTGCGATATATTCTCATAGCCTACAGCAGCAGCAATATCTGTAACATTGAGTTGGGTGTGGGCGACGAGGTCTCGTGCTTTTTCCATGCGCTGCTGTGTAATCCATTTTTTAGGGGCCAATCCAAACTTTGCCTTGAATTCTCGCCTGAAAGTCGATACGCTCCGACCTGTCAAACTCGCATAATCCTCTACAGTCAATGGCTTGTCATAATGCGTCTGCATAAACTGAAGCAGGTTGCGCACATGCCGCTGTTTGAGTCCATATAAAAACGCTGCCAACTGCTGATCTTGATCTTCCATGCGCAGCATCACAAACAGTTCTTTGACTTTCAGCCTCATCAAATCCTGGATTCCCGAAGCTTGCCACTGATGGATGTGATGCAGTTGCTCAAACCATAAAGCAGCAATTGAAGGGACTGCTCTCTTTAAAAATACAGCACTGTGCACGATGTCTGTAGGAGTAATCGCCAGTTCTGAAAGAAGTTGCTCTAGATATAGATCGTCGAAGAATATATGATAAGATTCAAACCTCTGGGTATTCGCGAGCATATCTGTCACTGAGTAAACCCCCTTACCCATAAATCCCATCTGACCTTCTGGTATCACAAGCATGGACCCTTCTTGTGTTTGTATGCGTTGTGTTCCCCTAATCACAATGGAGATGGCATGCTTGGCCACATAGCTCTGGCGATTTTCTATCCCTCTGACCAGGGACTTATGCATCACCACGAGATGAGGACTTCGATGAAAGAGTGTAACAAAGGGTTCTTCGAATAAACGATCGGGAATGGTTACCATGAGTTTGGCTAGGTCTTTCCCAATTATAAGAAAAGTTTAGGGGCTTTGGATAAGTGGAGCTGAAGTACCTACACAAATAAAAAAGTGGCACACTGCCTTCTCCAAATTGTATCTGGAGGATAGAAAGAGCTTCAGTTACAAACTGAAGGGAGCGGTTGGAGTAGGGCCACTACCACAGCGAGGTCATTATAATTGCCTCATTGACAATCATCCTCGCTATCATAGACGGCATCTTCGCAGTCACTGGCGTTAGGCACAGGATAATGTGTCAAGGGTTGGTTATCAAAAAAGGCGATGGGAATGCCTAGACTCGTAAGCTCTGTATTTCCGTCTGTTTGGAGTGCATGTACAAAAGTAGCTGAAGAATGTGTGGTGTGGAGACCTGAATAAATAAGCTCTGCCTGTGATTCAATTACTCTCTCATATGCGTTCCTCACCGCAATTCTTGCTTCGCTCTCGACTAGTGTATCTCCATTTGCCTTCATATTAGGCACATAAGCATAGATAGGCGCAGAGTGGTTCCATTTCACGGTTTGCTCATCGCCATTGCTGTCGACGTAAGTGACCTTTTCCTTCAATTCCTGTACACAGATTACATATCTTCCTGGACCAGGTCCTGTATGGGGCATGACAAAGTTCACTTCAAATCCCAAGCCACATATGATTATCTTTCGGCTTCCATCGACTGAGAGTCCTTCTGGCGCTGTTGTATTCACGCCTCCTGTAGGGAGACCTCCGCCGAGTGTAGGGGCAAATACGATTCCCCCTAGCGACCATATATTATTGATATGACTCTGCCAACTGGTCATCATGATCGCACCTATGGTAGAAATACCCGAGCCAGCACCCGAAGAACTCACGATCCAAACCGCAGGTTGAAAGTATTGAGGAATACTTTGTCCCTGGGCCTGCATCTGTAAACATGTAACAGAGAAATTGCCCTTGGTTACATCCAGATTCAAGTTCAATCCTAAGAGGAAGCAGCTTGCTATAATGATATTTTTCATATGTAGGTGTACTTTCATGGTCTGACATTATCGGACAATATATTCAGAGGCTACTTGCTCGCCCGCAGTCACTCGGATAAAAAACTGGGCGCCTGCTTTGGAAATATCCGCTTGAAAGGTCTGAGGCCCCCAAGTCTGTACATTTTCGTCTTTAAGTCTTTGAACTACATTTCCACTGACATCTAGCAGATCGATAACTACAGGATGCGGCCGAAAGAGTTCAAACGTAACCTCAAGATTTTGCGCTTGCCCTACGGGATTGGGACTCACAGAAAGTCTGATCTCTTCCATCTTTTTGAGCTTCCGCTTTAAGTCTTCAAGCCAAAGCTCATATTCTGAATTCATAGAGACACGATGGAGTACCAATGTCACAAAATTTCCCTTTCCCACCTCTCCGCTATCGTACGTTCGATAGTGGATGGCCAGATACTTTTCATTATTGATGGTCAAGCTAGATAAGTCCTCAGCAATCCACTGGATATCGTATATAGGATTCCATGCCTTATAGTACATGGGATCAGACTGAGTCAAAAAATTCACATTGTCCATCCCGCCACTCACCCCACAGGTACCCCACACAGTCGTCATCTCACGTAGATCTAGCTTGGGACTCTCATTGTGGGAGTCTGTCAACCTACATGTGAGTGGCTCTTTTATCACATTATGTGGATCATAGGGATCTGCTTTCACGATCTCAAATGTAATCGGAATCGCTTCCAGCACTTTGCTTTTGGAGAACTCTTGAATCAACAGCTTTCCTTTCCACTCTCCAGTGAGAGCATGAAGATCTGTTTCACATTCGGATTGAGTTTCTAGCGCATCGATCACGGCTATTTCTTCTGGGCTTAGTTGAGGATCTATCCAATCGGGCTTGAGATGAATCGCTGTATTCTGAGCATCATCTAAGATCTTTTGTGCAGCAGGATTTCCTTTCTGAGCGGCATATGTATAAAACTGCCATGCTTGCGCGAAGTCCTGGTTCACTCCATAACCATTGCGGTAACACTCGCCTAGCATATAAGCTGCGTTGGGATCACCGACATCATAGGCTCCCTGAAAGAAAACAGCGGCATCTATATAGTCTTGCTCTACCCCTTCTCCTTTGTAGAGGAGATAACCACAGGAATACAAGG
>JBCBPW010000046.1:16532-55835 GCA_039820545.1 Bacteroidota bacterium | reverse complement strand
CCAAGAATAAGACTTTTTATACAATCTTTTTCGAAATGCATCAAGATGCTTCTCTCTGTTGTAAGCTAAATTCATTCCGCTCTCTCTCCACAAGATATAGCTACACCCAAAAGAGCCAGCCTGATGAACAGGCTAGCTCCATATGATTATCCTACATGTAGAGGGATTTTTAGACAAAAAAACCATCCCGATGGTAAATCTCGGGACCCTAGATAGCCTGTTACTCCGCGCGAAATTTATATGGTGGATGTATATTATACGCTATTCCCGTGGGTCCTATCGGTGATTCAGGGCTTTGCACGTACAACGCTTCTTCATCTTTTTGAAATGGTAGCTTAGGCGAACTTTGGCCATCGCCCCAATTTCATTATCTGGAAAAACAGGACGCAATCCATTATTTTCCTCAATCACGGCTCTGCTGTAGTTGTGTGCCAGATAAAAAACGTTGGCTTCCAGTGCGACAGAAACATAGGGGCTGAAAAATAAGCGATAGCCTGCTACTGCGCGTCCCCCCCAAGCTGTGGTAGATACAGCCCCTTCTAGATTGAATCTTTGCAGCAATTCATCCCCTTCTACTTGTCCAAAATATATCAATACATCGGCTCCTCCATACAATTGAGAAGCTCCCCGATGGTATTTTCGCTCATAGCCCATGTTCACAAACGTACCATTGTAATCCAATGGGAGAAAGCTCGTAGGGTCATTGTCTCTCGCTCGCTGAGTCGACAACGTGCGGTAGTCCACACCGAATCGGAATCCATCTGTGATGGAATGATGATAGGTGTATTGTATCCCTCCTTGAGGGATGAGAGAAAAAGGAGCTCCCGAAGTGTAATCTCCATAGGCATTGTTATACATGGCCAAACCTCCCACCAAGCTTATCTCATGTACTTGAGGTTTGTACAATGCTCGCTGAGCCATTGTAGGTAGGGTCAGTCCACATATTGCTATACATACAATCCATTGCCAGATGCGCATATCTATTCCTTATATTTATCTCTAAGATCCGAAGAACAAAGCATTTGCCCAACATGATTATCTATGTTCCTTAACAATCTCTCGGAGATTCTCCCTCATTTCAAACGCCAAATTTTCTCCTGGGTTCTTTCTCCGTTACTTTTATCCAGTCACCTACCCATAGATGCATATACCGCAACCTTTCTTTAAATTAGGGGGTTAATATTAAAAATTGATGGGATGAAAAATATTGGGATTCTTTTGGTCATTTTCTCTTTCTCCACTTTCTCGATCAAAGCACAAGTAGATGTATCATGGATGCAGCTCGAACGCATCGAATATGAATTAAGGGACGAATCTGGAAGTGGTTTTTCTCTCCCAATCCCCAAATTCAGTAACGAAATCAAGGATCTAGCAGGAAAAAAAGTACGCATCAAAGGATACGTCATTCCTCTCAATATCGAAGGCACAGAATATGCCATTTCTGCCTACCCCAATGCTTCCTGCTTTTTTTGCGGTTCTGCAGGGCAGGAATCTGTCATGCGACTGACCCTGAAAGATAAACGTGTAAAATACAATGTAGATGAGTTTCTGGAGTTTGAAGGAGAATTAAAACTCAATTATTTACCTGATGACTTGATGTATGCGCTAGAAGGGAGCGTAGAGGTAAAATAAACAATAGCTTGGCATGCGATAGTTCGTCCCTACTGGATAGAATCAGGTGTCGGCAAAGCAGGTTGAGGGACAACCAATTGAAGTTCGGGTTCTGTGGCTTTATTTTGATGCTGCTTGATGAACTGAGTGGAAATGCCCTGGAATCCCATGGGCCTGACTTGATCAGAAGCGTTGGCTGCTGAAAGACAAAAAACGCCACACGTGCTCCCCTCGTGATTGCAGGGAGGAATGAAGAGCAAACCCACAATAATCAGGCTAGCCATGAGCAATATGGTTCGATCATGATGTTTCTTGGCTTTCATACTCACAAGGTACGAACTTTTCGAGCCTTAGATGTCAACAAATGACATGATTTTTTTTACCCTGGCCATTTTTCTCCTTACTTGCTCCACCATTTGTACATTCTCTCATATTTTCAGATTACCACATGGCTATCAAAATCGGCATCATCAATGTCTCTGACCGTGCAAGCGCGGGGATCTATGAAGACATTCCTGGACAAAAGATCGAAGCTACTTTAAATGAATACTTGGATTCTTCATGGGAAAAAGTATACGCTGTTATACCTGATGAGCAAGACCAAATAGAGGCGACTCTTAGACGTATGGCAGATGAAGCGGGCTGCTGCCTCATCGTCACTTCAGGTGGGACTGGGCCTGCTCCTCGAGATGTGACGCCCGAAGCGACGGAGGCTGTATGTGATAAAATGATGCCTGGTTTTGGAGAATTGATGCGGATGGAAAGCCTCAAATACGTGCCAACAGCGATTCTTTCGAGGCAGACAGCAGGCATTAGAGGGCAGTCCCTAATCATCAACCTTCCAGGGAAGCCCAAGGCCATTCGCGAATGTCTCGACGCTGTGTTTCCTGCGGTACCCTACTGTATCGATCTCATCGGAGGCCCCTACCTAAAGGTCAACGAAGAGGTAATCAAAGCTTTTCGACCCAAATCAAAATAAATAATCTGGGTAGAATACTAGTCCTGAATCTCCCTCGCGACCACTACCAGTTTCCCATCCTGGATGACGGTATGGATATTTTCCAAGGCTTTCACGTCCACCCATGGACTACCATCTACGATGATGACATCTGCTGTTTTGCCTGGTTCTAGTGTTCCATAGCGATCGTCTAGCTGCAGGGTCTGAGCGGGGATGCGTGTGGCAGCATTTAGGACATTTTCGGCATCCATACCCATGCGCATCAGTTGATCCATCTCAGCAAGTAAGCTAGCCCCGAAGCTCATCCCAGGACCTGTAGAAGCACCTGTCGCAATCCATACGCCTGCGGCCTCTAACCTCTGAATATTTTCCCGCATGGCAGGCCTGGCAAACCAATCAGGACTCAAGTCCTTGGGTGTCACTTCCGAAACGAAGACCGATGGGATCACAGTAACTTTTTCATCCACCAGTAGTTTGAGTGTTGTAGAGTCTATGACATCGCGGGCACCATATTCGATCATCTCGGCTCCCCATCGGACAACTTCGCGTATGTCTTGATTGGTCCCTGTCTGTACGGCCACCCACATGTTGAGTTCACCCGCTTGCTCAATCAATCCCTTGACAATCTGAGAGTCGAGTTTGGGTACAGTACCTCCCATATCATCATAGACAATTTTGATTCCCTCCATCCCTGTTTCGTACACTTCGACTGCATGCGTCTTAGCTACATTCACTTGGGTCTCTTCGTAGGTAAATGCGTCTGCATTTCCCTCATCTCCTGCAAACCATGTCGAGACAGGATGTCCTCCAACTGCCGTAAAAATCGGTCCTGCGGCATACACACGAGGACCCATGATTTCTCCTTTGAGCATTTTCAAGTTGTACTCAAGGATATTTTGCATGGGATCACCCGTAGAGCGAAAATTGGTGATGCCATTGCGATGAAAATTCTTTCGGACTTCGGGCCTGAGGCGTAGGTAAGTCAGGAGTTGGCTCAAAGGATTTTTGCCCTCGTTTTCCTGCGTATTGAGAAAGAAATAAGCCGACATATCAAAAAGGGCTGGCATGATTGCCATTCCATTCACATCTACTACCTTAGCACCTTGAGGTGTCTCGCAGTCACGCCCCACGCAGGTAATGTCACTCCCTTCGATGATGACTTTTCCCCCATCAATCACAGGTTCCACACCATTCCAGACACGTCCGTTTACAAGCGCTAGGCTCTTATAGCTGGCTTCTTTCCCATCATATGTTCCTCTCAAAACGAAGAAATACTGAATGGCAAAGCTCGCACTTGTCAGGAAGATAATGGTCACGAGTAGTGGGCGTAAACAACCTTTGGGCATTCCTTTTTTCGTCATCTCAATCCATATTTAAGTAAATGGAGACGAGCTGATATGGAGGATTTCAGCATTTATCGGCTATTTCTCCCTCCATTTTCTATCACCTCATGGGATCTATCCAATTACTTAGTACACGATGTTTTCTCATTAAAAACCATCACAAATCCTTTTATCCCCATCTGAGTAACTTGTGCAAATCTCCATCATCTGTAGTGAAATATGCCTTTTTATCGCAGATTTTAAAGAGTGGCTGTCATTGCTGCCAAATTCAACATAATCTTTCTAAAGTGATTCGTGATAAAGTCTATTGATACTGGACAAATATAGAAAATGGTATTTATTCAACCCAAAAAGGAATGCTGTTTTGATAGATTCAAGTAGCTCAAATTTTTTGTCTAGAAAGCAAACGTACATTACTTTATATTTTCCTTCACAGACGCGACAAGTTGATATAATTTTGTATGCATCGGTTTTGGTAAAAAGTGCTGGGGAGTGGAATCTTTTGCCTGCATTTGATCGATTGCAGCCTGAGTTCTCGTCAATACATCCTTCAAATCGTATCCATCTTCTGTCGTACGTCCCAATAGGCTCTTGAGATCTTTACATTTTTGGATTCTTCCTATCGTTAAGTCCATATAGTGAGCCAGCAACCAGACTTCAAAACAAGGATTACTTATGGCAAGCCCCCACTGATCCTTTTCTTTGGCATATCTTGCCATTTCTCTTAACACCGAGATATCCCATCTATCTACATCCATGACCAGCCAAAGTTGATCTTCTCCTGATAGTCCATACTTTTCTTCATACTTCGCCGCTCTATCCAAAACCCATTTTGGGGCGGACTTTCCATGATCTTCATTCTCTGGTGCCAATACGAAAAGTTTGATCCTTTGATTTTTGCCGATCAACGCTTGGAAGTACTCCTTTTCCCTTTTGGCTCCTTCACAAGCAATGATCAGGAAAAAAGAATCCCTAAAGTATCCTTCTTTCGATTTGTAGCTTCTATTCTTCCTTGGCATCCGATTCGGTGAATGAAAGTTGAGAGAGGTCCGCTAGAAAAGGAATGGCTCCAAACCTTCCCTGCAGATATCCCTTGCGTATGTTTAAATCGTATCTAGGTTTGAAGTCACTCAAAGGATACATCTTGGTATTTCCCCCTTGATCTTTCTCAGCAAACCATATCTCATCCTGCCGAAATAGATTTAAATCGAGTAGATGGCTTTCATGTGTCGTAAATATCATCTGGCCACTTGTTTCCCTGGAAAGGAATAGATGCATAAACTCTTTTAAAAGTGAGGGATGCAAGCTTCTTCCTATCTCATCAATGATGATTGTCTTATCGCCTGACAGGGTAGACTCCAAAAGCGGAATCAAATCAAATAATCGGATGGTTCCATCGGATTCGTCATTCAGTTCAAATTGATACCGGCTTCCATCTTGCGCGCGATGCTCTGTCATGATTTTTTTCACAAAGATACTCCCATCTTCTCCTCTCTCTAGCAGAAACATCCCATCATCCAATCCGAAAAGGACTTGAGGCGTTTCATCAAGTTCTCGCGTCAGGTCTTTGAGGATAGCCTCATCATCATGACCAAAAAAGATCCCGACAGGTACCTCTTCTACTTTGACAGCATCTACGCCAGTATCTAACTTGGAAATGATCTCATTGGTCAAGCTTCGAAAGTTTTCGTCCTCCAGGATACGACCGATTAGGCCTACATACTTGCTATGGGGAAATATAATGTAGAGGTCATCTATGAACCAATCGTAAGCTTCTTTAAGCTGAGGATATTTACCTCCCTTTCCCAATAGACTCAACAGCGATTGTGTTTCATCCAGTACTTCCTCTTGATATACTTCCAACAGTACCCTGTCCTTCTCTGTCTGAACCCATTGGGGAGAGGCATCAATGGTTATGTCTCCTTCCTCATTTATGTATCTACGAAACAAACATGTCTCCCTGTTTTCTTTAGGAAATATTTCCACAAGCCATTCTTCTATAATCCCTCCATCCAGAATATCTACACCATAGCTAAAAAGCGTTGCATTTTTTTGAAACTCAATCTCGAGGGTCGTAGGTACAGACTCGGCATTTTGATTTAGCTTAAATGCGATGTTAGACAGTTTGGAAATCGTCATTTCACGGTAGGTCGCGATATCGTGGAGTAGTTCCGCGGCTTTCACCAAATTGGATTTACCTGCGCCATTCGCTCCATAAATGGCTGTTGCTTTCAGTACATCGATACTTCCCAATTCATAGATATGGTTATTGTGACGCTTTATCTTAGGATAAGGCAGCAGATTAAAATCCAATTCTTCTCCGATTGAAAGAAAGTTCTTTACGACAATGCGGGTAAGCATAAACAGCATTTATTTTGATGGATAATAACATATTTTGAATCCTTAACTCCAAAGTCTAAGTGATTTTTTCTCGCAAAGGGGATAACAATCTTGCTATGAGGACAACAATACACATAATAACTAGTCTTTATTACGAATAAATCTCTTTATAGTATATTTTTTCCAAAATGATCTGTGATAAAGTCTCATCTGATAAAAATAAAAAACCGCCCAACAGGGCGGCTTTTCTATCTTGAAATAAATTGTCAGATCTACACGAAGCTATGTTTACTCCTCTGGGAAATTCATACTATCAAAAATGGCTTCATTGACTCCAACGCTAGAGAATCCTCCATCGTGGAAGAGATTCTGCATCGTTACTCGACGTGTGAAGTCAGAGAACATCATGATGCAGTAATTGGCACACTCTTCTGCTGTGGCATTTCCAAGAGGAGACATCTGCTCAGAGTAGTATAGCATTTTATCAAATCCTCCGACGCCTGTACCAGCTGTGGTAGGTGTAGGAGATTGAGAGATCGTATTGACACGCACATTATTTTTATGGCCAAAGTGGTAGCCGAAACTACGTGCGATTGATTCCAGGAGTGCTTTGGCTTCTGCCATGTCATTGTACTTTCCAAAAGTACGTTGAGCAGCGATATACGTTAGGGCCAGAATAGATCCCCAGTCATTCATCAACTCACGCTGGAAAAGCGTCTGCATGATCTTGTGAAAAGAAACAGCCGAGATATCGTACGTTTTTTCCAGCCATGAGTAATTCAGATTGGTGTACTCACGGTTCTTGCGGACATTGGGAGACATCCCTATAGAGTGTAGGACAAAATCTAGCTTTCCATATTGCTCACTTGCAGCATCCAGGAGCGCATGGATATCATCCAAACTAGTCGCATCTGCTCCGATCACTTGAGAGCCTGTCTGCTCAGCAAGCTCATTGATTTTACCCATTCGGAGGGCTACAGGCGCATTAGTTAGTATAAACTTTGCACCTTCCTCGTGTGCACGGGTAGCGACTTTCCAGGCAATGGAGTTTTCGTCCAACGCACCGAAGATGATTCCTGTCTTTCCTTCTAATAATTGGTGAGACATATTCGTCGGGGTAGTAGATGATTAGCAAAAGGACACACATCAGGATGTCCAGAAAAACAGCGGCAAATACGAAAGATTTTAGTTTCTGCGCAAATAGATCTTGCAGTACCTCAGCTCGACCGAATCAAATACCTGTATGAAAAAGAAGTTGATATTGAACTAAAGAGTAAGAAAGCGGGTATAGAGTAAAGAGGATCAGACATCGCTATCTTTTTATAAGGTAACATGTTTAGTTGGAGTTCCGCCATCATTCTCTTTATTTTACGACTCTTTTTTTTGGGCAAATTCAGGTGTACGCATGGCAAAAATGCTGGTCATTGTTCCCACATACAATGAACGTGAGAATATAGAAGCTTTAATCCGGAAGGTAATGGAGGAGTTACCTGCGGGGGAGATGCTAATTGTAGAGGACAATTCGCCCGACGGAACGGCAGATATTGTCAAAGGTCTCATGGAGGAATTTGAGGGACGTCTACATATAGAAGAACGGAAAGGGAAGCTGGGCTTGGGCACTGCCTACATTCACGGTTTCAAGTGGGCCCTGCGCCATGATTATGAGTACATCTTCGAGATGGATGCAGACTTTAGCCACAATCCTAAGGCGCTTCCAGCACTTTTGCGTGCATGCCAAGAAGAAGGGCATGACATGTCTATAGGCTCCCGCTACATCAATGGTGTCAATGTCGTAAACTGGCCGATGAGCCGTGTGTTGATGAGTTATTATGCCAGTGCCTATGTACGATTCATTACAGGGATGACCATCAGGGATACGACCGCAGGCTTCAAGTGCTACACACGAAGGGTGCTGGAGCGCATCCTTCAGGACCCCATCAAATTTGTAGGTTATGCTTTCCAGATCGAGATGAAATTTCGCGCCTGGAAATATGGTTTCACGATCAAAGAGGTACCCATCATCTTCAGAGACAGGACACAAGGAGAGTCTAAGATGTCGAGTAAGATTTTCAAGGAGGCCATTTTTGGGGTGATCCAAATGAAAATATCTTCTTGGTTTAGGCCGTGGAAAATGGAGACCTCTCCTATTACGAGCGCGCGCCCAAGCGAATCGAAAGCTTAAAGAAACGCCTCCTTTCATATGAAAATCGCTATTTCCCTGCAAATAGGGGACTTAATGAATGCGCCCTGTTTTCATATTAAACAAATAGTATTACCTTTGCTGGCATTGATTTTTAAGAAGAGTTTGGAAATTTAACATCACAAGCTTTGGATATCTTTGACAAAATCGACCGAAACATGGCCACCGACCTGGGGCAGTACGCATCTATGGGTCATGGCTACATCGCGTACCCCAAGCTGGAAGGCGAGATAGGGCCATGGATGAAATTCCGTGGGAAGGACGTACTCGTATGGTCGCTTAACAGCTATCTTGGGCTGGCCAACCACCCCGAAATACGCAAAGTAGACGCACAAGCAGCAGCAGACTGGGGCCTCGCTTATCCGATGGGCTCTCGCGTGCTGACAGGAAACTCTGACAATCATGAAGAATTTGAGCGTCAGGCAGCTGAATTCATGGAGAAAGAAGATGCTTTCTTATTGAATTTTGGTTATCAGGGATGTATGTCTATCATTCACGCCTTGACAGACCGCAAGGATGTCATCGTATATGACCAGCTGTCCCACGCGTGTATCATGGATGGCATGAGCATGAGCTTGGCCAAACGCTTTGTATTCGCACACAACGACATGGAGCAGTTGGAGAACCGCCTTCAACGTGCCAAAAAGATTGTGGAGAAGACAGGAGGAGGTATTCTCGTAGTGACCGAAGGTGTCTTTGGTATGCGTGGAGACATGGGCCGTCTAGATAAGATCACAGAACTAAAAGAAAAGTACAACGCACGCCTTTTTGTAGACGATGCACACGGATTTGGTGTCATGGGCGAGAAAGGCCGCGGCGTAGGTGAGCACTACGGTGTTCAGGATAAAATCGATGTGCTCTTCTGTACATTTGCCAAGTCAATGGCAGGTTTTGGTGCTTTCGTAACAGGTGATCGTAAAGTCATCAACTACCTAAAGTACAACATGCGTAGCCAGATCTATGCAAAGTCTCTTTGTATGCCTATGACAGTAGGCTCTATCAAGCGCCTCGAAATGCTTCGCACGATGCCTGAGCTTCGCGAGAAACTCTGGAACATTGTCAATAAGCTACAGAACGGATTGAAAGAAAGAGGATTTGACATCGGTAACACACAGTCACCAGTTACTCCCGTTTACCTTCATACTTCAGGTACAGATGCTGAGGCAATCGGTGTAGTCGCGGATCTCCGTGAGAACCACAAGATTTTTGCTTCGGGGGTCGTTTATCCTGTAGTTGAACGTGGCGTCATCATGCTTCGTCTGATCCCAACTGCTCATCACCGTGAGGAGGATGTCGATTACACACTTGACGCCTTTGAGCAGGTAAGGAGTAAGATGGAAAGCGGCATATACCGCGAAAAAATGCAAGAATTCGCTGCTTTAATGGGTTAAATTGTTGACTTAATAAGACCTTTATATTAATTTGGTCTTAAACCTAAAAATTAAACAAGATGGAAAGATACAACAAACTCAAGGAGCTAGTACTCTCTTCGGAGGACGATTTCGAGAAGTTCTATGCTAAGCAGAATAAGGCTGCTGGAACACGTGCTCGCAAAGCCATGCAAGAATTGAAAGTACTTGCTCAGGAGATCCGCCAGGAAATCCAAGAGATGAAAAATCAAGAAACAGCGTAAGCTGAGTCTACTAAAATCCAACAAAGAGGGATTTCCGTTTACGGAATCCCTCTTTTACTTTTATGGATAGTCATATAGGTTAAAAGAACTCATCTTCTGTATATTACCTATTATCGCAACTTGTACTGGCTCACTATTTTTACAGAAAAAAAAGAGTGAAAATAAAAATAGAGGTACACCATTGGCATACCTCTTCAAATAAATATACTTTCCGAAACTTACATTATCCTGAAATACGAGTAATTTCGTCCTTTATTCTTTCTTTTAAAGAAGGAGATACTTTGACTAGTGGCAAACGAACTTCCCCACTGATCCCCAAATTCGCTTCCAAAATGGCCTTTACACCTGCTGGATTTCCCTCCTCAAAGATTAAATGCATCATTCTCCAAAGTTTCTGTTGGATTACACGGGATTCGGTCATTTTTTCTGCTAAAGCATACTGAACTAGCTGCTGCGTAAGTGCAGGGAATGCATTGCCGATGACAGAGATTAAGCCTTTCGCGCCTACAGCAATCATAGGTAATGTAAGCGGATCATCACCCGACACTACGACAAATCCTTCAGGCGCATGGTGGATGATTTCCATGATCTGGCCCAAGTCACCAGAAGCTTCCTTCATGGCTACAATATTCTTTTTGTCCTCAGCAAGTCTGAGCGTCGTCTCGGCCGTCATATTGGAACCCGTTCTTCCTGGTACATTGTACAGGATGATGGGAAGATCCGTAGCATCCGCGATGGCGGCATAATGCTCAAAAATACCTTGCTGAGTAGGCTTATTGTAATAAGGACTGACTGATAGAATGCCATCAGGCTGATAGCGTGAAATCCATTGCATTGTCTTTTGAATAAGGCCAGCGGTGTTATTTCCACCGATACCGACAACCCAGCGTATCTTTCCTTCTGACTCTTCTTGAAAAATGGAAAGAACCTCTTCTTGCTCACGAGCAGACAAGGTCGCGGGCTCGCCTGTGGTACCTAGCGCTACCAGATATTGCACGCCACCCTCGATAAGATGCTGGATGATGGTTCTGAGTCCATCCTTGTCCAACTCCTTATGTACAGTAAAAGGGGTAACTACAGCTACCCCTGTTCCTTGAAACCTATGCATGTATAATGAATTATGCGTTGACTTTGGCCTTGTGACCATTGTCTATCATATTTAGGAAATAATCAAACTCTTTGATCATCTTTTTCATGGTGAGTTCCTCCCCGTCTCTTGGCTTATCGATCATCAATTCATAGCAAGATTCAAAGCCTTCTTCATGAATACCTGTGCGGGTACGGGCACGTGCCATACTGCAGATGTACTTAGAGACCATCTGGCTAGAATGGTCAAAGTCCATCAATATATCCAATTCGTAAGAACGTACTTGTGTCTCAAGATTGGGCGTGGGATAATCCAACCAATTGAGTTTGGTAGGATTGATGAAAATGTAGTCGGGGTATTGGGAATAGCTGGGCTCAGACTTTTTGTTGGCATTGATCTCGATCACGACCAAACGCTTGGAGCGCTGCTGGAGGCTCTTGATGTATTCCTGTATCTGTCTCAGATCTGATTCAGGGCTAAAACTCGTATTCAGGATCACACCGATACGGTTGGCACTCTCAATATCTACAAAGTCACGAGAGTACTCTTTGGTTCTGTCGAGGGAGCGCATCCTGCGCTTACTGAACCTATCTTTTATGTCGTTGAGCCAGTCCATCCAATTAATTTATGAAAATCCTCTTCAGAAAGGATCTCTACATTGTGCTTTTCTGCCTTGTTTAATTTTGAGGGGCCTGCACCCTCGCCAGCAAGCAGATAGCTGGTTTTGCTCGAAACCGAACTTTTGACGTCACCTCCTAGAGATTCAATCAGGTCTTTCATTTCGTCTCTTCCGCGAGCAGAAAAGACACCTGAAATTACAAAACTTTTTCCAACCAAGAGGTCCGCCTGATCGACTTTTTCGGCTAATTGGAACTGTAATCCTGCCTGCTTAAGTCGATCGACTATTTCACGATTCCGTATATCATCAAAAAAGGAACGAACGCTTTGTGCAATTTGTGGACCAATATCTGTAATGGCAACCAATTCTTCCTCACTTGCTGTGCTGAGTGTATCAAGGTTGCCAAAATGCCGCGCCAGCTTCCGAGCGACCGTCGCACCTACATGGCGTATGCCTAGGGCAAAGAGTACACGATCAAAGGAAATCTCTTTACTATTTACGATTCCTGCAAGTAAGTTCTTGGTAGACAATTCTGCAAACCGATCAAGCGCGATTAATTGCGTATAATCCAGATCGTAAAGGTCGGCATAGTTGTGAATCAATCCTGCGTCTACCAATTGGTTCACAATTTCCGTACCTAACCCCTCTATGTCTAACGCTTTTCGACTCGCAAAATGTATGATTCTTCCCTTAACTTGCGGAGGACAGGTCGCATCGTTTGGACAATAGTGGTTGGCATCGCCCTCAGGGCGGATCAATAGTGTGCCACACTCAGGGCATCGTTCAGGAAACTGAACGGGAACTGCATCTTTTGCGCGACTCTCTACTACGACACTGACGATCTTGGGGATGATCTCCCCCCCCTTCTCTACTCTGACAATGTCTCCTTCATGCAAATCCAAGCGTGCGATCTCATCTGCATTGTGAACAGAGGCTCGCTTGACGGTCGTCCCTGCCAGCAACACAGGTTTGAGATTAGCTACTGGCGTAATCTTGCCAGTACGTCCCACCTGATAGACAACAGAAAGCAATTGCGTAACGGCTTCCTCTGCTTTGTATTTATAGGCGATGGCCCATCTCGGTGCCTTGGCCGTACGGCCAATCTCTTCCCGAAGTCCCAGCTCATTGACTTTGATGACGATCCCGTCAATGTCATAGCCCAGACTTCTTCGGTCATTTTCCCATGTATCCAAATACCCCACGACATCTTCTATCGTCTCGACTATCGTATGAGCTCCACTCAGTACAAATCCCCACTCCTGAAGAAGGTCCATGTACTGGCTGTCAAGGGCGATATCGGGCTGATCGGAGGCGACATTGAAAGCATAAAAAACCAGGGTACGACCTGCTACGATTTTAGAGTCTTGCATTTTCAGCGTCCCTGCAGTCGTATTGCGAGGATTCATCAAAGGAGGTAAGCCTTCTAGCTCCCTCGATTCATTGAGTTCCTGAAAGGCTTTGAGTGGCATGATCACTTCTCCTCTCACTTCTACCTGCTCAGGAATATTCTCTCCCCGAAGCCGAAGGGGTATCGAATGGATCGTTTTCACATTTGCGGTGATGTCATCTCCGCTCACACCATCCCCTCTTGTCACCCCTCTAACCAGTTCTCCATTTTCGTAGTGAAGACTCAAGGATACGCCATCGAACTTATGTTCCAACAAATAGGTGTAGTCCTGATCTCCTGTGAGTTTCTTGACTTGCTCATCAAAATCTCTGATATCGTCCAGCGAATAGCTATTGTTTAAACTTAGCATAGGACGAATGTGCTGGAAAGAGGCAAAGTTTTTGGTTACCTCCCCTCCTACCCTTTGTGTGGGAGAATCCGATCTTGTAAGCTCTGGGTTGGCCTCCTCCAATGCCTGAAGCTGCTTGAGCAACTGATCAAATTCGTAATCAGAGATCGTCGGCTTCGCCAGGACATAATAACTGTAGTTGTGCGCTTTGAGCGCATCGGTGAGTTGGTCTATCTGCTCTTTGGGGGTCATGAAATGCCACGAATCGTTGGATGAAAAAAGGCTTCAAATTTACCTCTTGATGAGGTCAGAGACAAAGATAAATTTGTCAAGATTCTCATTTCCTGAATATAGGATCTCCTTATTGGTACCTGACCATTCTTTCACGCCATGGTGCAGGAACATGATGTTGTGACCGATATTCATCACAGAGTTCATATCATGAGAGACAACCACAGTGGTCATGTTGTACTCTTCTGTCAATTCCAAAATCAGTTTGTCTACTACAGAGGCAGTAAGAGGATCTAAACCAGAGTTGGGTTCGTCTACAAACAGATATTGGGGATTCATGGCAATGGCCCTGGCAATCCCTACGCGTTTTTGCATCCCACCTGAGAGCTCAGAAGGAAACAGCTTATTAGTTCCATCTAGGTTTACACGATGTAAGCAAAAATCTACGCGCTCCTTAATCTCAGTTGGGCTACGCTTGGTAAACATTTTGATGGGAAAGCCCACATTTTCCTCCACATTCATAGAGTCAAATAAAGCCGAACCCTGAAAGAGCATCCCAATCGACTGTCTGACTTTCTTCAGGTCTTTATTATTCATTTGCAGGATGTCTTCTCCTTCGTAGAGGATATTCCCTTCATCAGGTGTGATAAGACCTACCGTAGATTTTAAGATCACACTTTTCCCACTCCCACTGGCCCCAATGATCATGTTGACCTTGCCTCGTTGAAAAAGAAAGTCTATGCCTTTCAGTACTTCCTTCTCACCAAATGCCTTTCTTAGATTCCTGATTTCAATTGACATATTCCTTTGACTTTAACGCCTCTTCGGATTCCCACGTTTTGACTTGTCACGCTCAATTTAGCAAAAAGTTACGGGGAGTTGTTCATTTGATTTCCACACAAGACCACGCTACCAACCTCAGCCCATTTTCCCCGTAAAGATAACTGCTTACATTCCTTCCTTTATAATCTCTTTCAAAGCTGTTGTGATATTCGCTTCTATGCGTGAGAGTTACTACTTTCGCATGGAATTCTAATGTTGCAACGAATTTTTAATTCTTTTTGATACATGGCACGCATTCTTACGGGTATTCAGAGTACAGGTACCCCTCACTTGGGCAATCTCATGGGAGCGATTCTCCCAGCCATCGAGCTGTCCCATGATGAGAAAAACGACTCCTTCTTATTCATTGCGGATATGCACAGCTTGACTACGATTCGCGATGGAGCTTTGCTACGAGAAAATACCTATACCACGGCTGCTGCGTGGCTGGCTTGCGGGCTGGATACTGACCAAACTGTCTTTTATCGCCAGTCTGATGTGCCTGAGACTGCCGAATTGAGCTGGTACCTCTCCTGCTTTATGCCTTATGCGCGCTTGAAGTTGGCGCACTCCTTCAAGGACAAAGCCGATCGCATGGAGCAAGTCAATGCAGGGCTTTTCACCTATCCTGTACTTATGGCAGCTGATATCTTGCTATATGATGCAGATATCGTACCTGTAGGAAAGGACCAAAAGCAGCACCTAGAGTTTACGCGAATCATGGCCGAAGCGGTCAATCGCACCTATGGTGAAGACTCGCTGGTGGTTCCAGCATCCAAAATTGATGAATCGGTGATGGTCATCCCTGGAATTGATGGCCAGAAGATGAGCAAGTCTCGTGGCAACACCATCGTAATCTTCCAGAGCAAGAAAAAGCTACGCAAGCAAGTGATGCGCATCGTGACCGACTCTACTCCGCTGGAGGAGCCTAAGAATCCCGATACTTGCAATGTTTTCGCCCTATACAAGATCTTGGCTACCCCTGAGGAGATCGCACAGATGCGCCAAAACTATCTCGGTGGAAACTACGGGTATGGCCATGCGAAGACCGCGCTCTTTGAGCTGATCATCGAGCGCTTCGCAGATGAACGCGAAAAGTATGATTACTACATGGCAAACCTTCCTGAGTTGGATCAAAAACTCGCCGAAGGGGCAGCCAAGGCAAAAGAAATCGCCCACCAGACTTTGACGCGTGTGCGAGGGAGAATGGGATACTGATCTTCAAGTAAATAGATCATTAAACACAGATATTTTGCATGCGATATGCAGCGTATCTGTGTTTTTTTATGATAATAACTATCCAATGCCAAAGGCTTCTTGGGGCTCTGCCCCTATCTTTGAGCTAGTTTCAACTCATCTTTTCCTCCTTTTTTACCACATTTTCTAAAATTTCTGTCCGCGGATAGCAGATTTATCAAATTTATTTATACTTTGTATCACAAAGTACTACCAAAATGAATAACTGGAAAACACTCTACAGCATCGGCTGGATGTTTGTAGCCTTCAACTCCCTTGCTTTCTATGTAGGCACTCATGGACAAATAGGACTTGAACCGAGCGGATCAACCGACTGGGGCCTTAGCTTGGTCATGATATCTCTTATTTTATCCGCTATTTATTTCATTTCTATCCTCATACATCATCACCGAGTATTTGGTAAAGGAAATGTGTGGAAGAATACCTGGAGGGGGGACCAACGCCTCTATTCCTTAGCACTGGTCAATTTTTCACTCTCCGCACATATCCTGAATTTTACGACTGAAATTCAAGTTTTTGCCCCCTATGTCGGATGGCTAGGTGCCTATATGTTACTGATGCATACCACCATCCTCCTCTTCCCCTTTCGCGCTTCTCTCTCCGAATGGGGACAATATATGCTGTACTTTTTATGTGGAAGCAGTGCCGTCCTAGCGCTTTACTTTACCTTATTCTTGGGACCGCTTGTAGGCTTCTCAATCGTCCTGGCTTTTGTTCTTGGCATTTCCCTACATGCGATTGCTCCTGTATTTTTCCTCATAGAAATGATCCTCGCATACAGAAGAATGGAGCCACTGCCTCATGCCAAAAAAGCCTATTATTTAGGATTGATTGTCCCTGTCATGGTACTGGGATTCTATATGATGCAATGGCAAAATTTGCAAAACACCATCCAAAAGGAGATCCATACTTACAGCCAGACGGCTCCTCAAGATCTCCCACAGTGGGTCTACATTAGTCAACAACTCCCTGAAAATGAACTAGTCGAATCCATCTTAAAGGGAAAAGCCTTTACACAATACTCTTTTTGGACTGAATCTTACGGCATGCTCAACTTCAGATCCAGGGAGTTCGTCCGACACGATCCCTTCTCTCTCATCGCGACGGTCTGCTTTGGCGAACTCAACCTTGAAAGAGAAAACCTGACCAAAATCATGGAAAGTCGCTATGATGTACGCCATCACACCCATCGCAGACTCTGGCGGGGGAGCAATCTGGCCACTACCCATATTCATTCCGTGACAGAAGTATATGCAGATCAGCGACTCTCCTATCAGGAGATGACACTTACCATCCAGAATCAACACATACGCCCCAATAATCAGCAGGAAGCCGTCTACTCATTCTACCTTCCTGAAGGGGCAGCCGTGACCTCACTTTCTCTCTGGATCAATGGTGTCGAGGAAAAATCTCGCCTCACCACGCGAGCAAAAGCTGATTCTGCCTACATGCGGATCGTCGGTGTAGAGAGAAGAGATCCTGCTTTGCTACACTGGCAAGAGGGCAATCGCGTGACCGTGACTGTTTTTCCTTGTACCCCTGCCGAGGACCGAAAGGTAAAAATAGGTTTTTCTGCACCTTTGATCTATGAGGAAGGTAAGCTCACGCTTGCCCAAGTGGCCTTTGACGGGCCTGACTACACAGAAGCAGAATGTGAGCGAGAGGTACGATTTATAGGTGCGGTACCTGAAGGAATCGATAAGGGCTGGGGTTGGACGCAGGGAAAAGATCAAACCTACCATTACGATGGCCCCTATAAACCTCAAAACAGCCTATCATTTGTAGCTCCTCCCCTCTCAGCTGCAGGTTTTTCATTCGAAGGAAATATCTATCAAGCTGTAGAAAATGAATCCCCTACGGAGAAATGGAATCCTCAGTCTATCATCCTGGATATTCATTCTGGCTGGAATCCAGAGGACTTTGAAAAGGTTTGGGAGCAGACCAATGAAAAAGAGGTGTATGTATTTACGCCCAAGAAAACACAAGTCACAGAAGAAAACCATCAAGCATTATTTCAACAGTTGTCCCTACAGCAATTTTCCATGATTCCTTTTTATCAGATCGATGTACCCGAACAGACCCTCGTTATTTCTACTCATGGGCACACCTCCCCTATTTTTGAAGATCTCAAGTATAGTGCCTACAAAAAGAAAACGGAGGCCTACTTTCAGCAACAGAAGACTCCTTTGAAGTGGTACAACATAGGGTCTGTGCTTACAGACTACGCCCAATCATTGGAGTCCCTACGCCTACTCGATGTAAAGAGAGGAAACATGCAGGAGCTATGTGGGCTTTTGCAACAGAAGGTGTACCCAACCTCTGCTGATGGTGTGGGCAAAAGATGGATTCCTTCTGCCCAAATGTACATACGAGAAGTAGAGCTAGATGCTGTTTCGCAGGTAGATACTACGGGAAGTAATCATCTGTTTCGATTGTATATGTACCAGCATGTACTGGCTGAGATTGGCAGTGAATTTTTTGATAAAAAAGCGCTTGAGCGTCAATGGACAGAAGATGCCGCACGTGCCTATATCGTGACCCCTGTGTCAAGTCTGATCGTCCTGGAAACAGTAGAAGATTATGAGCGATTCGATATCGAGGAGAATAAAGATTCGATAGGGAATGCTCAGCTCAACAACAATGGAGCTGTCCCTGAGCCTCATGAATGGGCATTGATCGTCTTGGTGGTTCTTTCTATCCTGTTTTACATTCGCAAGACGAGAAAAGTATGAATCAGAAAGGGCTCAAACATGCTTACACATCTCTGAGAAAAGGGAGAACGTGGTCGTGGTTCTCCTCCCTTGACTTCTCAGATCGGCATACCCGAAGGTTGGCTTTGGTCAGCTCGATCATCGTCTGCATGCTCGGATTGGCTGCACCCTGGCTCTGGACATATTTGTCTTGGAACATAGGCTCAGCCTTGGCCGTGCTGGTTGGTCTCCTCATCGTCCGAGTCAAGGAAGCAGGGGTGCTGAGTCACCGATATGGTGGATTAGCTTTACTTTTCGGGGGGATTCATCTAGTCATGGGCTTGCAAGTCGCCTTGCTGATGTGCATAGGTGGCTGTATTTGGTGGGCCATAGAAGCACATGTTGGAAAAGTATCTTATCTCCCCCTTATGATTTGGGGCCTGATCTCCCCTGCTGTCAGTTCATGGCTTTCTGCTTTTACTTTCCCTTTGAGGCTGGAAATGGGACTTCTCACGGCACGTAACCTACAGCTTCTGGGTATGGATGTCACAGCAGAGGGTAGTCATTTTAGGGTCAATGGCCAGTTGTACACGGTGGAAGAAGCATGTGTAGGTATCCACACTTTGCTGACAGGATTGATCTTGATGACCTTGATCTTTGCCTACTTCGAGAAAAAGCAAGCGATCTCCTTTTCTCTGCCTGAGTTGTTGGTAGGATATACATTTGCAGGGCTGATTGCCTTGGCTGCCAATCTGATTCGCATTCATCTTCTGGTTATTTTTCGTTCTCCTCCACATACCTTCAGTCATGAATTACTGGGGATTCTCACGATTCTTTGGTCCATTGTTCTTCCCTTATGGCTTATGACTTGGGTATATACACGATTTCTACAGCGGCGGACAAGCCCATCAGCTCCAGGTACTAAGCCCTTGTGGGGAATCTTTACCCAGTCTAGACCTTGGTTTCAGGCTTTGAGGATGACGCAATATCTTGCACTCATCGGCCTAGGTTTCTACACACTCCATTATCAATATGCAGAAGCGCGTATAGTCCAATCGGAGTCAACTCCTTTCGTCTTGGAAGGCTGGGAGCACGAGATAGTGTTTGGACGTATCTCTAAATACAGCCAAGAAGATGCCCTTGTTTATCTTAAACCTCCCGTTCCACCCTGGCGCGCTGATCATTCACCCCTAATCTGTTGGAAAGGTTCAGGCTTTGAATTCTCACACATCCAACGTACACACATGGGAGAATTTGAGGTCTTACAGGCACAAATCATCAAAGGATCGTCCATCCTATATACTTGTTGGTGGTATGACAATGGCCACACCCAAACTACCCATCAATGGGAATGGCGAAAATTAACCCTAGTTGGTGAAGCTCCTTTTCACATGCTCTCTGTGACAGCAAACAGCCTAGAGAATCTGAGTCAAAAGGTACAAGAAGTACAGAAAGCATGGCACCTTCATCAAGGTCAGTAGTAAACGGATTTCTTTCCATTTACAGGTCATTTTCTACAACCATTTTTAGGAGATCTCGTTATCAGTGTATAAACATTAATTCTCGATATGAAACTATTTGAATCCTATACACTAGCAGGACTCACTTTACAAAATCGCGTAGTCATGGCTCCTATGACGCGCTCTAGAGCGATTGATAATATTCCCAACGAGCTCATGGCTACCTACTATAGCCAGCGAGGTTCTGCGGGGCTGTTGATCACAGAAGGCACAGCACCTTCTCCCAATGGTCTCGGTTATGCACGTATCCCAGGTATCTACAGCCAAGCACAAATCGAAGGCTGGAAGTTGGTCACAACTGCGGTACATGAGGCAGGTGCTAAGATTTTCTTGCAAATCATGCATACAGGCAGGGTTTCGCATCCTTTGAATATGCCCGAAGGCTCTCAAGTTGTATCTACTACTACAGAGCCCGCCCCTGGCGAGATGTATACGGATCAGGAAGGTCCTCAGGCATATCCTGCTTCTCGCTTGATGAATGAGGCAGACATTGCACAGGCGAAAGAAGAATATGTACAAGCGGCTAAGAACGCGATTGAAGCAGGCTTTGATGGGGTAGAGATTCACGCAGCGAACGGATACCTGATTGAGCAATTCTTGAATAAGGCCATCAACCAGTTGGAAAACGACTATGGAGGGTCTTATGAAAACCGTAACCGCTTTGCGATTGAGGTAGCCCAAGAAGTATCTGCCGCTATCGGAAAAGAAAAAACAGGGATCCGCCTATCACCTTATGGCGTCTTCAATGGAACAGGGATCTACGAAGAATTAGATGAGCAATTTGAAGGATTGGCGAAGGAACTGAATGAGATCGGACTGGCCTACATCCACTTGGTGGATCACGAAGCTATGGGTGCGCCAAAAGTTTCTCCTGAAGTAAAAAATCGCATTCGTCAAGCCTTCCAAGGAACGCTTATCCTGTCGGGCGGATACGAACACGAACGTGCAGAAGCAGATCTTCAAGCTGGTAATGGCGATTTGGTTGCCTTCGGGCGTCCCCTACTTGCCAATCCTGATTTGGTTGCGCGCATGAGAGAAGGCGCAGAATTGAATGCGCCTAACTTTGATACTTTTTATACACCGGGAGAAGCAGGCTACACAGATTACCCTGTACTTACAGAGTAAATCATGCATACAGGTATACGTTTAGATTAAGACCATGTTTGAAACCTCAAATCTGCGAAAAGTTTGCGCTTTCAGAACCTGGACTTCATCTATTTTGATCGATTTAGCATCACTAAATCTCACAAAATAGCTTTCGTCAGAACCTAAAATCTCTGCTTTTTAGCTAGATTTTCATTGTTCCAAATATGGTCTAAGTCGATGGGAAGGTAGGTTTCCTCATCGACTTTTCAATTTTTTATGAGACCTTACGTTATTCACAGTGTCAGAAGAAACGCTATCTTTGCTTCGTTCAAAAAAATGAAGGAAAGACATTAGATACTGATTGACTATCGGAATATGCATATCTGTGTAGCTGGAAATATCGGAGCAGGGAAAACCACCCTCACCTACCTCTTGTCCAAATACTTTGGTTATGAAGCCATGTATGAAGATAATGAGCAGAATCCCTATCTGATGGATTTTTACTCAGATATGAATCGCTGGTCTTTCAATCTGCAAGTTGCCTTCTTGAAGTCTCGTCTCGCCAAGCTGGATCAGATTCGCAAAAATAATATGAATGTGATCCAGGACCGTACGATCTATGAGGATGCGCAGATCTTTGCACCTAATCTTCATGCGATGGGGCTGATGTCATCTCGTGACTATGAGACCTACAAGGAGCTTTTCGAAAGTATTGCAGATCTCATCCAGCCACCTGATCTTCTGATCTATCTGAAAGCCTCCATCCCTACCCTCGTAGAGCAAATCGAGGAGCGAGGCCGTAAGTATGAGGATTCCATCCGCCTGGATTATCTCAAGCGACTCAATGAACGCTACGAACGTTTCTATGACAAATACAGCTACGGAAAAAAAATCGAAGTCTCTGTAGCAGACTTGAACTTTCGTGACAATCCCGAGCATCTAGGGATCATCATCAATCGCGTCAAAGCAGAGCTATTTGGCTTGTTTTCGGGTTAATTAATCGGACAGAAGCATACATTTGATGCATGGCTCGCTCGCTTTTCCAAACAGCTCCCATCTTCCCAACTGATCATTCTCCCATATGCTCTGTACTATCGAGTAGCGCGTCGATTCTTTCCTTTCGCGCTGATTCCTTTGTGTGGGAATAATAATTCTTTTCGACAGGTTGATGACTATTGCGAAGTCTTAGCAGCGCGACATTCTCTACATGCGCCGTCTGCGGGAACATATCCACAGGTTGAATGCTGATCAAATCATACCATTCTTGCATCATCGCCATGTCTCGCGCCTGCGTAGAAGGCTTGCAACTCACGTAGATCACATATTGAGGTCGAACTTTTAGGATCTGCTCGACTACTTTTCGATCCATGCCCTGACGCGGAGGATCCGCGATGATCACATCAGGCGCTCCTTCCTTTTGCACCAATTCATCTGTGAGGATCAACTTCATGTCCCCTGCATAGAAAGAGAACCTTTCCTCCTCTAGCGCATTGAGACGAATATTTTCCCAAGCATCGTCTACCGCAGACTGCACATACTCGATCCCGACGATCTTCTCTACTAGTTCAGACACAAAAATCCCAATACTTCCCGTCCCTGAGTACAGGTCATAGACGGTGTGGTGCTTGTCAGCTCCCTCAGGTAGACAATCTTTGAGATAGTCTCTTACCACCTTGTATAGCTCTAGCGCTTGATGAGGATTGGTCTGAAAAAAAGAAACAGGACGAATCTTGAATTGGTATTGCTCTAGATTTTCTGTGATCCAGGGGTTTCCCTTCCATGCGTGGTAAGGCAAGTCGCTGTACATCGAGTTGGGCTTCTCATTGATCACATAGACCATCTGTGTGATTTGTGGAAAGGCTTGTTCCAGATGTTGGAAAATATCTTCTGCGACATCTTTACGATTTTTCCCCAAAATCAAAATCACCATAATCTCCCCACTACCATTCGAAGTACGGAAGGCGACATTGCGAAGGATGCCTGTATGTTCACGTATGTTGTAAAATTCGTACTCTTTATCCATTGCGAAGTGCCCGATCTCATTGCGGATGTCATTGATGATAGGTTGTTGCAAATGGCAGGTATCGATGTGGATGATTTTATCGAAAAAACCAGGCGCATGGTATCCGAGGGCATTGTTTCTCTTAGCTTCGGGATTATCCTTATCCTTCGTGGTGAGCCAAGCTTTTGTACTGAATGAAAACTCTAGCTTGTTGCGATAAAAATAAGGATCAGGTGCTCCCATGATAGGCCGAGACTCTTCGGCTTGGAGATGGCCAATTCGACGAAGGACATTGACTACTTGATTCTCCTTGTAACGGAGTTGTGTTTCATAGTTCATTTGCTGCCATTTGCAGCCGCCGCAATCCTCAAAATGGGCGCACACAGGCTCAATCCTGTTTGGAGAAGGGGTTTCGATCTCTTCAATACGTCCTACGAGTATTGACTTTTCCTTGCGATATACATGGACTTCTGCCACGTCTCCTGGTACACCTCCTGGGATAAAAATAGCTTTCCCTTCGTATTTTGCTACTGCACGCCCATCTGTCGCCGCATCCAATATTTCCATCTTCGCCGTAAATGGCTTTATTTTTCGCCCCATGTGATTGATCCGCTATGATTTTAGACCATATTTGAAGTTTCAAATATGATCTTAGACCTGCAAAATTAGGAGAAGTATAGGTTCATAGCAATAAAGAGTTGGAAGATCAGAGGAGAAGGATCAAATGGGTAGAATGGTTTCGGATAAAAAGGAAAGGAATGATCTATTCTAGCAAAAGGTATTTACTACCAAAAATTGGAATACTCATATATTGACTTTATCTTGTTTACTGCAATATCTATTTAATTTATGTATTCAGTGTCTGGTAAAAAGTCTCCTACAGTCGAATATAAGTCTACGCGGAAGCTAGATTTCGAAGTGCTCTACACCAAAATGCGGACAAAGGAAAACCGCATGGTGTCGGATGCAGAGCTACGCCATTTACCAGATACATTCTTCTATACCTTGCATAGACAGGAATGGAAAAAACGTGCTGAGGTAGTCTACAAATTTTTGGATTATATCAAACGACCTGAAGGAAAATTCAAGGTAATGGACCTTGGCTGCGGAGGAGGATGGCTTGGCGGTCGTATCGCACAGATGCCCCAATTTGAAGTAGTTGGGGTAGATATTCATGGGGGCTTACTGGAAAGAGGGGCCAAAGTTTTTGCAGAGGAGGATATCCGATTTGTTTGTGGAGACATATTTGAAGACATAGCAGAGTTAAATTCTTTCGATGTCATTGTCGTATGCGATGCGTTGATGTATTTCCCCAAATTGGAAAAACTCATCAACCGCTGCCGTCAGTATCTCAAGCCCGGTGGAGAATTACATTTGATCGAAAATACCTTTTACACAGAGAAAGAAAGGGAAATCGCCATACAGAAAAAGCAAACGCATCTTCAAGATATAGGGTGTGAGGAGATGATGGAATATCTGACCTTCCACAGTGAGACCGATCTCCACATCTACGACTACAACTATCTGTATAAACCTTCTGGCTTTCTTCGAATGTTTTCAGATAAAAAAAGTCCTTACCCCTGGATTAGGATTTTGAATTGATGCCCATCTTACTTTTTCTCCATCAAGGTGCAGCAGCCTCATCCAAATACCAGGATAGATTGCCTTCTACAGGCTGAATATGTGCAGCAGGATAAGCTTTTGAGCCTTCTTCCTTCCCCAAAATCGCTTGGACCTTCTCCTTTTTGGATGCTCCTGTCACTAGAAAAGCCACTTCCTTCGCTTGATTGATCACTTTTCCTGTCAATGTCACTCTTTTTTGACCTGAATCTGGGTGAATTGCTACTGCGCAAGTCTGCGGAGAATCGAGCAGTGACAAATTATCGGGAAAAATAGAGGCTGTATGGCCGTCGCCTCCCATGCCTAGCATGATCATATCAAAAACAGGCCATCCATCCTTACTTTCCAGATGCACTTTTATTTCTTCCTCATAGCGAATGGCCTCTCGATCAGGCCTGTCTTCTCCCCTCACTCGGTGGATATTTCCTTGGGGAATGTTGATGGAAAAAAGTAAAAACTCCTTGGTCATTCTGTAATTGCTTTCCTCGTGCTCGGGGGGAACACATCGCTCATCTCCCCACCACAAGTGGACCTTGCCCCATGGGATTTCATTACGATAATTCTCTGCGAGTAGCGTAAACAACAACTTAGGGGTAGACCCTCCACTCAAGGCAAGGTGAAAGTGTCCTTCTTTTGCCGCAATCTGCTCTGAAAGCGTCTGCGCAAAAGCGGATGCGGCTTCTGTCTTGGAAGGATATATATGTACAACTGGATTCATAGATCAATAAAATTGGCAGGGGAACTCTTCAGCTCCCCTACGAATATCTTATAATTCACAATACTTCCCATCGTCTGCCAGATTGCGGCAGGGATAACGCCAGGTGAGGTTTTCATCCTCGATCATGCTATCTGCCACGTCTGGCCCCCAAGTACCTGAGGGGTAGCCATATAGTGGAATATTAGGGTCGTTTTTCCATCCATCTAGGATAGGCTGGACAAACTTCCAGGCCGCCTCGACGGCATCACCACGCGCAAACAATGTCGCATCTCCACGCATGGCGTCCAACTGCAATCGCTCGTAGGCACTCGGCACGTAGGAATCTGACAGCTCAGAGTAGTGAAAATCCATATTCACCGTTTCCACCTTGAAGCCTGCTCCTGGGACTTTCATCCCAAACTTGAGCAAGATCCCCTCGTCAGGCTGAATGCGAATCACGAGTTGATTGAAAAGATTGTTGACACCGCAGAGATCCTTGAACAAGCGATGAGGCGTCTCCTTGAAGTACACCACGATCTCTGCTACGCGTGTAGGCAGTCGCTTACCTGTTCGCACCAAGAAAGGTACACCTCCCCAGCGGAAATTATCGATGTAAAACTTCATGGCTGCATACGTCTCTGTACGAGAATTTGGATCTACACCCGTTTCTTCTCGATATCCCTTCATTTGTTGCCCACGCACACTGGAGGCAAGATACTGGCCACGGATGACATTCTTGTACAGATCTTCTTCTGTCAAGGGACGTAGCGCTTGAAATACCTTCATGGTCTCGTTGCGGATGTCGGTCGCGTCGATCATGATCGGTGGCTCCATGGCTGTCAAGCCTACCAATTGCATGAGGTGGTTTTGGACCATGTCTCGCAAGGCTCCAGAGCCTTCATAGTATCCCCCTCTCTCCCCTACGCCAATACTCTCTGAAGCCGTAATCTCTACATGCTTGATATAATTTCGGTTCCATAGGGGCTCAAAAATACCGTTGGAAAAACGCGTCACTAAGAGATTTTGCACAGTCTCCTTTCCGAGATAATGGTCGATACGATAAATTTGATCCTCATCGAAGTAGGCTAGCAGATTGCGATTGAGGTCTTGCGCAGTTTGCAGGTCATAGCCAAATGGCTTCTCAATCACCAGTCGGCGCCATCCTTTGCTACTTTTGTTCATTCCGTGTGCGGCCAAGCTTTTGGGAATGATCTCGTATAAAGAAGGGGGTACGGATAGATAGTAGATGACATTGCCCTGCGTATTACAATTTTCATCTACCTCTACCAACCGTTGCTGCAGCTTCGCATAGCTTGCCGTATCCTTGGTATTGATGGAAACATAAAAGAGTTGCTGTAAAAAGGCTCGCAACTTGCCCTCGTCTGAGGTATCTTGTTTGGCAAATTCTTTGATTCCTCCCACCATCTTCTCGCGGAAGGACTCGTCACTATAATCAGATCTTCCTACCCCCAAAATAGCAAAACAATCGGGTAAGAGGTTCTGAACCGAAAGGTCATAAATAGCTGGAACCAACTTGCGATAGGCCAAATCACCAGAGGCACCGAATATGGTTAAAATGAGGTTGTCAGTTGCTTTCATTATTTAGGTTTCATTATTCATGGGCTATTTTTCATCTTTCATTTTTCCAAAAAATCCATGAATCGAAGATCCTGCATAGTTTGAAGCCTGAACAATGAAAAATGTATTCTAATATCTGTTATTCTTCTTCAGCACTTTTTACAGCATGTCCTCCAAACTGGTTACGGAGCGCTGCCAGCATCTTCATGGCATAGGACTCCTCTTGGCGAGATTCAAATCTTGTAAAGAGAGAAGCCGAAATCACATGCACAGGCACATCAAAGTCAATCGCTGTTTGGATGGTCCATCGTCCTTCCCCGCTGTCGTTTACATAGCCTTTGATTTTGTCTAGTTTAGGATCTTCGCGCAAGGCCAGCACAGCCAGTTCCAGCAACCAGCTTCGCACGACTGATCCATGCATCCACATATGTCCGATCGCTCCCAAATCCAGGTTATAATCTGACTTTTCTAGGATTTCAAAACCCTCCGCATACGCCTGCATCATGCCGTATTCGATTCCATTGTGCACCATCTTGACCATGTGTCCAGACCCCAAGCCTCCACAGTATAGATAGCCATTTTCAGGGGCAAGACTTTTCATGATAGGTTCGACAAAGGCAGCTGCTTCTGGATCTCCTCCGTACATGAGCGAATAACCATTTTGCAATCCCCAGACGCCGCCACTCACACCACAGTCGATGTAGTGGATGCCCTTTTCTGCTAGTTTTTCACCTCTTGCTACAGAATCTCGCCAGAAGGAGTTTCCTCCATCAATGATGATGTCTCCTGCGCTCATATGTGGCATGAGGTCGTTGATATTTTGATCTACGGGGGCACCAGAGGGAACCATGAGCCATACGACTTTTCGGTCGGGTAGCTGATCAAGGAGATCTTTGTGACCACCTGCGCCCTGGGCGCCTTTGCCTACGGCAGCATCTATTTCAGGCTGGGTAAGGTTGTAGACGACTGTCTCGTGTTCAAAGTTGAGCAGACGATGGACCATGTTTCCGCCCATTTTTCCCAGACCAATAAATCCAATTTTCATATGTTCTATACAATAAGATGGGTTGACGTATGGGGAGAGAAAAAATGTTGATTAGCCATTATTTTCTCTTTCCTTTATATATCCCCAAATAAATATGCACACCTAGAAGGGGCTGTTGCCCAGGCGACAATACAGGAGGGGAAAGTTTTTAGATGTTCATTGGGGAATGATCCTAGAAGTGGAATTTAAGAGAATAATTGGCAAAAACGCAGACTTATTCCCAATTTCCATTTGGCTCAATCGTCTGAGTTAAAAATACTTCCAACGCCCTGCCTATATCTCTTTTCACCATGGCAAATAAAAAAAGAAGAAGACGCATCTGGCGCACCATTTGGCTTTCACTCCTCATAGGATTATTAGTGGGTACTTATCGGCTACTCCCCGTCTCGACGGCCTACGCTTCCAAAACTATGTGCTCCTGCGTCTACTTAGGAGATCGAGATCCAGCCTCCGTTCTCAATCTTGAGTTAGAGAACTTCCCCTACAATCTCTCCACGACTGAAATTGACACCGTCAATCAAATCGTATCCTCAAGTGTAATGGGCTTGCAAAAGAAATCCGCGCTCTATCGAGAGGGTATCGGATGTACCGTCATCTCTGAAACGGACGTTCAAGCCTTGCAGGCAAATGCTATTCAACCTATTCGCATCCGTACACGATCGCTGGATTCGACTCAGATGTACTGGCCCATAGGAGATGTGGATACCTTTGCTACGCCAGCAGGTGTAGACATAGCAAGGCTACAAACGGTAGTAGATTCGGCTTTCTTACCCAACGAAGAGGGTAATCCCAATACACGTGCTACGCTCGTCATTCACAAAGGAAAAATCCTCGCCGAACAATACGCCGAAGGCGTAACGGCGGAGATGCGCCAGCGCGGATGGTCCATGACAAAAAGTGTCACCAATGCCTTGATCGGCATAGCCGTCAAGAAAGGACTCATCGACATCTACGCACCTGCCCCAGTCCCTCAGTGGCAGCAGGACAAACGCTCACAGATCACAACCGATCATTTGCTGCGCATGAGCAGTGGGCTTTCATTTACAGAGTTTTACTTCGGGCGGACAGATGCTACGCGCATGCTGTATCTCAAACAAGGAGCGGGCAACTACGCCATCGAATCTAGCTTGGGCGAAGCACCAAATACTACTTTTTCCTACTCCAGCGGCACCTCCAATATCCTCCAGGTAATCCTGAAAAATGTCGTGGGCAATGAAAAAGCCTATTTGTCCTTCCCCTACACAGAGTTATTCGATAAAATCGGCATGTCAAGCACCGTGATGGAACCCGACGCCTCCAATACCTATGTAGGATCGAGCTTCATGTTTGCTACGCCAAGAGACTGGGCGCGCTTTGGCTTGCTCTATCTCCATGATGGGATGTGGAATAATGAGCGTATCTTGCCCGAAGGCTGGGTCGAGTATACAAATACACGTACGCCGACCAGCGAAACAGGCGTATACGGCGCGCAGTTCTGGAAGCCTGCAAATAATCCCAAGGAGGAGGGCATGTTCAACTTCTTCGTATGGCCAGGCGTCCCTGAGGATACCTTCTTTGCAGAGGGTTTTGAAGGGCAAGCAGTGGTGATCATCCCTTCGAGAGAGACCGTCATTGTACGCTTGGGTGTGACGCATGGAGGGGGATGGGATCTCGGCAAATATGTAACAGATGTGTTAGAGACGCTGCCTAAGGACTGATAAAATGCATGAACATGACAATCAAAGAAGAAATTGAGGTAGTTTTTAAGCAGTACCTACGGGCTATTTTTACGCGAGATTTTGAGTCGATGTATGCCATCCTCTATGAGCCTGATGTACAGGAATTCAGAGATACCATTACAGAATTTGCCCAAAATATGAATGTCTTTGGTGAAAGCGACGACTTCATTCAAAAACTGGGCTTTTCCTCTGTATCCCAACTAGAATCCCTTTCTCTTTTTGAGTTTATGTCCTCCATTTTCCAGTTAATCTCGCGTGAGATCGGACAGGATCATTTGAATAAAATCATCGACGAAACAGTCATTACCCACATAGAGGAAACGGAATATTTCAGTATTGTCAGCTATCAATATCCAATTTTCCTCTTCGAAACATGGGAATTATTCGAAGGAGAAGTCGAAATGATCAAGTCAGACAATCAGTGGAAAATTTTTTTCAAATCGGGTTTAAAAGCAGGTCTCAGCCGGTTTCAAGCGGACATTGACAGATACTATTTACGAAAGGAACTGGATAGCCTAGAAAATCTGGGCGAGGAAAGTAACTTGACCAAGTTTTCTGTGATTGGATACAAGGATGATGAATCGGGAAAGGTCGTCTTGGAGGCGCGTTTCAAAGACGCAGGAGAGTTCTCGAATGGCCTAGCCTATGTGCAGATCATGACGAAGTACGGCTACATCAATCCCCAAGGAGAGCTGGTCATCAAACCACAGTTCCTAGAAGCCAGAGATTTTTCGGAGGAGCGGGCGGCAGTCAGGCAGGTGACCGAAGATGGGGAAAGGAAATGGGGGTTCATCGATACTTTGGGAAATAGCGTGATCTCCTATCAGTATGATGAGGTAAGCCAATTCTCTGAAGGGCTATGTGCTGTGGAAAAAGTAGGAAAATGGGGCTACATCAATCTTTCAGGTGAGGTTGTCATTCCCTTCTCTTTTGATGCTGCCGAGAACTTTTCTGAGGGGAGTACTTATGTTATCATGGAAAATGAGCAGGGAGAGGAGGTAGAATTTTTGCTGGATAAAGAAGGGAATATTGAGGAAGTGGAATAAAGTGTGCTTAGATACATAAGTAGATTTTCTCATAAAAGATCCTGATGCTAGATTGAGGCTGTGAAAATCATTCGCAGCAATCTTTTGCATATAATAAGAATCATATGAATCAGAATATCAATATGGCCGTCCTTATAGATGGTGACAATATACCTTCCGCTTATGTAAAGGAAATGATGGAAGAAATCGCCAAATATGGCAATCCTACAATCAAGCGTATCTATGGGGACTGGACCCGTCCTGGCTTGAACAAGTGGAAGAGTCTCCTTTTAGAGAATGCCATTGCCCCTGTGCAACAGTATGCCTACACCACAGGTAAGAATGCAACGGACTCTGCGATGATCATCGATGCCATGGACATCCTCTACAGTGGCAAAGTCAATGGCTTTTGTCTGGTATCTAGCGACAGCGATTTTACCCGCTTGGCGACCAGGTTGAGAGAAGCTGGCATGCAGGTGATCGGGATTGGTGAGAAGAAGACACCCAACCCATTTATCGTGGCTTGTGATAAATTCATCTATATAGAGATCCTCAAAAAACAATCCGCAGAAAAGGTAGAAACCAAGGAATCTAGCGAAGCTACGGTCGATAAAATCACACATAAGGACATCAAGCTCATCTCTAGCACCATCCGAGACCTGTCTGATGAAGAAGGCTGGGCATTCTTGGGAGATGTAGGCAGTTTACTTCAAAAGAAGCGTCCCAATTTTGACTCCCGAAATTACGGCTTTGAAAAGCTCACCCCCTTGATCAATTCCATTGGAAAGTTTGAGATAGAATCGCGTGAAAGCTCTAAGGGCAGGCACAAGCTCATCTTTGTGAGAATGAAAGAAAAGACGAGTAAAAGAGGCAGAAGGTAGCTTAAGTACACCGTGTAACTAGTTTATGGGTTGAATATTGGGATGAAAGTACGTCTCATATTCGCACCATGTCTCATTATCTTTCTTCTACATTCTACTTACTATTGAGTATTTTGAAAAAAGGTTATTGTTGTTTGAAATGAGATTCGTAATTTTAAACAGAGAGGGATAATGGACAATATCGAGTCAAATCCCTTTTATATTTTCCAACAATTAACATATTTAAGACCAAGACTCATATATCATCTACCTGACCCGTTCGTTCATCCATTTAAGTGAACAAACGAAGGAGACTCCATGTACCTATATTTACAATTTTCTTTATTGCTTTAGCAAAACATGCGATTATTTCCATGTGCTGTATATACTTGATTTTCAGAAGATTAGGTATTGAATCTAATTGTGTAAGTTCTTACGGATCAACTTCCTAAGTTACTCACGATCAGAAACATGTATTATACTACATAAGAATTTACAAGACCATCTTTGGAACAATGAAAATATAGCTAAAAAGTACAGACCTTTCTCAGATTTGAAGCTTCAAATATGGTCTAAATCCAGCAACCTTTATTTGCATAGCCAGAAAGCCCTGCACTTCATTTATCATTTTGTGAACCCAATCTTTCATCATATTATGAAAAACCTCTACCTGTTTATTCTGGGATTGTGTTTTTTTGGTTGGCAGATGCCTACGCTTCAGGCGCAGGATCCAATGTATTCCCAATATTTTTCTGGATGGCTCAGATCCAACCCTGCCATGACTGCTACCTATGGTGGATTGACTTTCCAATCGATTCTCCGTGACCAGTGGAGAGTTGTACAATTCAATAGGAGTAAATTCACGACAGGCAGCCTAAATGCGACTTGGTTTGCGGGATGTCTACGCAGTGGATTTGGATTTTACTACGATTACAATACGGAAGGTGAAGGCAACCTTCGGACCACTTCATTTGGTTTGAGTTGGGCATACATCGTACCTGTTGTAGATAATAAAACGGTTTATGCAGATCTACGACTGGGTATCTCTCTCGGACAAAGCTCTAGGCAAATCAATTGGGATAATCTTGTATTCACAGGCCAGTTAGATCCCTTCTTCGGAATTGTCACTCAAAATCAAAGTTTACCTCCTGAGATTCTGAGAGATGGGTATTTATCATACTTTGATGTCTCATCGGGTCTGGTCTACCAGTATTATCATAACGTATCCAATATCGGTAGCCGAATAGGGATAGCCGCCCACCATCTCAATAAACCTGATGCTTCTTTGCTAGGGAATAGCTCTCCTATACTTCCTTGGCGCTGGACGGCCCACGCTTCCCTTGCATTTGAAGAATTTTTGGGGAGAAAAAGGCTGTCTCTCACCCCAGGTATAAAGGTTGATTGGCAAAGAAGTTCGACGCTTCCTGGTTTTTTGGAGACCAATCCAGATGCCTTTGTCTATCGATCCGTGAATGTTGGCGTCATGCTCTCTAGTTTACCCAATATTAGAAATGAGGTCAACGATTCCGAGAAAAATGGCGTCTATGGAGGGCTTTGGCTCCATACCCGCAACCTCTTTCCAGACAACACCAATACGAGTGCACTGATTGGCATGGTGGGAACTGTTTTTCAAATAGGCAATGTCAATTATAACCTTGGCCTTAGCGGAGATTACTATTTCCAGGGGGCTGGACCAGGTGCAGGTTGGGGAGCGGAAATCTCATTAACGGTTAATTTCCCAGACTTTGGCCAAGATTTTTGCCCCATAAATCTCAAGTCATACAAACCTTGCAGACCCAATAAAAGTAAATATCCACTTCCTGTAAACTTCTAATGCCTCTAGTCCTCTGGACAGCAGGAAGCTTTCTCATTCATTTGTGACAATCATTGCAACAACATTCCAAACACCACTGCTGTGAAATATACAGTCCTCTTTCTGCTCACATTCATCACGAGTCTGTGGGGTATACATGCGCAGACCACCTGTGATCCTGACTCTGTACAGGCTACCTTCACAGATGATACTGTTTGTATAGGTGATCCCATCGTTTTCAGTGTGGAGCTCAACCCGCTTTTTTTCCAGGGAATAGACAGCGTGCGTTGGTCTCTGGGAAATGGGGATAGCGCCAAGAGTCTCGCCTTTTCCTATACGTATCCATCTATAGGTATCTACACAGTAGAAGTAGATATTTTCCTAAGCGGAGGAGACTCTTGTAATCAAAGCTTCCCAATCGTCATCCATGATGTGCCTCAGGTCGACATCAGCTTTGATACGCTGGTAGGTTGTCTTCCTTTTGTACCCACCATCATCAATAATACCTCAGTAGGTCCTCCAGGAACAGCTCCATCCTACACCTGGATAGTCACAGGTGGGAACCAAGGAGTTGAATGGAATTTTATAGGGGGAACGGACAGTACGGACGCTGCACCGCAAATTCGCTTTGACTCTACCGGTATCTACAATCTGGATGTACAAATCGCCAACGACTGTGATACGATCAATCAGTGCTATCAGATAGAGGTACTGGACATATCTGTGGCCACGCTCACGATTCCGACAGATACGGTATGCTTAGGTACGGCAGTCAGTTTTGAGTTTTCAGATAGTTTTGTGGCGACGACCACACTTGCTACGGATGGGGATACCTTCTTAAATCCCATTTCTCCTATCACCTATTCTTATACGCAGTCGGGTGTATTTCCCGTGACCTATACGGCGAGCAATTCATGCGGTGTGACTACTGCCTTTGGACAAATGGTAATCCAAGATATTCCCTCAGCTGGCTTGACACTGAGTGCAGACACCATTTGTGAAGGGGATGCGGTATTATTTACACTTACAGGAGACTATCCTGGAAATGACAGTACGCTAGATATTGGCATTGATACACTCACTTCTATTAACGGCTTTTTGAGTCAAACCTATGGCACAGGTACAGCAGGGACCTACATCATTCGCTATACTATCCAGAATGATTGTGGAACTGCGACCGCTTTGGATACCTTAACTGTTTTGGCCCCTCCCTCACCAAGCATCAGTTGGAGCCAAAGTGCTATCTGCGTAGACAGTTGCCTGAATCTCTTGTTTGCTTATACTCCTGTGTATTCTGAAGACTCTGTCCGTGTGACAATCACAGAGCCTAACGGTGACATCGTGGACATCTCTTCCCAGAGTTCGCCCTTTATTTATTGTCCAGACAGCATGGGAACCTATACTGCTACGCTCACGGTTGCCAATAATTGTGATACCGTTACTGCTACTACCAGCCTTGTCGTGGACGGGCCACCTGTTGCTTCCGTGATTCCCAGAAACTTCATTCCTGCTATTTCCACTTGCGGCCCTCCTATAGTCCCTACCGACTCGTTATTATATCTTAACTGTAATGTGGGTGCCCCGCTTTGGTCAGTATGTCTAACCATTGATGGATTTAGCAGTAACCCTAATCTGGTTTATGAATTTACGATTCTAGAGGTTCTGACCAATACAGTTATTGTAGACACGGCGAATACTTCAACTTTCCTTTTCGATTTTGCATTGGGAAATATATATGAGGTGACGCTCACGGTTTACGATACAGTTTCGGGATGCCAAGATTCATGGGGTCCAGGTACATTTGTGTATCAGGCTACCCCAAACTTTGACATTGAGATCGTAGGTCCTACTACGTGTTGTGAAGGTGACACTGTGTGTGTGGAATTAAACATCACCAGCGCAGAAATAGATGCCCTCGAAAACATCATCTTAGATTGGGGGGATGGATTCCGTACATTCATCGGAAATACATCGGATTCTTCCTTTATTTTCAACCCTCCAGGTAGTTTGCCTCCTTTCAATCCAACCACAGATACATTCATCCTTGGACCCAATATCAATGACACCATTTTCAATCATATCTACAATGTAGATGCCGATACAAGTTATGTTTGTGCCCCAGATACACTGGTCAGACGATACACCATAAGTGGGACAGGATTTAATATATGTGGGGATAATACCGCGACCAATGAAAAGAACGTGACCATTATCCCTTCACCTGATATAGAGGCCACACCCGAGCGCGCTTGTATCAATGATTCTGTGATTTGCTTTGATTTAGATATTTGCCCATTTCCTGGCAACTATATTGCGGATTCTGTTGTCTCCATTTTTCTATATCCTAATTATGGTTCCTTCCCCAACGAAGAAATCAATATCACCGTACCCTACATTGTCTCTGGGCAGCGGCAATTTTGTTTCCGCTATGATAGCCTCAACTACGCCAATCCAGGTGTGAGACTCCCTCCTGGAGACTACACGGCGGGCATCCGCATGACGGTAGACTGCGGAGAGAAATTTGTGACGGTACCTTATACGGTAGTAGATGACGTCAATCTACAAGTCAGCTTGAATCTTGACAGTGCCAATAGCTGTGAACCGCAAATCGCCAGATTTGACAATACCTCCTTCGCTGTAGGGAGTGCTCCACTGGTATTTACATGGACGGTCAATGGAATTGCAGGTAATAACGCCCCCATTTGGAGCTTTATTGAAGGGACCTCTGCAGCGAGTGCCAGCCCTGTCATTCGATTTGATTCAGCAGGAAACTATCAAGTTGTAGTAGAAGTTGCGGGGAGTTGTGATACCGTATCAGAAACCTTTTTGATTCCTGTATTCGGGCCGCCAGATGTAGGACTTTCAGTAGTGCCTGACACCATCTGCTTAGGAGAACCTGTGACTTTTGATACGACTACTGCTTTTACCAATGTTGCGAGTACCATCACATTCAACACGGGTACCGAATTCCTTACGCCGCCCATTGGTTTCCCATTGAACTATGTCTACAATCAAGCAGGCGTGTTTACGGCCAAAATTGTAGAGACCAATGGATGTGGGATAGACTCTGCTGTAGTAGAGGTTGTGGTCAAAGATACCCTTCATCCTCAAGTGGCCTTTGATACATTGATTGGGTGTGTGCCTTTTGATGTGCGGGTGACCAATACGACTTTCGTTTTACAAGGAGAAGATCCGACATACTTATGGACCATTAACGGCAGTACCACCAACCAACTACCCGATTGGCAGTTTATTTCAGGTGATTCTGCAAGTGCAAGTCCTCGTTTTCGATTCAACACACCTGGCGACTATGCCATCCGACTTGTGATCGCAGGAGAGTGTGATTCTGTTGTTATTGAAGACACCGTTCGAGCAAGCACCGCTCCTGCGATCAGTTTTGCCCCTGACAACTCCACCATTTGTTTGGATGAATGCGTGACATTTGCTTTCAGCTCAGATGTATTCACCAATTCTATAGAGACGAGCACATTCTTCACGGGGATTCCTGGTTCTCTCCCCATTGATACGACCAATGGCAACTTTATTGTCTGTTATGGAGATCCTGGCACCTACAACCCCCAATTTACCGTCAGCAATCTATGTGGCTCAGATTCAGAAACAGCTACTGTAACTGTCAATGATCGCATACAAGATAGTGTCAGCATTACGCCCGCAGGCGAGTGTGTCCCTTTCCAGGTAAATGTCGCCAATGGAACGATTGTAAGACAAGGACCGGCTCCCACCTATGTGTGGAGTGTAAATGGCACACTCGTCGATGGCAGTATAGCCAGTTTTGGGGCTGACTGGAGATTTGTTGCAGGATCAGGTTCATTCGCCAGTCCTGCACCTCAGTTCAATATATTAACAGCTGGCACCTATGAAATCTGTGTGACTGTTTCAGGTGTGTGCGATACCCTAACTTTCTGCGAAATTATAGAAGCGCGAACCGTACCCAACATTAGCCTCTTTGCCTTACCTGATACGGTATGTATCACAGGCTGTGTAGATTACAGTTGGAGCATTGACTCGACAAATGCAGTCGAATTCATCCGCTTTTTCGATGGTCAAGGGAATATATTCAATTCTCCTGGCAACCCGATCACCATTTGCTATCCACTTCCTGGAGTCTACACAACATCTATTGTCGATTCGAACGTATGCGGGGTAGACATTGCTTCATTACCTGTAGTCGTCAATGATACCATTCAAGAAGATGTCACGGCAGATACCTTAGCGGGCTGTACGCCTTTCACTGTCAATTTTACCAATAATAGTTATGCCCAGCAGGATTCCATCTTGAACTTCGATTGGAGTGTATCTCCTACAAATGGTGTAAGCTTTATTTCTGGGACTAACGCCTCCGATCGCAATGTCTCGCTCGAATTTACAGATATTGGCACCTTTACGGTCACCTTGATCATGAATAATCAATGTGATGCAGATACCCTAACCTTTGAGGTCATCTCCCGCCGTGCACCCGATGTTACGCTCCAACCTGTCTTGGATACGATCTGTGTCACAGGCTGCATCGACTATGTCTGGACACTCAACAATACCAATGCCGTCAACACTACCACATTCTTTGACGGAATCGCACTTTTCCCGTCGATCAACCCCAATGACTCGATCACAGTCTGCTATCCCACGCCTGGGACCTATGAGATTTTCGTAGCAGACTCGAATGTCTGTGGTGTGGATACCGCTAGAGCCAATGTTGTCATCAACGATACCATTACAACTGATATCACACCTGATGTTACGGCTGGATGTGTGCCATTCGATGTGAGTTTTATTAATAATAGCTCCGTCCTACAGGGTCAGATCGACTCCATCAGGTGGACCGTTGAGGGTGATCCTACACATTTTACCTTTTCAGCAGGAAGTAATGATACTTCTACTTCTCCCATCATCAACTTCACCTTCCCTAGAAATTATCAGGTATGTGCGGTCCTTTACAATGAATGTGATATCGACACGGTCTGCTTTGAGATCATCGGACAAGAAGCACCCGCGATCTCCCTGGCCAACTCCGAAGATACCCTTTGTGTTAATGAATGTGTGGACTTCTCATGGTTGGTGACAGGGATCAATGCCGATAGCACCAATGCCTTAGATTCGGTCGTCTTCCACGACGGACAGGGAAATATCTTGATCAATCCTGTCGATAGCTTCCAGGTATGTTATCCTGATTCGGGGATCTTCTTCCCCTTCATCGAAGTATACAATGTCTGTGGAGCAGATACCGATTCGGTTCGCATACAGATCACCGCGCCTATCCAGCCACAGGTCAGCTTAGATACCACCGCAGGTTGTGTCCCCTTTACCGTCAATGCGTTCAACACTTCGACACAACCCTTTGGCAATCCGCTGACGTATCTCTGGACCATCGACGGACAAGTGAGTAGTAGCGACTGGACCATCAGCAATGTCAATGTCGCACAGCCCAACTTCCAGTTTCTCAATCCTGGGAACTACGACGTCTGTGTGACCCTATTCGGAGATTGTGATACCGTCACCCTTTGCGAAACAATCAATGCCAGTGGCGCACCCAGCATCAGCTTACAGCCGAGCATCGACACTATCTGCGTCACAGGCTGCATCGACTATGTCTGGACACTCAACAATACCAATGCAGGGATCAATGTTTCCTTCTTTGATGGCATTCTCCTGACATCCAATCCCAATGATTCGATTACGGTATGCTATCCCACGCCTGGGACCTATGAGATATTTGTAGCAGACTCGAATGTCTGTGGTGTGGATACCGCTAGAGCCAATGTTGTCATCAACGATACCATTACAACTGATATCA
>JBCBPW010000046.1:0-16435 GCA_039820545.1 Bacteroidota bacterium | reverse complement strand
TCACACCTGATACCACCGCAGGGTGTGTGCCCTTCGCTGTACCTTTTGCCAATAATAGCTCCGTCCTACAAGGTCAGATAGACTCCATCAGGTGGACTGTAGATGGTGATCCTAACGACTATGGATTTGTAGGAGGGACTTCAGCAACTTCGTTCTCCCCTGAGATTAGATTTGAAGTACCACGCGATTATGAAGTATGTGCCGTTCTCTACAACGGATGTGACATCGACACGGTCTGCTTTGAGCTTGTGGGGAGAGATGTACCTACGACCACACTCAACCCCTTAGATACCACTATTTGTATCGGGGATGATGTATTGATGGCCTGGAATATTGTGTCAACTAACGCTATTGATTCCGTTACTTTCTTCAATGGCTTAGGTGATATCTTAGTGAACCCACTCATCTCCGCTCAGCTAGTCACATTTGATACGTTGGGTATTTTTATGCCCATTATTCAAGCAGAAAATGTGTGTGGGGCCTCATCCGATACCGCTACAATCAATGTACAAGCGCTGCCCGTAGTCGATGCAGGAAATGACATAGCAATCTGTGTGGCAGATGGGTGCATAAACCTTACCCAAGGTACGCCAAGCGGGGGTTTCTGGGAAGGACCGGGCATCACAGACTCCATTGCAGGAATATTCTGTCCCGATCTAATAGGTGCAGGGATCTATGAGGTGATTTATTGTTTCAACGACGGTCTCTGTACAGGGTGTGATACCTTGACCATTACCGTTCATCCATCTCCTGTTGCTGGCTTCACATTAGTAGATGGGGACAGCTTGTGTGGTATTCCCAACGTCCTCGACCTTGAGAATAATTCGACACAACCTGCAAGTTACAGTTGGACTATTCCCAACGGAAACCCTGCGACTTCTTCTGCAAATGAACCCGTGATCGCATTGGCCAACACGGGTGAGTATCCCATCACGCTCATAGTGACAGACTCTAATGGCTGTACAGCAGCAGCTACGGATACGCTCTATGTCTTACCAGATCCTGTAGCAGCCCTGGAGGCTAGCCCTGCTTCTGGTTGTGCCCCGCTTGAGGTTACCTTCTTGAATACCTCAACTGATGCCACCTCTGCTTTCTTGGATGTAGATATTTCTGATAATCAACCTCCTATATCTATTGGAAGCTCATTTACACATATCTACCAAACGCCTGATATGTACACAGCACGTCTGATCGTAGGATATGAGAATTTCTGTTTCGATACGACAGAGGTCATCATAGACGCAGCCTCAGGTACAGTAGCAGATTTTGAGATGAATATTTCTGGCGATTCTTGTGGTGGTCCCTTGAACGTCAATTTTGTGAATCAATCGACGGATGCCATTGACTACGAGTGGGACTTTGGCAATGGACAGACATCCACTGAGACGAATCCAAATACTACTTACTCGGGGGTTGGGCAGTATATCATCACACTGGTTTCATTCCATCCTTTTGGTTGCACAGATACAGTTCGAGATACTGTAGAGGTCTTTCCACAGCCTCAAGCTCTATTTGGAGACATTGTCGAGGGATGTGAAGATTTAACTGTTCGCTTCAGTTCTCTAAACAATGATGATGTAACCTCTTGGTTATGGGAGTTTGGAAATGGAGACACCGCAACTGGACCTGATCCATCCTATACCTACACAGAACCTGGGACTTATGACGTGACCCTGACTGTAGGTTATCAAGGTGTTTGCTTCGACCAACTAACAGGAGGCGGTGCGGTCACTGTCTACCCTAGCCCGATTGCGGGGTTCTTGGCTGCTGATACAACGAATATGGGGGTGAATACAGGAGCTGTGATCTTTACGGATCTTTCTATCCCAGACTCAGGCTTGACTTATTTATGGAACTTTGGAGAGCCCTCTTCTCCTGATAATACATCCACTCTTCAGAATCCATCACATGTGTATGATCAAAATGGAGCATACACCGTAACGTTGATCGTCGAAAATGAATTTGAATGTCCAGATACTGCCCGTTCGACCGTGAGCCCTGAAGGATTTGGAGATCTCTTCATCCCCAATGCCTTTATTCCGCGAAGAAACGATCCCTTCCACAATATTTTTATGCCTATAGGTGTAGGATTAGCAGAATTCGAGATTGAGGTGTATGATCCACTTGGCGAATTAATTTGGGAATCCTCAGCTCTAGTAGATGGGCGTCCATCTGAGTGGTGGGATGGAACAAAAAATGGGGAATTGATGAATCCTGATGCGTACCTATGGGTAGTGAAAAAAGCGATCTTCCAAGATGGAAGGGTGTGGCAAGGCATGAAGTATGAAGATTGGCAGAAACCTTCCCGATATGGCACAGTAACGTTGATCGACTAGCGCGTAGATCGGCTTTCATCATTCAATATAATGCCCACTTAGACGTGATAGTCTAAGTGGGTATTATATTTTACTGAGGACTACTTACTACAGTTTCATAGCCAGTAGGCGTTCCTTCAACTTAGGATCGCTTGGACGCTCTACATTGGCAGAAACGATGTTTCCCTGATCGTCAAGGAGGATGAAATTAGGGATGCCCTTCAATCCATATTGCTTTACAAAGTCGCTTTGCCATCAGAAATTATAGAGCTGCATTTCGAATGATGGGTCTAAACATTAAAATTTTTCATGGGCATTTTTAAGCTATATTGGATGATTTTTTACTTTAGGATTCTGATATTCTTTTACTTCGAACAAAAAAATATACCTCTATTACCTAAAATCAACGATGAGGATTTATCATGCGTAAGCCCTAATGGCAGAGACTGTGGATAATCTGAATTAGCAAATTCCACGGCATGAATCTATGCTTAAGAATCGCACACCTCGCAACCCATTCAAACCCTAGATGTAACCCAAAAAGGCATTTATAATCATACCCTCTACACAGACAGTTCCAGTATAAGATGAACATACTGCGTAGATCAAAGAAATGGTAATTGAACGCTATGAGAATCCAGGCAATACGATTGGTTAACTATAAGGGAGTAGAGGACAAGGAGTTATTCTTTAATGATAGGATGACGGTCCTAATAGGAGATAATGGAACAGGTAAATCTTCTTTTCTAGACGCCATCTCCATATGCTTAGGTACTATTCTGAGCCAAACAGGGGCACAGTTTGGTACCAGGGGAAGCAAACATAGGCCTTTATTCGAAGACGAAGTAAGAAAAGTCATCATGTCTCCAAGTCGTGTCGTCTACACAGATGTATTATTAGAAGGCTGTGTTGTCTCGGGAGATCGTGAGATAGACTGGAAGCGAGACCAAGACAGAACCTCAAAAAGCCTAAATCTCACAGAGGCTAAAGGTCTATTGGAGATAGGTACAAGCATCGCAAATCATGTGGATCAAGATACCCATCTGCCCATTTTACTTTACCGTTCGATGGCAAGCTCTTCACACAAGCTGTCTGAAATTCTCCCTAGCGATTCACGATTAGATGGCTATCATACATGTCTCGATCCCAAAAATGACGAATATGTTGCCTTGCAAGCCGATGATGAGAAATTGTTCAATGTATGCAAGCATGCGATCATTTCCACCGTACCTGAATGGAAAGATCTACAATTTCATGAGGAGCTAGGGGAGCCGATCGTTCAGAAGGAGGATGGATCTTGGGTGTCCTTTTCGAATCTTAGTGAGGGTTATAGAGGGGTCATAAATTTGGTGGTTGATATTTCCTACAGAGCCATCACGCTGAATCCCCACATAGGTTCGGATGTACTGAAAGAGACGGAAGGAATCGTTTTGATTGATGACATCGATACGCACCTACATCCCAATATACAGCGAGGCATCATCGAAAGGCTTAAAACGACCTTTCCGAAGATACAGTTTATTGCCACCACGCATTCTCCCTTCATCGTTCAATCATTGAAGGCCAACGAAGTATTCAACCTGGACGGCCATCCAATCGACGAACATCCTGATACAATGTCTTTAGAAAAGATTGCCTTATTTATGGGAGTAGAAAGCGTCGAAAGTAAAGCTTTCCATCAAAAAGAAAAGCTTGCGGTTCGATTTGTCAGAGGCATTGTTGCCGAAGAGGAGGAGGAAGACCCCGACTTAGCGCAGTTGATCAAACATACAGATGACCCCGTATTCAAAGCCAAACTTGAACTCGCTCGACTAGCAAAATTACACAGCAAATGAGACCTATAGCAAAAGGAAACGTTCCTACAGATTCCAAAGGAGAAGAGATCGTATTCAATAAATATGCACGATCCAGGAGGTATTTGATTGATCGCATTGGCGAGTACTGCTCCTACTGCGAACGCAAGATCCAAGCTAACCTAGCAGTGGAGCATGTAAAACCCAAAAAGACCAACTCAGATTTGAAGTTGAGTTGGGACAATTTTCTCTTGGGCTGTACAAATTGTAACTCTACCAAAGGGGATAAAAAAGTTGTACTAGAAGAATTTGTGTGGCCTGACATGGACCCCACTTTTGAATACTTCAGCTATGACGCCTCGGGTGTAGTAAAAGTGAATGAGAACATCACAGATGCGGATTTGCGCAAGCGGATCGAGGCGACGATCCAATTGGTGGGATTGCAAAAGCGTGCCCCAAAAAAGGGTTCGATTGCCTGGAAAGAAGCTTCTGATCGTAGGCATGAGCATCGAATGAAAGCTTATATCGATTCGAGAGAGGCGAGTGATACATATAGGAAAGCAAACAAAGCCGTTAGAGAATTGATGAGAGGTTATATCGAGATGATTGTGGTGGCGGATGGATTTTGGACCATCTGGATGGAGGCTTTTGAGGAATTTCCAGAGGTAACTGAGATGCTGAAGAACTGTATTCCTGGTACGAGGTGGGAGGAAGCTGCCGAGATGGGTGAGTCGGCTGAGGTCGTTCTTGATATGGAAGGAGACGGAGCCTAGTTTTCTCACTCCCCGCCAGCGCCAACGTCCCGTTAGGGCTAATCTGACAGCCTAGCTGTACTAGCTTGCTTAGTTAGGAAACTAATAGATTGGGGTGCTGCGTAGCTTGATGGCTACCCAGAGCGAGTGGGTGTTTCACTTGTGAACTTCATGTTTCACATTATAGCAAGCTGTCTCGGACAGGGGACAGGGACCAATAGCTCTGCCAGCGCCAACGTCTTACCCGCCCGCGCCAACGTCCCGTTGGTGCGAATCTGACAGCCTAGCTGTGCTAGCTTGCTTAGTTGGGAAACTAATAGATTGGGGTGCTGCGTAGCTTGATGGCTACCCAGAGCGGGGTAGGGCTTCGCTTTTTTTGCTTTGTTAGACGGGAGTCTAAAGGATTTGAGAGCTACGTAGCTTGATGGCTACGTAGAGCAGGTTGTGGCTTCACTTTTTTTGCCCCCGCCAGCGCCAACGTCCCGTTGGGGCTAATCTGACAGAATAAATCCGCAATTGTGCCACATAAACGAGCACGCTCTTTGACAAACATTCGCTTATTTTCAATGCTTTTCTTAAAAAAGAAATCATATGAAAGTACTCATCGTCACCATTTGCTTACTTTTCCTCACACAACTCGAATCCTTCGCCCAAACAGAATTCACGCTAGATCCCTCCCAAAGTATGCTGATGACAGGCAAAGGCCTTGGACAAGATGCCACCATCAATCCCTATGAGGGAGAGGACTGCTATGCTGTGGTACAGAATATCGGGAAGCGGGCATTTTCGATAAGAATCCAGAAAAAGGGAACCATCATCCGTATGGCAGATGTCTTGGTGGGAGAAACTAAGAAGATCATCCTACTTAAAGGCCAAGAGTTATATTTAGATCCTAACGAAAAGGGAAGGACCAAGGCCGTCGTAGACTATGCAAAGATGGAGACAAAATGATGAGAGGGTAGTTTCATCCCTCAAGTGATTTTTTTTATTTGAGAAACATAGAAAGTGCGTCCACTTAGAAAAGGATTAAGCGGAAATCTCATAAAGGAGATGAAGTCGTAGGAAACATCGTCTTTCACTTGCCAAAATAAAATGGAGGAATAATACCATGCTGAAAACAGGATTCCCACAAAGGATAATGAAGTTTGTTCGAATCAAAATGGGGTTACTGATTGTATGTATAACCCTAAACCAGCAGCTTGTAGGGCAAACTATCACAGCAGAAGAGCAAAGACGCATTGATCAAATTTTTGAAGACTTTGATCATCCAACAAGGCCAGGTGCAGGTCTCTGCATCATGAAAGATGGGGAAGTGATATGGAAAAAAGGATACGGGAGTGCCAACCTCGAATATGAAATTCCTGTCCAGCCTCATACGGTGTTTCATGTTGCATCTGTCTCTAAGCAGTTCACCGTTTTTTCATTGCTATTGTTAGAAGAAGAGGGCAAACTTTCGTTTGATGATGACATTCGAAAATTTATTCCTGAGCTCCCTAGCTTCGGGACGACAATCACACTTAGGCATCTAGCTTCTCATACCAGTGGGTTAAGGGATCATTGGGATCTGTACTGTTTAGCAGGAGGTCGAATGGACGATGCCATTACAAACGACCATTTATTAAAATTGATCGTAAGACAACAGGAACTAAATTTTATCCCAGGTGAAAAGTACTGGTACTCCAATACAGGATATACACTACTTGCTGAAGTTATTGAGCGCGTATCTGGCCAGACCTTAGCAGCATTTACCCAAAAGCGGATTTTTGAGCCTTTGGGTATGAAGAATAGTCAGTTCTATGATGATCATGAGAAGATTGTTCCTAACAGAGCGTATTCTTATGAACAACGGGGTGATTCCTACAAGAAGCGTGTATTAAGTTTTTCGATCACAGGTTCGACGAGTGTATTTACCACCCTCGATGACATAAGTGCATGGGTGCTAAATTTTGAATCTCCGAAGGTGGGTAATGCAGAAATTCTCGCCAAAATGGAGACGCTAGCCCAGCTCAATGATGGTTCTACATTCACTGGTGCTTATGGACTGTTTGTGAACAACTACAATGGGTATAAACAGATCTTTCATGAGGGATCAGATGCAGGCTACAGGGCATATCTCTCACGATTTCCTGAAGAGAGATTAGCGATCGCTGTATTTAGCACTTCAGCAGAGACAGATTCTGAAGGTTTGGCACTAGAAGTTGCTGATATTTTTTTAGAGAATAAATCTAAGATACCAGAAAACAAACCTGTATATCCCCCAAAATTTATCGATCTTTCTCCAGAAAAGCTTGAATCGTTTACGGGTTATTATTGGAATCCTCAACGCCAACTGGCAAGGAGAATCTATCTACAGAATGATACCCTGAGGTATTTTAGGGGAAAGGGAAATGAAAGTTTGATGTCCCCAATTTCGAATCACGCTTTCCAGATGCTGGGACTATCAGCAAGTGTAGAGGTCAAGTTTGTGAGACAAGACGCAGCATACCAAATGGAAGTCACGGTTAATAATGGGAACTCTATTTTCTTCGAAGCTTACACACCCGCAGATTATTCGCAGGAAGACTTGAACGATTTTGTGGGAGATTACTTTAGTGATGAACTAGACTGCTTTTACCGCATACGTGTAAAGGAGGAAACGCTTATATTACAACGCCCTCGATTGGAAGATATAGAACTCAAGGCTTTTAAAAACGATGTATTTCTGGCAGATTTATGGTACTTGAGAGAAGTCAGGTTTGTGAGAGATACAGAAGGCAGGGTGGATGCCCTGCTTGTATCGGGTGAAAGAGTAAATGAACTAGCCTTTTCCAAACGTTGATGGAGATTGTATCATCGTACACAAACCATGCTGAAATCTAAATTCTCAGAAGATTAGCCTCCCATTCACATGAAAGACATCATCATCGTAGGAGCAGGTATCGCTGGCCTGAGTGCGGCACATCATCTCAAAAAGAAGGGCTACGAACCCATCGTACTCGAAGCTCAATCCCAAATAGGGGGACGTACCCAAACAGACAGAAGTTTAGGCGTGGCGTTTGACAAGGGGGCGAGCTGGATACATGGGCCCACGGGTAATCCTATTACAACGCTTGCCCAGCAAGCAGGGATCCAGATATTCCTCACAAACGATGAAAACGTGAAGGTGTATGATCAGGATGGGATCATCTATGATGATGTGATATTGGGACGGGCGGAAGTGCAATACGAACAGATCCTGGAAGAGATGAGGGGACGGAAAAAGAAGAGTTTTGCGGAAGTCTTTTACCAAGATTATCCTCAATATAAAAATGATCGACTCTGGACTTATATGCTGTCCGCTTATCTTGAGTTCGATACAGGAGGGGATATTTACCAGCTAGCTTCTAAGGGATTCTACGACGACGAAGAATTTGATGGAGCAGATGTGATCATCACCAATGGCTATGATCGTTTGGCCGACTATCTGGCTCAGGATCTAGACATTCGCTTGAATACCCAAGTGACAGAGATTGATTATTCGGGAGAACGTATTGCTGTCCAAACGAATCAAGGTAGCTACTCAGCAGATATCGTGTTGGTTGCGGTTCCATTAGGTGTATTAAAAAGAAGCATAATTCAGTTTATCCCAGCCCTACCCAAGCGTACACAGAAAGCCATCCAAAGGCTGGGCATGGGCACGGTCAATAAATTCCTTTTTGTCTGGGATGAGATCTTTTGGGATGCAGATGTCCAATACATAGGCTACACACCCGAGGAAAGAGGAAAATTCAACTACTTCCTAAATATGACGAGGTATCTAAACGACGCTGCCCTGATGACCTTTGCCTATGGCGATTATGCGGTCACGACGGAGCAGATGACAGACGAAGAGATCACAGAAGCCGTCATGTCTCACCTTCGCAATATCTACGGAAGTAACATCCACCATCCCAAACAGATGCTTAGAACCCAATGGAATCAAAATCCCTACACCTACGGCAGTTACTCCTTTGCTGCCAAAGGAAGCGGAAGCGATCCCTATGAAGTCTTCGAAAAGCCTGTAGATAAAAAAGTATTTTTTGCAGGAGAGCATACCATTGCGGATTATAGGGCCACCGTTCATGGAGCTTACCTCAGCGGGATTCGAGAGGCGAAGAAGATGCGGAAGGTCAAGTGAAAGGGAAATACCATAATCCCATGCGAAGTAGTAATGAAATAAAGCAGCAAATCCTCAATATCGCGACATCCGATCCTAGGATCAAGGCAGTCCTCCTCAATGGCTCAAGGGCCAATGACAACGTAGCGCCTGATCCTTATCAGGACTTCGACCTCGTATTTGTTGTCCAGGAATTGGCGCCCTTTTTAGCAGATCATACTTGGACCAGCATCTTCGGGAAAAAGATCTTGTGGCAACTGCCCGATGAGATGAGCTTTGGAGCAGAAGAAGCGAAGGACGGATTCACTTATCTTACGGTATTTGAAGATGGCCATCGCATAGACCTGACGCTGTTTCCTGTCGACAAGCTCCACCAATCTTTTGAGCGGGACAGTCTGACAAAAGTATGGCTGGACAAAGAAGGACACTTTGGGGATATGCCCCCAGCCAGCGAAGCAGATTATCTGATTCGACGCCCCTCAGTAAAAGAATTTCAAGATATCTGCAACGAATTTTGGTGGGTCTGTCCCTACGTAGCCAAAGCCCTGGCAAGAGAAGAGATCATCCACACTAAAGAAATCATGGAAGGTCCTGTGAGACAAATGTTCCATCGCATCTTAGAAATATATGTAGGTGTTCAAACGGATTTCACTGTTGCTGTAGGCAAGGGCCTTAGATTTATTCAACCCTACCTCTCTGAATCCGAATATGCGCAAATCCTCCTCACCTATCCCAATCATGAAAAACAGAATATACGAGAATGCCTCGAACGCATGATGGTACTTTTCAGTACGTATGCCCAAGCAGTCGCTCAATCACTCACATTTTCCTACAATTTGGAAGAAGAAATGGGGTCAAAAACTGTCCTTCATATGATATTATCCGTATAATCTGAGTAAAGTAAGCGCCATTAGGGCATTGTTAAACCTCTAAACGCCTTGAATGATCAAAGGACTTTACGAAACCCATCTATTTGTTGAAAATCTCGAACGTTCCACAGCATTTTATTCCCAAGTCATGGGCCTGAAACTATGCCGTCTCAGGGAAGATCGCCGAACAGCCTTTTTCTGGATTGGCGAAGACAAAAAGTTCATGCTAGGACTTTGGGAAAAACCCAAAGAGCAAATCGACATTCGCCATTTTGCCTTTGAATGCGAACCTGAATGGGTCCTCCACGAATCCGTTCCCTTCCTCCAATCCCACGGTATTCCATGCTGGAATTTCCTGGACGACACAAACGAAAAACCCATGGTCTTTTGTTGGATGCCCGCCATCTCTATTTACTTCCATGATCCCGACGGGCATGAACTCGAGTACATCGGCGTCCTGCCGGGGAAAGTCCAATCTGAAGAAGAAAGACGCGTAGTATCTTACGAAGAATGGCTCAAAATCAAAGATAAACTCCTATGATCAAAGGACTTTTTGAAACCCATTTATTTGTCGAAGACCTCGAACGCTCCATAGCATTTTATACAAAAATCTTGGGTTTAGAGCAATTTGTAATGGAAGAGGAAAGACGGGCGGCCTTATTTTGGATAGGGGAGAAAACCCATCAATCCTTCTTGGGAGTTTGGGAAAAGCCAAAGGGAGAAATTGATTTGCGCCATTTTGCCTTTGAGTGTGATTGGGAATGGATTTTAAATGAATCCATTAACTTCCTGAAATCCCATCAGTTGAACTTCTGGAACTTCTTTGGGGATGACTCCGAAAGGCCTATGGTATTTGCCAATATTCCTGCTATTGCCATTTACTTTACAGATCCTGACGGGCATTATCTGGAATTTATCGGGAAGCTCCCAGGCAAGTATCGACCCGAAGTAGGAGGAAAAGTCATTTCGTACGAGGAGTGGCTAGAAATGGAGAAAAATGATGAATGAGTCGCTATCTATTTCCTAAGACCCTGTTTGAAATGATGGATAATTTTTGCCCTGAAAATAAAGCAGCGTGGCGCGCATGGCTCGAAGAGAATCACTTGAAAAAGGAATTCATATGGCTCATCTTCTACAAGAAAAGTTCTCCCACGCCCAATCTTAGTTGGAGCGAGGCCGTCGATGAGGCCCTATGCTTTGGCTGGATCGACAGCACCAAAAAAGCAATCGATGAGGAGAAGTATATACAATACTTCTGTAAACGCAAACCTAAAAGCAACTGGTCTAAGGTCAACAAGGACAAAGTAAAAGTCCTAATTGAGGAAGGGCTGATGACAGAACAAGGCTACAAAAGCATAGAAATTGCCAAAGAAAATGGCTCTTGGACCATCCTAGATCAAGTGGAAGCGCTCGTCGTTCCAGAGGATTTAATTGCCGAATGGGCGCATCATAAAGGTGCAGCGACATACTTTGACAGCCTCAGCAATTCCAAAAAGAAGAACCTATTGTACTGGATCATGTCTGCTAAAAGAACGGAAACCAGACGCAAACGAATTGTGGCAGTCGCTGAACATGCAGGGAAAAATATGTTGCCCAAGCAGTTTAGATAAGGGATATGGGATTATAGAAACTGCATCATAGCCTGGACGGATTCCACACCTTGCGTTAATCATCGAATGATCATGAAAAGACTTGGATACATCCTATTCCTCTTCATACTCGCTTCATGTACAAGCACCCAAAACTATGAGTCTCCTGCTATGGAAGAGACAGCGCAAGCGCGCATACCTATCGATACGATCCTGGAGCGAAATTCTCCTCAATGGCTCGATTCGAGTAGACATCAACTGTTTATCGACACCACGAGGGATTCAAAATATGTTAGAGAAATAGCGGTTTGGCAACCACGTGAAATTGACAGACAAGCTGTAGACTATTACCTCGGAGTCATCTCCCAAGCGTTTGATTTACAGAAAGTAGAGCTGAAAGAATTTCCTAGAGATTGGATTTCTATCTATGTGTTAGATGGTCAATATGTCACCTATAGTCCCACCAATGGGAAGGACTACAGATTTTCCCTGACGGATAGTTCTGTCAACCATTATCGTATGGAGGCTGATGCAGATGCAATCGCAAAAGTCATCATATTAAAACCAGAAGAGCTAGTACTAGAATTGAGGACCATTCCACAAAAAATAAGCACTCAAATCGGATACCTGCGGATCAAAAAGACCCCTTTGCCATATTTATATAGCTTTGAAACTTCGGAATCTTTGGACTTTGGAAACTCTGAATATATCAAACTGATCACACCTGTTGAGTATATAGCTCAATTTGATTTGGTCGTAAGTGACGCTCCCTTTTTGGTGTCTTCAGTCGTTACCTTTGATAAGGTAAGACGTTCAGAATTTGAATAGAAAAGGTAGTATATCATTTTAGTTAAGCGAGTATGAACGAGAAGAATCATCCCTACACGGTAGGCGACCTGATCTACGACGCCAATATTTATGATGGGCACAATACACACATGACGGATTTGCCTTTCTATAAAAAATGGCTACCCCAAGATAAAAATGCCCATATACTGGAGCTTTGTTGTGGGACGGGGAGATTGACGCTGCCCATCGCACAAGCAGGCTACCGTATCACAGGAGTAGACTACACACCTTCTATGCTTGAGCAGGCGAAAGCGAAGGCCTCAGCAGCGGGTTTGTCTATCCCATTTGTGGAAGCAGATATGAGGACCTTTGATTTGCCCGAACAATACGACCTCATTTTTATTCCTTTCAATTCCATTCACCATCTGTACCAAAACGAGGACTTATTCCAGACACTTCGAGCAGTCAAAAAGCACCTCAAAGAAGGGGGACTTTTCCTCCTGGATTGCTTCAATCCCAATATCTCCTACATTGTAGAGGGGCAAAAAGGGCTACAAAAAGTCACGAACTACACGACTGAGGATGGTCGAGAAGTCATGCTCAAGCAGCAGATGCGATATGATAGTCCAACACAGATCAATCGGATCGAATGGCACTACTTCATAAATGGCGTATTTGACTCTGTTCAGAATTTAGACATGCGGATGTTTTATCCCCAAGAGCTAGATACCTATCTGACATGGGGTGGTTTCCAGATTTTGCACAAGTTTGGAGATTTTGAGGAAGCAGCATTTGATGATGATTCTGATAAGCAGATATTTGTTTGTCAATAGGTATATGTATGTTTGAGATGAAAAGCCATTGAATATGATCTTTCATCCCTTCCCAAATAACCCAATGTTCATGAAAAGGAGCTCTACGCATTTACTCCTCCTCGTTACTTTGCTCGCGCTCACTGTTGGTTGCACAGACTCAACAGAAACGACGCAGGAAAAAGTAAGCACCCAAGTAGATAGCTATGATCCAGGCACAAACTGGAAACTGGCTTGGGCAGATGAATTTGATCGAGATAGCCTCGATGGTAGGAATTGGACCTATCAGGTCGAACCCGCAGGTCGCTTCAATGACGAGTGGCAGCGCTACACCAGCAGTACTCAAAATGCCTACATCGACGACGAGTGCCTGGTAATCAAAGCCATACACGAGAGCGAAGCACATGGCATGGATCAGTATACTTCGGCTCGCCTTCACACGGCAAATAAACATACCTGGACCTACGGAAAGATTGCCGCTCGCATCAAACTCCCCAAGGGCCAAGGCATCTGGCCTGCTTTCTGGATGCTTGGCGCCAACATCAACGAAAACGGAGGCGATACGCCCTGGCCACAATGTGGTGAAATCGATATCTTGGAATTGTATGGCTCCAAGGATGAGGCTGTAGTCGAGGCCAATTTGCACTATGCAGACACGACCGATTCCCATGCCATGATGGGTGCAGCTTCCTACAGGTTGGAAGAAGGGATATTTGCAGATGCCTTTCACATATTCGAGCTGGAGTGGACAGCGGACCAGCTTACGTGGTTCGTAGATGGGAAAGCTTTTGCCTCGGCTCCCCTGACCGCTGAGGACCGATCAGAGTTTCACCAGGATTTCTTCATTCTGCTCAATATGGCGGTCGGTGGTACTTACGCAGGACGACCAGACGCCACGACGCCCTTCCCGCAATTTATGTATGTAGACTGGGTACGCGTGTATCAGGAGGAGAAGGTGTAAACTTATCGTAGGACATACCCAAAGTTGAAACAGCCACCTACATGAGAGGAGAAATTTTCGAACCTAGCAAAGAACTGGAAGCATTTATGATGTGCTATTGAACCTTGGGCTTTCCAAGGACAGAAACACCACAGATCAATACCAAAGTTCCTGATGGCACGATGAAAATGATCTTTCATTATGGGGGATTGTATTGGCATCATCCCGAAGAAAGGAAACGTTTCCTCCAACCCAGATGCTTTTTGATCGGGTTACACTCACGTGAATAGCCTATCCGATGTCAAAATAGAAAGCTTGTCTCATCAAGATGGGGGCCATGTTAAAATGTACCTCCCATTTTTTTGTTCGTGTTAACCTTATGGGTAGGGGAGCCATTCCTTTATAGATACGAACTAAAATCACACTATGAGACAATCACTCACCCTACTTTTATGCCTTTCATCCACCATGCTATTTGCTCAACCTTTTATAGATGCTGATCCTGCCCCCCCTTTTGTGGAAGCTGAAGAACCCGCAGTAGCATTCAGTGACATAGATGGGGACGGAGACTTAGATGTACTGATTATTGGAGGCTTTGATATTTTTGGTATGGATGATGTCGCCATTCTATATACCAATGATGGCAACGGCAACTTCACAGAAGTCATGGATACCTCCCTCATAGGCGTATTTGAAGGTGCCATTAAATTTGTAGATGTGGATGGAGATAAGGATGAGGACCTTGTCGTATCGGGCATCAATACAGATGCAACTACCCAACTTTTCTTCAATGATGGCAATGGGAATTTCACCTTAGCTCCTAACACTCCTTTTACCCAAGTTTTTGATGGGGATATAGCCGCTGCTGATGTGGACGGAGACAATGATCAAGATCTGATAATCTCAGGGATTGTGAGTACCAATGTGGAACCTCTTGGAAGGACGGAGCTTTACTTAAATGATGGAAATGGCAACTTCACCTTGGCCACTCAGACTCCATTCAAATTTGAAACTGCAAATAAAATAGCTTGGGGGTATGTAAACGATGACAACTTCATAGATTTGGCTATCACAGGATTTGGGACGGATACGACCGATTTCAATGGATTTTCGGCTCTCTACATCAATGACGGCTTAGGAAATTTTACACTGGATACGAGTAACGTATTAGCCATACTAGAACTGGGTGAGGTGGACTTTGCTGATATTGATGGAGACGATGATGAGGACTTATTGCTGACAGGCGAAGACGCTTTAGGTAACACTCCTTTCTATATCTATCTCAATGATGGCAATGGCGAACTTACAGAAACAAGTCCCCCAGAACTCGCCGCCTTTGGTATCAGCGAAGGATCGGTAGACTTCTTTGACTGCAATCTAGATGGTGCTCCAGATCTCTTCATAACAGGCGTCAACACTAACCTTGTGGAAATATCTGCCCTTCTCCTCAATGATGGTATGGGAAATTTTACAGAAGTCGCTGATCAACCTTTTATAGGAGTAGATGATGGCGATGTGGGGATTGGCGATGTAGATGGCGACGAGGTACCCGATATTTTGATTGCTGGTTTACGTGAGGACGGGATTTTTACTACTCCTTTTACAGGCCTTTACATCAATCAATTTGTCCCCACTTCTCTAGATCCTGATAATCCTCTCGTTTCCATCGGACTATTCCCCAATCCCATTCAAAACGATTGGGTGTATTTACGGTTCAGAAATGGAAAACAAACCCCTACCCAAGTATCTGTGTACGATACTCAGGGGCGTTTAGTATTAGCACAAGAGATTGGATTCCTAGATGGTGGCTCCCCATTTCCATTGGATATTTCGAGCTTAAGCAAGGGCGTTTATCACTTGCGTATAGAGGGGCTGAACTCACACCTCACACTCACTCGCTTATAGCTCATACGTGATGGCACCTTCGATCTCTAAAAAATGAAGGTGCTTGAAATGGTTCGATATAGATGAGGGTTCTCGGCATTATTTCTGATAAATCGCAGTCTTTACATGAAAAGCGAACGTAAATTGTATGTTAGACGTTAGCATTCATGTAGCGTTGGGAGGATGAGTAGGTAGATTCTGCTCACCTACCCGTATCAGATAAAATTCATCCAACAAGTGTACGGAGACTATTCTTTTGCCAATGCCCTCGTTCTTTTTGGAGCGCTTCAAGGTTTACTGCTTATTTTATTCTTGTTTAAAAAGAGAAAGGGCAATCCTATCGCCTATGTATTTTTTACGGTATTTCTTTTTTCTCTGGTCTATGTCAATCTCTGGTATGGCCTCTATTTTATGGAGATTTATCAGATTGGAAATTTTTCACTTATCCTCATCCCCTACCCCTATGAGTATTTGATTGGCACAGGTTTTTACTTTTATATCAAAAGTCAATGGAAAGTCCCCAAACCTGCCTACCAAAGAGAGTGCTATCTATTTATCCCCGTACTTGCTCAATGGCT
>JBCBPW010000045.1:0-56017 GCA_039820545.1 Bacteroidota bacterium | reverse complement strand
ATCCACTCCAAAACACAAATCCCCCGTAGAATACCATGCATGCGGTGAGAATCGATACGAGTACAAGCATAAGATAAGGGATCAATCTAAGTAAGGCGACAGATAAAAGACATCATCCCATGAGGGATTTCACTTCGTTCAAAACATCAGAGTTAAAGGTGTTGGCCGTTGAGATCTAATCATGTTCAAGGTGCCTAAGTTCTTTTGTCGCAGTATTCAAGTAAGAAGTTAGATGGTGAAAGGCGATCCTGTAAGGGGTTTCGCTACACTCAAGACAAGAGACTTAATATACTGATATTAATGATTTTACATCTCACTTCATATGTTCACCTACTTACGGAGGTATAAAAAGTTGTATGACGTATTTGTATGTATACTATTTCCCTTTTTTGATCAGAAAGTATAAGCCCACCAAAGCGGGACAAACCAAATTGATCAAGTAAAGAGAGAGTGTCGCAGCCAAAATCGTAGGAGCAGAAACTGCCCAGTATCCCATGATGGTCAAAGCTACTGCTTCTCGGATTCCCAGTTCGGCCACGGATGCAATCGGTGCCAAGGACTTGATCAGGAATACCAAGGTGACCATGTGCCAAGCCATTCCCATAGATCCTTCGAAGCCAAAGGCATACAAAAGCCATATGTATTGCAAGGCAAAGACAGTATATCGCAGCAGAGAAAGTAAGGTGACATGGAGGAGTTGGTCCCATGCAAGCGATTCTCCTGCAGCTCTTACTGAGCGTGTGAGCTTCCAGATCTTGGGCAAGGGAAAATGTTGTAAAGTCCACTTATGAGCAAATAAGAATATTGCCAGACTTATACAGGCAATCCAAGCAATCATGACTAAATAGGTCCATGGTGCCCAGCCGTTTACCTCAAAATCCAACAGCGTATCCTTCAAACCATACAAGCTCCCTAATCCTGCTCCCAAAGTGATCAGCATTTGATTGAGGCGATTGATCCATGTCGTGATTCCCCCCTTCCATCTCTGGTCTTTGGGCAAAAACATAAGCCTTCCGGCATACTCTCCGATGCGATTGGGGGTAAATATCCCCAAAGAAATCCCTGCCAAAACCCCCTTTCCCAATTGAAAAATCGAGGGGCGATTTTCTTTATCCCCTAGTAATTGCTGCCATTTCAGGGTTTCTAAGCCAAGATTAAGTGGGAGAAAAAGTAACGCCAGAGATATAAACCCTACTTCCCGCCAAGAGATCACAGGCCATGTCCATCCGCTCTGCTCCTGCAAGGTATACCATAAGATATATCCGATAATCGTCAGAGAAAGTAAGCCCCTTCCCCATCCGTAGACATACCCGTTTTGCTTTAAAAGGTGATTTTTCATGTAACTCTCAGCCAATAAAAGGCTTGCAATCCATTTTTTCCTGAGCAGAAAACTACATCAAATACGCAGATTACCCAAGTCCTGAAAAAAGATATCCTTACTTGCGGAAAGCCACGCTGTAGCGGTGGCCCTACGTACGGATGGCATGTATCACGCTGGCGTCTTGTTCAAATTATCCTATTTTTGCTTATATGGGAGCGCGCATCATCATTGGGATAGATCCTGGCACGCAGGTGACAGGCTACGGCATCATTGCTTGTAAGGGAAAGAAAATGGAACTACTGGCTTGTGGATCGATCCACCTGGGAAAACAAGAAAAATCTCACCCTGAAAAACTGAAGCAGATACATGCACGTGTGGGAGGGCTCATCGACGAGTTTCAACCCAAGGAGATGGCCTTGGAGGCACCCTTCTATGGCAAAAATCCTCAATCCATGCTCAAGCTTGGTCGTGCCCAGGGAGTAGCGATGGCGGCTGCCCTTCAACGCAACCTTTCCGTATTTGAATATGCCCCCAAAAAAGTAAAGACTGCCGTCACAGGCAGTGGCTCGGCAAGTAAGGAACAAGTGGCACACATCCTTCGTCAGCTATTGAAGTTTGAAGAACAGCCCAAGTATTTGGATGCGACAGATGGACTCGCAGTAGCTGTTTGTCATTTCTTCCAAAATGTCCCGACTATCCCTGGCAAAAGCAACAAAGACTGGGCAGATTTTATCAAGAATAACCCTGGAAGGGTGAAGTGACATTTTTCATTTTTCATTTTTCATTTTTCATTTTTCATTTTTCAAGGTGTACCTGACTCACCAGCATACATTGTCTGAACAATGAAAAATATTCTATGAAATATGAATTACCCTAAAGCCACATTTGCTCGTATGTTGGCGGCAAGTGTTTCCATCTCTTCGCTCGTGATTTCGATAGGGGGAATATGAAAGCCAAACTCCTGCATGGAATTGATGGGGAGTAGATGAATATGTGCATGTGGGACTTCTAGCCCGAGAACTGCTGTTGCGATACGCTTACAAGGAACTGTTTTCTCAAGGGCACGTGCCACTTCACGTGCAAAAATCTGCAGCCCGATGTAGCGCTCGTCGTCTAGATCGAATACATAATCTACTTCTACCTTAGGAATACAGAGTGTATGTCCCTTCACACGGGGTCTGATATCCAAAAAAGCGAGAAAATCTTCTGTTTCTGCTACTTTATAGGCGGGGATGTCACCGTTGACGATTTTGGTAAAGATGGAGGCCATAAAAATGGGGGTTTATATCTTAGGTTTGATCGTGATTAGAAGCACACGTCTACTGACTATACAGTTTGTGCCTAACAAAAAAAGACCCAGGTGTGCCTGGGCCTTAAATTATATAATTTTTAGAGGATTTCTCTTTACGCGCGTGTGATTTCCAGGACTTCGAATGAGAGTTTTCCTGCGGGGACTTCTATTTCTACGATATCGCCAGGACCTTTTCCAATGAGACCTTTTCCTACAGGTGACTTGACAGAGATCTTATTTTCTCGGAGGTTCTGTTCCTCTTCAGGCACTAAGGTATAGGTAAACTCTTTCTTCATTTTGATATTTTTTACTTTCACCTTTGAGAGTATGTATACCTTGTTGGGATCAAAATTAGAGTCATCAATGATACGTGCAGTAGCCAATTTATTTTCCAGCTTCGAAATTTCAAGCTCTAACAGTCCTTGTGCATCTTTAGCGGCATCATATTCAGCATTTTCGCTCAAATCGCCTAATTCACGTGCTCTTTGAATCATTCCTGCGATCTCCTTTCGCTTAGGGCCCTTAAGCTCAGCTAGTTCCTTTGTGAGTCTATCATAGCCCTCCTTCGTCAAATAAGTCACGTCACTCATATTACCTTCTTTTTACAAATGAAAAAAAAACTAACTGGACCAACCCGAAGGTCAGTCCAATCAGAACTATAAAATTATTACGTCTCTGGTTATACCAGATTATATTTCTGTACGGACACCTAATACTAAGGTACCTCCAAAGGGGTTAGTTGTCCGATAACTCATATCAAGTGAAAACTTGGATGAAACAAGATTTCCTTCCAAATCTCTCCTCCCTGTCTTGAAGGGAACTTGGAAAGTTGCACCTGATGCAAAGCCAGTATAGACATTATACCTGCCATCCACACCAATGGTTTCACCAAATATACCGTTTTCATAAAGAAAAGACCCACTTAATATTACAAAATCTTTGTATTTGTAAGAAAGTCCCAGGCCTCCCTGGTTGTAATAGAATGAGTTAGAGATAAATCCAGCAGTTGCTGTAATGGTATTGCTCTCGCCAAGAAAGAAGTCAAATGATCCCCCCATAGATAAAGTAGCGGGTATTTCAAACTCTTCCCCTTCGAGCTGTACAGTACTTGTAAATCCGTTGTTATTCTCGAGTTCTACCCTTCTTGCCAGTCCATCCCCGTCAAACGCCATGGTTGGACCTACGTTGCGCAAAGAGATTCCTAATTTCAAACGGTCTTTTTTCAACGCGCGATACTGGATACCTGCATCAAGTGCAAAACCAGAGGCGGCTACTTCAGGAGTAGATTCGCTAATGAGACGACCTGTAAAACCGACGTAGATACGATCTGTAAACTGACGCGCATAAGTCAGCCCAATGTTGAGGTAAGTGACTCGGAATGTGCCCAAGTCTCCATCAGGGTTATTGACAGTCGTACGGGTCAGGTCACCAAAGTTGAAGGCGTTGACGGCTAGTCCTAGGGAGCCATTGTCGCTTCCCAATCCTTGCGAAACACCAAAGCTGTTGATCGAAATATCTGATCCGATCAACCACCGAGTATGAGAAAACAGCAATTCTGTTCCCTCAGTCGTAGCGACACCTGCTGGATTAACAAAGGAGCTTTCGATGCCCTCTGAGCTACCAATATTGAGCCCGTTCAAGGAAGAACTGCGGGGTACATTATTGATCAGGAGTTCTGCCGCACCAGACTGGCCGACACGCTCAGGCTGTGCATAGACAAATCCTACACAGAGCATGAATACGATGAGTATATATTTTTTCATAAATGCCAGGCTTATTCTGTGAAAAGAAAGAGTAGCAGAGTCTACATGAGACTCTGCTTCCTCATCATATATCTGTTAGAAATTGTCTAGGTCAATCGGTCTAAGTACGGCGAAGAGTTTGATAGTCTTTTCACCTAATTTTTGCTCTCCGATGTTTGCATCGACATGGATGATATACATCCCACTCGCCACAGGCACCCCACTCGTATTCTTCAGGTCCCAATCAAGGAAGGTCTGCTCACTGTCTTTGGTAAACTGACGTACCATGTAGCCATTCAGTGTGAAGATCGTCACACGGCAAAGCTGTGGAAGATTCGTGATACGCACACGGTTATCCAACTGTCCTGTCTCATACTCTGAGTAGGCATAGTAAGGATTCGGTACAACCAGGACATTATCCAGGGCTTCTTGAGCTACTTCAATCTCACCTGTTTTCACCGCGATATCCTGCGTATTGAAGTCAAACTCAGGCAGTGCATCGTCCACCTCATCATTGAGGAAGGGCTGGCGTACGCGGAGAGAGACACGTGCATCTGTAGGAATGGTCGTCGGATCCGTAATGTCAAATCCTTCATTCACGAGAGGTATACCCACCCAAGCGACATGCTTGTAAGCACCTACCATCGCCTTGCCAGTCGAAGGCAAGAAGACCGAGTTGGCAAATACCCCTTTCTCAGTTCCGTTTTGGAGTGAATCTGCGATTGCGGCACAACCATCATAAGGCTGGTTTGTCACATAGATGTAGTGGCGTCCTCCTACGAAGTCCAACGTAAAGTTATCTAGGTTAAAGAAATCAGAGGTAGGATTCCAACGCATGTCATTTCCGTTGTTCTTTCTGTCCCACTCACTTTCTCCAAAGAAAATATTGACGCGCTCACCCGTATTTACATTGATAGCATATCCAGGGAACCATCCTAGACCGTGATTTTCATCTGTACGGTTTCCTTGGGAGTTTCCGTCCTGATCTACATTGTCTTTCCACTTGGCTGTAAGTGCCCATGCTCCCGTTCCCAAGTCATTGGTAGAAGAGTTGGCGCCAGGAGAGGTTTCGACTACTACACAACGCGACCATTTGGTACTGTCACCCGTAATTACGATGTCGATATCAGGTAGCTCCGTCAAGTCGATTAGATCTGCAGGTGAAATCTGGCGGTTGTTGGTAGGATTACCCAAAGGTACACCAGGTGAAACCCCCGTTCCAGATTCAGAGCTGAAGCTTCGTGACAGTACAAATGGGCCAAATGTTCCACCCAAAATATTCTGGAAGAAGCCAAACTTATCAAATACACCTAAGGCAGGGAATGTGTAACCAGAAGCATCGTTTCTAATCCAGTCCCATGTTCCTCCGAAGGCACCATCATTGTCGGGTAGACCCGCAAGCCAAGCTTGAGATGGATCGTCGAAGGTCAATTCCCCTCCGATGATACCCATTTGTCCTGCCTCATCCAAGGTATCACCTGCCGCGGTTACACCACGTACAGCGACTGAGATTCCTCTATCTTTGATGACACGCTCGATCCCTCCTAATGCAGCAGGTCTCGGAGCAGAACCATCGTTTCGCTTGACATAAGTAGACATGAATATCGGATCAGATAGAGAAACATTCTCATCGTCACTCTCAAACAGCATCCACTCGGCAAATACAGAATCTACGACGGGCGTTCCAGACTCTCCTTCTGACACGATGTCTATATCGACAAGAGAATCTGTTGTGATCAATACTTTATAGTACTTCGGTACAACCTTTTTAGGGTCTACGATTTTGATCTCGATGGGGCTTGCGCCTGACTGATAAGAAATCGCATTCGAGCTTCCATTTTGTAGAATCGCAGCTTCCGTTTCTGGTGTGATTCTTACAAAGTTTCCACCGTTACCAGAACCTTTTACTTTAGTTACGGGAATCCCATCTCCATATGTACTGGCAATGGTCGTCCCTAGTTTTTCTGTTTCTGTAGGATGCGGAATAGCAGATACCACCTGGAAGAAACGGTTCCCTGGGACAAAATTTCGTCCATCAGATGTCGTCTCATTGTAGGCATACGCAATCGCTCCGTAATAGTAGGCTGAGAAGTTTTTCAAGCGTGTATCTGAACCCGAGGCGAATAAGTCTTTCGTCAACGCAATTGAGTGGAAGATTCCTTCATCTCGTCCTTCAACCATTACCTCATCCAAGATGATTCCATCTGGGAATCCTTCGACGGTCTGTACGGTACGGTTGACAATCGTGCTCACGCCATCCGCAATGTCGCACTGCGCGACGATTCTCGCACGGTTCGGGTCGTTGAGTTCGTTGGGACCTACCGTACCATCTACCAATTGATAAATGAGGTATCCCTGGAACTCAAATACAGAGTCTGCAACCTGATTTGCCTTCAATACAGGGTCAGCTTGGCGGTAGGACTCGTTGAAGTTGTTACGAACAGAGCGCAATTCTTCGGGATATCCCCAAGAGACCAGTAGACGCTGATCGTATTCAGACACATCTAGCTCAGGAGCATCTGGTCCAGAGAGCAGGATAAAGTTATTGTCAAAGAGTGCCTGCGCTACCTCATCTGCTTTGATCAATTCACATACAGAACCAAACTGATTGTCAATGGCTTCATTTCTCGCCCATACAACCCCCGTTACAATTTCATTTACAGCACCAGGCTGTAGGGTAAAGGGACCTGCAGACTGGATAAATCGACGGTCAAATGGTGGGTTATTGGCATTTGCCTCTGTCCAACCGAGGTTAGAACACGCATCACCTGGGAACATGTAGTTAGTGGTCTCACCAGGACTTTGGGCACCATATCCCGATCCATCTCCACCGTTGGAAAAGTTGTCTACGATGGGTGTACCATCCTTCCAGAATCCTGAGAGGTACCCGTAATAGTGCTGGGCAACCTCTGGATTTCCAATCAGGGTAAAGTCGTTGTTGTAGTACACAAACTTTGACATGATGATGGTCTCCTTCGCTTCATCGATCATTCCATCTTTGTCGTTGTCGATTCCATCATTTGGGTCAGCAAGTGGACCTTGGAAGAAGTCGATCCCAATAGCGGGTGGACGACGGCCATAACCATTGGCGGCATTGTCATCATCATCTCCATTGTAGCAGAATCCTAGACCACGGGTAGTATCACAGCCTACATAGTCATCATCGAATCGACCGAGGTCGGCATCTGCCCACTGCCCTATATAGGTTTCGTTTAGGGTCTGCGTAGAACGATTAATTACCGTTTGACGATAGAACGTCATATCATTAACAGCATTGGCTGTCGTGAATGCAAACGCTAGCATATGGATTTCTACACCGATCGGCTGCCCACCTGTCTCAGTGTGGGTATTACCTCTGTCATTTACAATCCACCAAATAGCTTGATCGCCCTGGATATCAGGATAATCTCCCATGGCAGGGTCATAAAAGAGGTCACCATCTACATCTACAAAAGGTGCAGCATACAAGATGGTTCCGTCTGGACGGAAGGCCTCCATAATGTTACCATCGAAATCTGTATAAAGTTCTTCTACTACATTGGGATTCCCTACGGCAGGCCATCCATATACATTGGGATAATCCTGCGGATTGTCTATCACCCCGTCGGCAAAGTCTGCACGAAACGCATCGACTTCTGTCTTATTGATTTTGAACATCTGGTTCCACTCATCACAGTGATCCTGGTCTGTAGAGGCATTACCTCCAGATAGGCCACCTGATAGCGGTCCAGGCCAATAGTCGATTCCAGATTGACGGTAGGTTTGAGCTGCTACCCTCAACTGTCCAGTCTCATCTACTCCACCAATCCAGAGAGAACCTGCAAACATGGAGTTTTTCCCACTTCCTTTGGGCACCTCATATCGGGGATCCCCGACCAGGTCCCACCACATGTCACCTCCATTGTGGAGTAGACAGCGAATGTTGTTGATGTCTAGCTGAGAAGAAGCACTGGGAGAAAGACAGTCACTCGAAACACGGTACGTGTTTACTTTTTTCCGTGCGCCTCCTACGTTCACCTCGGCTATACTTTGCTGGATACCTACCAGCAACAAACATGCAGTAAGATATAGCTTAATTTGGTTCATAGTCATTTCTTCTTGCTTGCCTCAATTAGAAGTTAAACAGTATACCCAATCGGATACGACGAGGTACAGAATAGTTATTTGGATTCTGCAAGCGAATATTATATAGGTCTACAAAAGCTACAGGATCGATCTGAGAAAGAATATCTTGCTCACCTAGGTCACTGGCGAGGTAGCCATCGTCATCAGGCAAACCTGTAAAGCGGTATACGTTGATTACATTCAATGTATTGAGTGCATTTAGCATCGTAACGTAGACATTGAAGTCGTAGAGATGAGATTTGCCACCTCCTTCGAGTTGCTTGCCTCCCAGCTGGAAGCTCTTATCCAATCGTACGTCCAAGCGGAACTGCCAGGGCTTACGTGCTCCGTTGGGAGAACCTTGCAGACGGTTTACGATGTTGACTCCAGACTTTACAGAAGGTGTAGGTACGGAGTTCTTAGAATAAGGTGTACCTGAACCAATCTGTCCGATCAGGTTCAAACCTGCATTGCGGAAAGGATGGTAAGTCTTCTCCCCAATCGTGATACCAGGGCCTGGACCTTTCGTGTAACGATAGTCAAGGTTGGCAGAGATACGGTGACGCTGGTCTGTATTGATCGGCTGTGGCGCACGCAACACCCCTACCCCTTCGAGGAAGTTGACAACCGCACGTGCAGATGAGAAGGAAGAACCTGTCGCACTCGCAAATTGTAAGGTATATGCACCTCTGAATCGAATGTTGCGGTAGCGACGGAGATCAAAATTGAATGAAAATCCTTTTACTGTACCGAAGTCCAGGTTGTCATATGTATCATATGAGAAAGGATAAGCATTGGTAAAGCGGCGGAAACGGATCATGTTGCGCTGCTCACGATAGAATGCCGACAGTGTCAAACCAATGTATTTTCCTACACGCTGCTTAAATCCAGCCTCATAATCGACTGTAATCTCAGGTCTCAGATTGGGGCTATTTACAGTAGTTGTAGGACGATTCTCTAGGAATACATAGTCCTGAATCTGACCAGCTGCCAATGAGCTCGTAGCAGGTCCTAGCTGTCCTGGTCGCTGTGCCAATACATCGTAGTGTGCAAAGAATACCGCGACGTCAGATATAGGGAAGGAGAAAGAAATACGAGGCATGGCTGTAAGCTGTGGCTCATAATCTTTGAAGGAGTTTACACTCACTCTTTCCTCTACAGTCGCAGGAATCGGACGACCACCTGGCGAACGACTTGCAATGGTATTGGAGGAAACTGGATTACCATTGGCATCAAACCAAGACTCTCCGTTTCTGTAACCCAAAATCTCTGTAAAGTTTCCTTCGGGCGCATCTACGTAAGGGACAAAGTCTGACCCGATGCTTGCAGGCAGATCGAATGAATTGATGTTGCCGATGTTTCCAGAAGCCAACTCTCCTGCTGAGTATGTAGGATACAAGCTGAAGGGATCTTCTAGGACAAACTGGTTGGCATCAAAACGGTCTACACGAACCCCAACATTGAAGATGATGTCCTCAAGCTCGAATTTATCCTGAATAAATGCAGAAATATAAGTAGGAGCAAAAGGATTCACGGGGCGGTTGGTCGTATCTGTGAAGAAACGATCCGTCGCTACACGTTCTTGACGATCACCTGTGAATGTATATCCATAGTAATCTACTGCGCCAATACCTCCATCAAGTAGCTCATCTGCATTGAACAATGAGAGAGACAACTGCTCAGGTGTAAGTGCATCGATATTGATGAAATCCAAGCCATCTGGATCTAATCCTAACTGGGTACGGAGGTTGCGGTCAAATACTTTCTGCTCTCCCGTATTGATTCTTGGAATAATGATCGAGTCGTTCCATACACCTGCACTGTTGAGTAGGTAAATATAATCATCAGGATTATCTGAGAAATTCGAGATATGGAAGTTGGTGAAACGACGCATTTGAGACCAAAGGTTCGCTGCGCTGATACCATAAAAACGTTCCACTCGTTGCTCAAACTCAAATCCTGCTTTGATATTATGTGTCTTAATCTCTGCTGTCGCTTGTGCCAACAAACGGTACTGGTCGAACTCAAACTTCGTGTATGAGCGTGTCTGCGCACCCAATGGGCTAAACATAGAATAGATTGAGCCAGATCCTCCACCGTTGATGATACCTTGACGGAAGGCCAATTCATCCAAACCGTTGATCGAGTTTACTGTAGGATCTGTAAAGTTTCCTGAGAAGAAAGGAAAATTGACAATTCCTTCCTCTTCTACAATACGCAAAATCTCATTGTTATAGTTTGCATATACAGGTAGTCTGGTCTCGCTGTCGTCAAAACGAAGATTGGCCTGACGATCTCCTACACTCTGCCAGTAAGGGCTGGAAGAAACTGGATCATTGGGATCAAAGTTTGTATTCTGGATGAAGAAGAAAGGCTCAAAGTCAAATTCGAACTTCCCTACGTATCCATAATCAAATACATTATCTCTGAACGTCTCATGCTCGAAGAAGCGAGAGTAGCGAGAGAAATCTGCTTGTACAGAATAGTATAGGTTACGGATAGAAGAGTTTTCACTTCCTGGGAAGCTTTGCTGAAAGCGTGACCAGATACGGTAGTTATTGCCTCTGAAGACTGCATTCTGATCTGGTGCAAATAATGTACTGGCGATTCCCCATCGATCGTTTTGGATCGTTTCATAGTTACCTCCCAATTTCACAAGAATGTTATTGGTAGGTTGGAAATCGAAGCGCACCAAACCGCGACCTCTCAATCCCTGGTTCGTCTGCTTGGTAGGAATAGAAATGATATCATCTCCCCGAATGAAGTTGGCATTTGAGCGGAATGAGATATTGTCATCGGACAGACGCACAGGATTTTGCTCTAGTGAGTCTAGCAGTCCGTCTCTCAAACGATAAATTCCTAAGGCTGCGGGGTCTTGATCGCCATTGTACACAACTTCTCCACTCACGAAGAATCCGAGTACAGAGGTTTTATACTCTGTTTGCGTATTCTCGATAAAGGCGCGACGTGTCACCAGTGGACCACTCAAAGAGAAGGCCCCCAGATTGCGACCAAAATTATCCAGGTTCTGGCTGGTCACGAGTTCGAGGTTACCTGAAAACTCTGAGGAAGGGTTGGCAGTCGTGATGCTAATGACCCCACCTGTAAAGTCTCCATATTCAGCAGGTGTACCCCCTGTGATAACTTGGAGCTGTGAAATAGAGTTTTGCGGAAGAGAGGTAAGACCACGAATCTTCACACCATCTACATAATAGGTAGTACTGGTGCTTCGGGCTCCACGAATACTCAGGGCACCCCCTTCATCGCTTTGATAAACCCCTGCCGTCAGGGCAGCCAACGAGTTGATGCTACGCGTACCTGCATTGACTACGTCAGAAGCGCCTATGGTAGACCCTACAGAGGGATCACTACCAATGGGTTTTTCGTCAAAAATTATGACCTCTTCCAAGGTAGTAGATTTGATGACGAGTTCTAGGTTTTGCGTTTGGTTAGCAATGACGGGCACCTCATCGACAGATGCCTTTTGTTGAAGGTAACGTGCCTCCACGCGGTAAATACCTGGTGCTACGGGCTGGATACTAAATGTACCCTTTTCGTCAGTAGAGGCGCCGTATTTGATTAGATCCCCAGAGTACACAATCACGCGTACGAAGGGGAGCGGCGCTCCGCTCTCATCCAGGACTTTCCCGGCGAGCTTCCCGTCTTGGGCCCAAGCACCTGTAATGGCCAAGACAAAGAGGCATGCAAGAATACTTAATCTGTGTAGCATATGTTCAATAGGCTCTAGTTTTTAATCCAAGTATCCGAAGTAATAAAGGATAAATTAGTACATGTAAGCTTACAAATCCAAATTCGCCATTCAGAAATATCTCCAACCCTGATCTAATGTGAGAGCGGGTTCTTAGAAAGGAAAATTCCGACCTATATCTGTATGTATTCCAAAAATTAGGTCTAACAAAGGGCAATGCCTATTGAAGAAATCATGCTGGATTACACATTTTTCTTAATTTAAACTTCTGAATATACATACCTTCCCCTAGGATGAAGCTGATATACGACATTTTTCAGAAGCTTAAGAAGCAAGAAATCAGGCAGATACGACACCAGATCAATCATGCGACCTTCGAATACGAAAAGGTAGGCAAACTCTTTGAACTGGTTACACGCTATCCGCAAAAGGAAGAAGCCTTTTACTCTCAAAAGCTTTATGGTAGAGCCCCCGACAATACGTTTCGCGTGACCAAGTCTCGCCTCAAGCGCATGCTCGAAAATTCTTTATTACATGATAAAAGCCTGACGGGATATTCTTCTCCTGCCATCAATGCACGCCTACAAACCCGCAAAAAGTTGCTACAGGGGGAGATTCTCCTGGGTAGAGGCGCTTATGAGGCCAGTCGCAATCTTTTGCTACAAACCATCTCTGCAGCCAAAAAGTACGACCTTCAGGAAGAAATCCTGCAAGCCGAAATGCTACTTTATAGACACACCAGCATTACAAGCTCTGTCAGAGATTATCAAAAGCAAACCCAATCGCTGTTGCATCTCAACCATCAAATGGTCCTAATCAATGAGGCACTGATTCTCCATTTGTACATTACCAACCTTCTCCTGCACAAAGTCATTAAGCGGCCTGAGTTACAAGATGTGCGCACAAAAATTGATCGCATTGCAGAGATTTCGCAAGAGACATCCCATCCGCGTGTTTTATATGTGTATTATTTGTCAGAAAATTACTACCATCAAGTCACTACTGAGTACTCTAAAGCAATTGAATTTTGCCATAAACTCCTCGAATTGATGAGCGAGGCCCCCTCTCAACACTCCCAGCAGCGGGAGACAGCCGCCTATGTCCAACTGGCTAAGGTATCCATACAGACAGGAGACGAACCTACTGCCAGACAATATATCGACCTAATACTGGAGCGGTACTCCCCCAAGGAGATCAACTTCCTCATGGGGCTAGAATTGGCTTTCAAGCTGGAATTTTATCGAGAGCAATACGAAGCGGCACAAGAAATTATCGATCGTGCTTTTTTGCATCCACAGTTCAACTCTGCAGGATTAATTAGCCCCAAATGGCACTATTTTCACTCATGCCTCCTCTTTAAAAGAGAAAAGTTCAAGGAAGCTTATCGTGCACTCGATTACACAACGCCCCTTTTGGCAGATAAGTTTGGCCATAATATTACGATCCGACTACTGGAGATCATGATTCTATACAACTTACAGCATTTGGACATCATGGAAACCAAGATTCTTAACATCCGGCAGTTTATCAAGCGGACCCATCAAGGTGAGGAAATTTTCCGACCATTGACACTCATCAAAATTTTGATGAAGTGGTATCGACACAATTATAATTTTGGAGAAACGGTGATAGACAGTAAGGTGGAATTTGATGCACTAGAAGATTACCACAACCTTTTTCCCTTTGATACTTCAGACTTTGAGTTGATTCGACTTGAAAAGTGGCTTTTGGCGCATTTGACTTAATAGACAGCTAAAATAGGAGTATGCATCATATACTTTGAGCATGAGAATAAATTCCACATGCTTTAGGATAAGGAATCAGCTCCGAACCCTGAAAGGGTAGTATTCTGTAATGCTGATGGTTTCAATCCTAGGCTACAGGACCATTTTCTTTATGAGATGGCTTCTTTCTGTCTTTGTTCCTGCGGTATCAAGAATTAGACATAAAAAAAGGAAGGCCGCTGCCTTCCTATCATCTTTTTGCACATAACTTAATGCCTCTTTTGAATGAGATTTATGTTCTATGAAATAACTTACTTCTCTTGCAGGTCATTTTTTCACATAAATCAATGGACGTTTATAACTCCACTCTGAAATGCGTATCATCTACAGCGATGATATGATTTCGGCTTCTATGAGGGATTTTCATTTGATGCAATGGAGCAATCTCAGAAGGACCAGGGGTCACTTGAGTGGTAATCGTTGTAGGAGCTTGACGCTGCTGTGTTTGGTGGTCAAGCTGCGCTTGATCGCTTATATCTAAACCAAACAGCCAGATGAAAAGTGCAATTATAAAGTCCATAGTCTAAATCGCAGTTAGAGGTCTGTTTAAGGGAATATCTGAATTTAAATGAACAAAAATATAAACACTACTACAGATATAACTTGAATTACACAAGAATGGTGGCCAATATACACACAAAAAATAAATAATCCATTGATTATCAGATAAAAAAACTTTTACTCCCATTACATTTAATAGACATAATTTTTTTGTTAAAAAAAGTCCTTGAGGTCCTATCAGGAAAGTTATAGGCTACCCGTATCTTTTTTTTAGTTTTATAGTCAAAAGTAAACACTTCTTGTTAAAAAGGAGAGATCTCATATTTCATCAGATAAAAGAACCAAACCTATGAACTGGAAAAATCTTGTCCTGGCTTTGATTGCGGGGCTCTTTCTTTCAGCCTGTGCCAAGGTACCCTTCACTGGAAGGAAGCAGACTAAGGCAATCCCCGTTGCCCAGATTAATCAGATGAGTTTTGCAGAATACGATACCTTCATCAAAGGAAATCCTACGGTAAATGCAGGACCTGAAGTCGAGATGGTTAGACGAGTAGGTGGAAGACTGGTCCAAGCGATGGAAAAATATTACAAGGCAGAGGGCTTAGCCGCGAAATTATTGGAATTCAACTGGGAATTTAATGTCGTCAAAGATGATCAAACGCCCAACGCCTTTTGTATGCCAGGCGGAAAGGTCGTCATCTACACGGGCATTATGCCGATTACAAAGGATGAAGATGGCTTGGCTGTCGTCATGGGACACGAGATTGCCCATGCCATCGCCCATCATGGCAACGAGCGCATGACGCAAGCTTTGGGCCTACAAACGGCCCTCTCAGGTGTGGATGCTTTCCTGGCTTATCGCTCGGGACAAAGTGAAACGCCTGAACAAGCAAAGCAACGCCAACTGACCCATCAAGTATTCATGCAAGCAGCTGGCGTAGGTGCACAGGTTGGCGTGATCCTTCCCTTTAGTCGTAAGCACGAATCCGAAGCAGATAAAATCGGGCTATATCTGATGGCGATAGCGGGCTACGATCTAAATGCTGCCGCCCCTTTCTGGGAGCGCATGCAGGCAGCTGGAGGCCCCAGTGTACCTGAATTCATGAGTACCCACCCCTCTCCAGAGACACGCGCCCAGAATCTCACAGCATGGATTCCCGAAGCGCGTGTACTAGCTCAAAAATATCAGTAAAAGCAATAGGGATAATACATAATCTCCTCAGATTGACCACAATTTCACAATCCAGATAGGGGGCAAAGGAAGTTTCGCTTCTCTTGTCCTCATTTTTTGTGAAGAAGAAGGGAAAAACCTATGAGACGTAGGTTCTGTGTATACCTTTGTCAGAAGAATCCGTATCTTCCATCAGAAAGGATCATCATCGTCATCTTTCAATTATTATTTTAGAAAGCCTCGTTCATGAAAAGAAGGTTGATAATTTGGGTAGGAATATGCCTGAGCATTGCAGGTCTGGGTTTTATTACCCGTACAGCTGATCGATACTTTGAAATCTCCAAGAACATGGAAATTTTTGGAGAACTCTTCTGGAAAGTTAATCAGGAATATACGGACGAAACGAGTCCTACTGACCTCATGCGTACGGGTATCGATGCGATGTTGGGCAGCCTAGATCCCTATACCAATTATTATAGTGAAAGTCAGATTGAGTATTCTCGCCTGATCCAGTCGGGACAATACAGCGGAATCGGCGCTGAACTCGATGAAAAGGGTCCTCACATCATTTTTGCTGAACTTGTGGCCAATGGACCTGCAGATGAGGCAGGGCTTCGTGTGGGTGATCAATTGTTGCAGATCGACGAGGTACAAATAGATTCTTCTATCAATATCGATCAAGCCCGAAGTCTCCTCTTGGGAGAAGAGGGCTCACGCACCTCGATTAGTGTCTCACGAGCCGATCAAGTACTCACACTCAACATCAAACGCGGAGGGACAGAGTCACAGCAGGAAAATGTACCCTACTATGGTATGGTCAATGACTCCGTAGGCTACATCCTACAGACGGGCTTCACGAGAAGTGCTGCCAGCGAAGTAGCAAAGGCACTACAGGCATTGATGGATACGCAGGAGCTTAAGGGACTCATCTTGGATCTAAGAAGCAATCCAGGCGGTCTCCTCGATCAGGCAGTAGCTATATGTAACCTGTTTGTACCTCAAGGAGAACTGATTGTCGAAATGAGAGGAAGATCCGAAGGTACCCAAAATAAGTTTCGCACCCTCTTCCCTCCCCTAGCACTAGATCTCCCTCTCGCAGTCATCGTCAATGGTAGCAGTGCGAGTGCCTCCGAAATCGTTGCGGGAGGCATACAGGATCTCGATAGGGGCATCATTGTGGGTCAGAAAAGCTTCGGTAAGGGACTTGTTCAAAATGTCAAACGGATCGATCCCTACAACATCCAAATGAAGATCACAGTAGCCAAGTACTACACACCTAGTGGACGATGCATACAAGCGATCGACTACAGCAGACGAAATGAAGATGGAAGTGTAGACAGAGTAGCGGATTCGCTTATTCAGGAGTTTTCTACACGCAATGGCAGATCCGTTTTTGATGGAGGAGGAGTAGATCCAGATATTTTGGTGGACAAGCCTCCTTATCAACCTGTCACGCAAGCGCTGCTCAAGCAGAAACTCATCTTTGATTTTACGACACAATTTACAGAGACGAATCAAGAGATTGCGCCACCGAGGATCTTCAATGTCTCAGATGATATTTATCAGCAATTTATCTCCTTCGTGCAAGATCAAGGCTTCACTTTCTCGACAAAGTCTGAGGCACAGCTAGTCAAGCTTCAAGACCAAATACAGGAGGAAGGATATGATGAAATGCTAGCCGCGCGTATAGAAAATATCCAAAAGCAGATAGACCAACAAAAAGCGGAAGATCTCACGACGCATCAGAACGAAATTCGAGCCCTTTTGCGCAAAGAAATCATCAATCGCTACTATTATAAGCAGGGTGTCATTGAATCGAGCTTTACCTATGACCCTGATATCATAGCTGCCGTAGGTATTTTGCAGGAGAAGGAGAAATATGAAAAAACCTTACAAACGGATAAATAAGTCCCTGAATATATGGATAATAGGCTGGCATTTATGATAAACATTTCTTATATTAAGACATAAGATCCAGAATATATAATATTTTATTTTGGTAATGTAGCCTGTTGCCTAAAATATTTGGATCATATTAAGTAATGTTTACTCTCAAACCTATACACCTATGCCTATTCAAATGATTGTTGCTATTTGTATCGGCGTACTCGCAATGGCAGGAGCGATCTTTGTTATCTCCGATGTACGTGCCTACAACCGCCGTAAGGATGAATTCTCTGAAAGAAGAAACCAAGGTGTTTCTCTGAGCCAGGAGCAAGAAATTGCCTAACACCGTTTTCCCCGAAAGACTACTGCGTACAGTCAAAAAATTTAACCAAAAGACGGAAGGGTTCTTACTACCTTCCGTCTTTTTTTATGGTTGTAGATTTCCCCATCAATCCCGAATATTGGGGTATGTCAACACTTCAGTCTCACATTTCCCTTCGTCCTTACAATACTTTCGGCATAGACGTATCTACCCGCTACTGGATACAGATCAACTCTTTCAAAGAAGCCGAAGAATTCATCATAGACAACATCAACAACCCACTGCCTACCTTCATCTTGGGAGGAGGAAGTAATATTCTATTTACACATGACTTTGAGGGGGTGATGATTTATAATCAAATCAAAGGAAAAGAGGTCATCAAAGAAACGGGGGATGAAGTCTGGCTGAAAGTAGGCGCGGGCGAAAACTGGCACGAACTAGTCATGTACTGTTTGAAAAAAGATTGGGGGGGAATAGAAAATCTATCCCTCATCCCTGGAAGTGTCGGTGCCGCTCCCATCCAAAATATCGGAGCCTATGGAGTGGAGATCAAAGAAGTCTTTGACCATCTGGTAGCCATTGATATGCAGACAGGTCATACCCGCACTTTTGCAAAAACCGAATGCCGCTTTGGCTACCGCGACAGCATTTTCAAGCGTCAGTCCAAAGGCCGCTATATGATCACCCACGTAGTTTTTCGTCTCTCCAGACACAACCATACCTTGCATACGAACTATGGCGCCATCACGCAGTACCTCGAAGAAAAGGAGCTGGCATCTAGCATCCATACGATCAGTGAAGCTGTCATCTCTATTAGACAGAGCAAACTCCCAGATCCCAAGGTGATCGGAAATGCAGGAAGTTTTTTCAAAAATCCCGTGATCTCAGCAGAAGCTTTTACCCCTATCCTGAATCAATATCCTCAAGCCCCTCATTACCCTCAAAACGACGGTACAGTAAAAGTTCCAGCAGGCTGGCTCATCCAAACATGTGGCTGGAAAGGCCACGACAGAGGCAACCACGGCGTGCACGATCGACAAGCCCTCGTACTCGTCAACAGAGGGGGAGCTTCTGGCAAATCTATCTATGATCTCTCCGAAGAGATCCTTCAAGATGTCCAACAGACCTTTGGGATTACGCTCACTCGCGAAGTCAACATCATGTAAGGGCCTGTCTGCCTTTCTTCTTCATTCACTATCCATGATCCCTAACAAATAGCGCATGTATATCTTACTTCAAAAGGTACATAGTCTTTAGAAAAAGACTCATATGAAGTAAAATACATTTGCTCCATGCTGGAAAAAATCCAGCTCATTTCCCATTCATGTAAGGAGTTCATCCATACATGCCTTCAGATGTCAATCGAGGGCAAAGTTGACGTATGTTTAAAATAATGATTGAAATGAGCATGGAAAAATCAGTTCCTCATCACATACATACGTTAGTAGATTTACTCTCTTGGCGTGCCTTGGTACAGCCTGACGACTTGCTATTTGGTTATCTGGCTGATGGGATCAACGTGAGTCAGTCATTGACTTATCAGGAGTTGGATGAAGAAGCACGTAAAATCGCGGCACACCTTCAGCAAACTTGTCAACCTGGCGATAGAGCTATCCTTCTTTTCCCTCCAGGTCTGGATTATATTTCGGCTTACTTCGGCTGCCTGTATGCAGGTGTGATCGCGGTGCCCGTTTACCCTCCCCAAATGGGTAAACAACTAGCGCGTGTACAAACAATCATGGAAAATGCTGAACCTTCTATGATTGTGGCCAATCAATTTGTGCATCAAGCGGTAGAGGCAGTCGCTCCTGAGTGGATGGAGGCTCAATACAACTGGTTGATTACGGATAACTTGTTAGACACTTATAGATGGGTGAAACCCGATCTCTCAGCTGAAGATCTCGCCTTTCTTCAGTATACCTCAGGATCTACAGGTAATCCCAAAGGGGTGTGTGTCTCACATGGCAACCTTATGTCCAATGAGCGCATGATTGCTAAGGCGTTTCTTCATCCTGGAAAAGTAATTGGTGTCAATTGGCTTCCCCTCTATCACGATATGGGATTAATTGGCACGGTGATTCAACCTATATTCGTCGGGGGTTGCTCTTATTTGATGTCTCCCTTGAAGTTTTTGCAGCGCCCTCAAAACTGGTTAGCCGCCATCTCTAAATACAAGGCAACCTCCGCAGGAGCGCCCAACTTCGGCTATGAGCTATGCATGCGCAAAGTATCTCCTCAAGATATGGAGCTCATGGACCTCAGTTCATGGCAGATCGCTTTTAATGGTGCGGAGCCTGTCAGGCCTGATACACTGGCACGATTTGCTGAAAAATTTGGCCCCGTTGGATTCAATCCAAGTGCTTATCTCCCATGTTATGGACTAGCAGAAGCCACCCTTATCGTGAGTGGAGACAAATTTGCAGCAGAAGCGTATCAGACATTGCGTGTAGACGAAGCTTCCTTCCGCTCTCATCAGGTCGTTTCCCAAGTCGATGGACAGATAGAACTGATTGGTAGTGGCCAAGTGTGTGAGCCCAACAGTGTCAAAATCGTGCATCCTAATACAGGAAGACTTTGTACGCCTGACCAGATTGGAGAAGTATGGGTAAGAGGGCCACATGTCGCAAAAGGATATTGGAACAATCCTGAAGCCAGCGAACATACATTTGGTGCCTATATCGCTGATACTGGCGAAGGACCGTTTATGCGTACCGGTGACTTGGGTTTCCTGCACAAAGGAGAACTATTTATCACAGGTAGAGCCAAAGATCTGATCATCATCAGGGGAAAAAATCACTATCCGCAGGATATTGAGTTGTCTGCTGAGCATAGCCATCCTGATTTACAGCCTGGTGGAGCCGCTGCATTCTCAGTAGATAAGGAAGGTGAGGAAAAGGTCGTACTAGTTGTGGAAGTCCAGAAAGGAGCCTTGAGAAAAACAGCCCCTCAGGAGATTTTTCAGGCAATCCGACATGACATCACGCAATCGCATCAGATTCCCCTACACGCAGTAGTCTTGGTCAAACGACGCAGCTTAAAGAAGACTTCCAGTGGGAAGATACAGCGTCATGCGAATAAATTAGCTTTTGAGCGAGGAGAGTTGAAGGTGGAAGCAGCTTGGTATCAAGCAGGAGAAGCGCAGGATGCCGCCAAAAGTCAAACGAATGTGGCGATTCATCTCAACAAAGAAGCTCTCTCGCAATGGGTGGTGGAATGGCTCAGCCAGAAGTTGTCCCTCGCACCTGAAAAGATTGACTTGGGAGACCCCTTGTCTGCTTATGGGATTGATTCGCTCATGCTCGCAGAGTTTGAAGTGGAGATCTCAGACTTTTTGGGCAAACAATGGCCTGTCAGGGATTTATTGTTGACGGAGCCTAGCATAGAAGAATTGGCTGAGCGGGGCATGGAATTCGTAAAGGAAGCCGTCTAACAGATATGTTGCTCGCTTTTATTTCAAGCGATACACATTTTGTATAAAATCATAGAACTCCTATCTCAATTTAAGGTAGGAGTTTTCCTTTAAGTCAATACTTCAGTTCCTCTATACTTTTCAAAACGGTTGATCAACCATTTGTCGATGAAGCTTTCGCAATCGGAGAAATAATCCTCAATGTTGCGAACGCCTTTGCAGACTTCTTTTCCTTGTACTAGCCAGGGAATGGTGATTTCGGGAGATTCCACAATTGAACGTGCCAGGGTGAGTCGTTCCAACTTTGCTTTCAAGCGCAGATGACTGGGTATTCGGGGAGAAATATGTAGTTCGATCATGGTATGTTCAATTAAGTCGAACAAGTCTTTTTAGGTCTTTTTACTCATCAACAGTAATTTAACAAAAAAGATTCTCATTTAAATACATCCATATGTTTTAATTATAGCCCGTTCTTCTTTTCTCTAAAAAAATCCATTTAATTTCATTAAATACTGAAAGTTCTGAACAAATACACACCCTCCTCGTATCCAAAAGAAATGATATAGCAAAATGGAGGCACTCAAAAACCAAAGTATTATTTATGACGACAGCTGCCCCATGTGTAAATGGTACACAGGTGCTTTTGTAGAAGCTGGCATGTTACAAGCTCAACATAGGATGGGATTTTCGGAGATCTCCTGGGAGGCATTTCCTCAGCTGGATAAAGATAGAGCTAGGCATGAGATTCCACTTGTAGATACAGACTCAGGTCAAGTAACCTATGGAATGGATGCACTATTTAAAATCATAGGCACTCGTTTTCCCCTCTTCCAGCCGCTTTTCCAATGGCGTCCCTTTCGTATGATCATTTACCCTCTGTATCAAATCATTACCTACAACCGTCGCCTCATCGCAGGTAGTCGCCCAAAAGATACTGGGATTGATTGTGCACCTGATTTTCATGCTTTTTATAGAGGGCTGTATATGGCTTTGGCTTTATGCTTTACCTTGTGGATGGTCCATACTTTTTCCCCCTTTCTCCAACTTAGCCTAGGTATACTTGCATTTTTGAGTATCCTCCCGATCCTTTTTGTCCCCAATCGCTGGGATTTCGCAGGTCAAATGGCTACCATTTGGCTCACCACAGTAGCCCTCATCGCAATTCCACTCGCTTGGCTTCCTTCTGGTCTTTTTGTCACAGGTGCAGCAGTTACATTAGGCAGCATCTGGTTTGTGAGAGAATGTAGGCGAAGGCCATGGATGTAAAGATAGGTGGACAGTTGTAGTATCCTATTTATCATTCTCCCTCATGTCTCAAAAATACATCCTCATCTCGAGAATCTAATTGAGTATGCCAAAGAGAATCTGGACTAGCACAATCTTAGCGATCAAGGCAATGGGAAACATGACTGCATAGCCCTCATTAGGGAGCTGATTGTCTGTGCGGGTCAAAGAAAAGTCTAGAATGGCTGGCTGGTTGGCAACCATGCCCATGAGGATGCTAAAAGGAATTTTGAAAAGCTTATAGCCCAAAAATAAGATACCAAATGCTGTCCCTATGCTGACAATCGCTCCTGCTAGGAAAATCGCTCCTGCCTCTCCTCCTTGTACAGTGTCTATAAATGTATGGCCTGATCTAATCCCTACCGCAGCCAACAAGAGAATCAATCCAAATTGTCTCAAGGTAAGGTTGGCCCCATAAGGGAGCGTCCATACGATGGGGCCTGTACGACGCAAGGCGCCCAATATCAACGCAACAATCAGTGGTCCGCCAGCAAAACCCAATTGAAATGTGATGTCACCAGGAAGCGAGAAGGTGATCATCCCCAAGAGTAGCCCCAGAGCCATTCCCAGGCCAAAGGAAAGGAGATTGATCTGGCTAAGCGATTGATATGAATCGCCAAAAAGCTTCACCAACTCTTGGACGTCTTTGCGCCGAGCCACAAAGCGAATGCGATCGCCTAGCTCTAAGACCGTATCCCCCCTTGCCAACAGATCTGTATCTCCCCGTCTGATACGCGTAATGATCGCGGCATACTGCTCATTCAAGTTGAGCTCAGCCACTGTCTTGCCTGCCACCTCAGGATTGGAGATAAATACGCGATGATGCTCAATCTCTGACTGCTCCCGTGTGATCTCCATCTCATCTTGCTCCCCGAGCAATTCGATGATCTCATCCAGATCTTCTGCTTTACCTACTACAGCCACGCGATCCCCAGGCTGAAATACCGTATCCCAATTGACAAGCGAGGTGTGTGCTCCTCTTCGGATTCGACCGAAGGTTGCTGTCCATCGATTCTGCTTAATCAGATCTCTTACAGTGATCGACCGATCGTAATTCTCCGAAATCTTAATGGTCCAATTGGAGATACTAGCATCCGTAGGATACTGGTCACGTAATTCGTAAGCTTCCTTGGCGTAGTCGATTTTGAACCACCGCTGGAAAAGAACAATCCCGATGATCCCTCCTAATACACCCATAGGATAGGTAATGGAATATCCTACGACTGCACTTTCTACTACTCCTTCTTGCTCAGCCCCACCTACCGCTTTCTCAATAGAGTCTATGAGCCCTGCCAAAGCTGCTGTGTTGGTAGAAGAACCTGTAAATAGCCCCCCCGTTGTCGCGGCCTCAAAGCCAAATAAGAAGTGCATCCCCAGTGCCAGTCCACCAGAAAATAGGATCATCAAAAAGATGAATCCCAGATTACCAGGCCCTTTCCCTCGCAAGGCAGCCATGAATCCAGGTCCACTACTCAGCCCAATAGAGTATACGAAAATGGAGAGCCCCAGCAAGAAGACAATGTCATCAATCTTCAAGTTTTTGTCCCATGCACCGAAGAAGAGGCCGACAAATAGGACGGCAGCCACACCCAGCTTATTGCCACGGATCTTGATGCTTCCAATCCCATAGCCGATTGCGGCCACTACAAATAATAGGAGAAGAGAATTTTGCCCTAATAATGCTACCATATCGCCAATCTACAATAAAAAAGAAGCCCTGCACATGAGAGGCAGGGCTTTTATACGGTCCTATTTAAAATGGGTTTTATAGCACCAACGGGACGTTGGCGCTGGCGGGACTCGCGGGAAGACACTGTCCCTTCGGGATAGTGAACCAGCTTTGAGCCCTTAATCTCGCTTTCCTCTTCTCGCTTCTCAGTTCTCAAGAATTTTTCTCAGCAAATCCTCTGAGTTCCTTGTGCTCCTTCTCGTGTCTTGTCAGCCCAAAACCATGAAGATTCTGAGAAGCGAAATCATGTGGATATTTTTCTACCCCTGGAAAACCTAGGCGGATGTCCCTGCCATCATGTGGGATGTAATCTGTCTGCCAGATGTAGTCCCAAATCGCTAGCGTCAGCCCAAAGTTTACCCCTGTCGTGCGTGTTTTCGGTAACTCATAGGCATGGTGCCAAATGTGCATTTCTGGGCTATTGAAAATGTACTTCATGTAAGGCCCTATCACTGCTGCTCCCAGCACAGCTCCTCCCACGGTAGCTCCCAAAACCATCACCCAACCGAGATCATAACTACTGGTGGTCACAAACAGCCCTAAGAATCCAAAAACAATGGCTCCTGTCACCCGTCCACTGATACGGAAGTTGGCGTGGTTGTAATGTCCCCAGATGAGGGTGAAGATGTGGATCAAGAAAAAATCGTGCAGTCCTACGCCTAACAAGGCAAGAGGAATATACTCGATAGATCGATAAACGATGTTTTCCATCCAGTGATAGCGAAGATGCGCGGCAAAGCCCATTTGTTCTACGCTGTGGTGTACCTTGTGGAACTCCCAGAGTGTGGGAGACTTGTGCAGCAGACGGTGTGTCCACCACTGGATAAAATCCCGCACCAGGAAACCTGTCATTAAGATCGCCCAAAGAGGCCATGTGTTCATAGGATTAGATGCCTGCAGGTCAAAGCCCGAAAAGGCCATGATCCCCTCATTGAAGAGATTCACGACGACATCGGAGGAAGCGTTGTATATGAGGAGAGAAAAAAGGAAGAAGTTGAAGAACATATAAAAAAGGTCCAGCCAAAAATCCTGACGGAACTTGGGTTGCGTCTCTCTCCACGGGCGAATAATTTCCAGCACAAAAAAGAAACTAGAAACTAGGATCAACATCCAAAAGTAGTTGTGCCAAAGAGGATGAATCTGAAAGGTGATCTCCCGCCACAAATAGCCTGCGTAATTCTGGTAGCCATTGATGAATACATCGAGGTATTTTTCCATTATTTTGTCTATGCAGGGCACTTACCCAGTATACAAATATAGAAGATTCTCTATCCTAAAATTGTCGCCTTACTTGCGTTTGCCATTGTGTTTGTATCTCTATAAAGCTGATCATATTTAGGGAATCCCAATGTATCTTGGGTTACACGCACGCTTCGCATACGAGCTATTCTATTTATTTCCTCCCAAGTTATCGTCCCACAAAAAAAGTTCAAAAGCGGATTAAACGTTTGTCCCTTTCTCCCATCTATCTCTCCGAACAACGACAACAAATCAACTATCATGAACTTTCAACGCAGTATTTTAGTCATTTCCCTTTTTCTTATGATGGGCCTTATCGCCTGTGAAGCTGAAACCGATGCCGTTATCTCAGACGAGGAAGCCCTAGAGCAAGTCGAAGCTGCACTTGTCACGACAGAGGGCGGGATCACCACCCAGGCAGTAGATGCCACTGAACTGAGTACCGCAACCGCCAGCTTCTATCAAAATAATTGCAGTTTCAGTGGGGACAGCACATTCAATTACGCTCAGTCGGGAGGTGGTCGCTCGGTCTCTTTCACTTACACTTATGAATGGAGCATTGAATGTGAAGGCTTTGTCCCTGATGTTTTCAAGTTGGAAACCTCCTATACAGGAAGTTATGATGGTATCCGATATGATGCGACGATAGACGGAGGAGGTAATTACAAAGTAGATCAGCTGTTGACAGGCAGTGAATATCTCCTTTCAGGAGAATATAACTACACGGGCATGCAAGAATTCCAGGGGCGCACGACACGTTCGCTCAATACGACTTTTGAGATGGCCTTTTCGAGTGTGACGGTAGATAAAAGTACGCAGGAGATTACAGGAGGAACGGGGACTTTCTCGATTTTGGCTCAAGGGGCCAATGGTTCCCGTACGGTAGTAGGCGCATTTACCTACCTTGGTGGGGGTGTAGCGGAAGTCACCATCAATGGGACAACTTATACGGTGAATTTATAAATCAGACGAGAGGGTTAGATGCTAACTACTCGCCTCTTCAGCATACCTATCTCATGGTGTAAAAACAAACCAGAATAGATCAGTAAAGTCAGGCATCATGACCAGCGCTTCTGACTGCTGATTCAGTTCTTTAGATTTTTCGCATTCTTTACAAACCGTAAGGTAGGCCTCGCATGGGATATGTGAGGCCTTTTTGGGATAAAAAATACCCCGCTACCACTGAAGGCAGCCTCTAATCACATACTCCTATATCATTGTATGTTGCGTCGTTACAATTCATTGATAATCCAGGGTTCACACTTGCCATAAAGGCAAGATTCCCATTCTGCTCATCGACTACTTGCTGTAGTTGTACGAGGAATTGAACACTTGATGGCGTCACATGAAGACCTGTTCTTATTCTATTATCAATCACCTGAATAGCTTCACGATATGCCTCTTTGAACATCAATTGAGTAGTCTCTAGATCAATGGGATCGGAGCCTGAGTTAGGGTTGGGAATATAAAAATATATGGGATTAGGTAACGAAAATGTGATCGTATGTGTCGTACCAGATCGTATGTGTCGTACCATTCATATCGGTGTAAGTCATTTTCTCACCGATATTACGAATACATAGTATCAAATACTCAGTAATGCCCACAGTATCTTGTACCACATTTAGATTAGTCGCACATAATTCTACCTCTCGGACTGAATCCACAGTTAAACCTTCAGGCTTTGTACTACTCCCACCAGTATTAGGAGGGATTCCTCCACCTAGTGTCGGATTAAACGATACGCCAGAAAGTGCCAATACCGTGTTGGTGTAATTTTGCCAGGAGGCTTCTAAGAGTACACCTAAAGTTGATATGCCTGTCCCTCCTCCACCAGAAGCTATGATCCATACGGCAGGTTGAAAGTACATGGGAGGATCTTGTTGAGCATAGGTGTGCTGAGATCTTACTGACAGAGAAAAACGAGAGAGGTCTACTGATACATTAAAGCCAAGTATCAGTATTAACGTGAGGAAAATATTAGGGATTATCACGAATGAATTCTTATTGAGCTTTTTGAAGATTCTGCATGGATAGCCTTAGCCCAACTCTTTGAAGTTATACAAAATGATTCGTGATAATCATTATTTTTTATCATAACATTAAATCATATGGAGGAATTATCGGATGATGAGTTCAGGGGTTACCTGCTCTCCAGAAGCAGCGCGAATAAAAAACTGCGAACCCGCACTAGAAATATTCGCTTGGAAGGTCTGAGGGGCGAATGTCGGGACTTCTTCGTTTTTGAGTGTTTGAAGAATATTGCCATCGATATCCAATAACTGGATCACGATACGACCTGGTTGGAATAATTTAAACGTGATATCTAGATACTGGGATTGCCCCACAGGATTAGGACTGACCGAAAGCTGTATACGCTTAGCTTCTGCTACTTCTTGTTCTCTTTGATCCATAACATTTGCCCACTCAGAGGTAGAAGATACTTGACGTAAAACCAGGGTTGTATAGTATCCTCTCTCTTTTCTGAGACCATCGTAGGTCTTATAATGAATAGCTGCATATTTTTGCCCATTGATGGATAGACTCGCAAAGTCTTTCTCAAGCCACTGAATCTCATAGATATGATTCCAAGGCTTTCTTAGATAATCCTCTCGCTTCCTAATATCTCTGATTCTTCCAACAGTACCTGTCACACTACATACTCCTTGCACATCGGTCAATTTATATAAGTTCATACGCATCTTTTCTCCTCTATCATCGGTCATCCTACAACTCATAGGCTCTTTGGCGAGATCGGATGTAGACTTAAATCTGTTGTGTGTGGATTCAAATGTAATGGGGATCGAATGGAGTGTATGGGCATTTGAAAAGTCGCGAATGAGCAATTTCCCCTCCCATTCTCCCTCAAGGGCTCGCAGATCTGTAGCGCAAGGTTCCTGCGTCTTCATGGCTCCTATAACTGATGCCTCTTCTGCACTTAATTGAGGATCTATCCAGTCCTCATGCAGATTGGTCACTAATCCTTGGGCAGCATCTATGATCTCTTGTGCTGCAGGATTGCCATTCTTTGCTGCAAATTGATAGAGATTCCATGCTTCATCCATATCTTGGGCGATTCCATAGCCGTTACGGTAACATTCTCCCAGCATGTAAGCGGCATGAGGGTTTCCTACTTCGTACCCTCCTTGGAAAAAAATGGCGGCGTCTGTGTAGTTTTGAGCAGTTCCTTCTCCCCTGAATAGCATGTAACCAATGGCGTATAAAGCAGGCGGGTAAGCATAATAACTCGATCTGAGGTAAAACTTGAATGCTTCCTCCTTATTCTTGTACAATCGAACACCCTTATTGAATTGGCAAGCATATCCGATCAAATGATACACCTGAGGGATTCCCGCACTTTCGTACTGATTCAAGATCTCTACCGCTCGAGGAGGATCTTGTAGTTCTTCTGGTCCTGTAGAGAGTAAAAAGGAAGCAAGTAAAATGTTCGCCATCGTATCTTGTGTCTGGGCAGCACGCTCATACCAATATAAGGCATCACTGGGAGCATATGCAGCATCTTGATTATCTGCTAATCGATTAGCCAGTTGCTTCATACACTCCAAATCTCCCGATCCTGCACAGGCCTGTAATTGTGGAAGGGTTGGGGTTTGCGATGAAAGGCGCTGACTGAAGAGTAGCGCTACAACGATCATGATTGTGATTCTATACATTAGCAAATTTTTAATTTAATAACCCATAATATCATTATTCGAACAATTTCGCTACCAGAACTGAACCATCCCAATATAAATTAATTATATATTCAATTTTCCATTCCTTCTAAAAAAATACCCCGCTACCACTGAAGGTAGTCGGGGCTTTGTACCTGGCTACAGTACAATTTCTTATTCGAAGAGAATCTTCTGATGTGTCACAAGATCACCTGAGCGAACCTTGATCAGATACATACCTGAAGTCAATCCTTCTCGGTCAATTTGTAAGCGCGTCGTGCGGACATTTTGCAGTTGTCTTACTATTTGACCGTTGGTATTCATCACGGTCACTTCATCGATCTGCTGAAGGCCATCCAAGACGATGTTGATCTGGTCCTGCGCAGGATTGGGATAGATGCTTAACTGAGAAGCCAACTCATCGTCATTGCTCGCAGGAATCGCAACGTCAGACTCTGCTACGACACCTAGTGCAAATGCGATACGAGGAGAAAGATATCCTACAACTGAGTCGATATACGTACGCGCGATCGCGGGATCATTGGGATTATTCAGTGTGATCTGGCAGTAACGCTCCACTCCTGTGATTGGTCCTGTATAAGCATTCACAAAAATAGTCGAATCGATCCAGTCATAAGGGGCGATATCTTCTGTCGCACTATCAGCAGGTGCACCAGGGATAGAAGTAATACACTGCGAGAAAGCACCAGAAGATGAGATTCCTAATGGATATAACCCATCTACCCCTGTCTGTCCCAGAGAAGTATTCAAAGCAGCTGCCGCTTTATTGTATGGATCTCTCCAATCCAGATCTTTCCAGATGTCGTTATTTCCTAGCTCATTGGCACGCTTCACAACGGCAAATCCACCTGCGGCGGTATCGATTACGGATAGGTCCTGGATAGGCTCCAATACGTTGGCCAGATCATAAGGCGCAAACTGGTCGCCAGGAGAGTGTACACTCAAGATCGGAGGATCACCTGCTTCCATCCAGCTGATGTCACCCAAGGCACCACCCAAGGCAAAGCCGACGTTGAAGTCAGAACTATAGGTAGGATTTTGAGGTACATTCAATGTCTTCAACTGTAGTCCATAAGGATCTCCAACTAATGCAGTATCCAAGTAAGGCGTGGGAGGATTCGTATTGAAGTTGAAGAACTTCAACAGCTCTGTCTGCTCATAACGCTTCAAGAAACAAGCTCCGTATACCAGATATCCACCTGTACCTGATCCACCTGTCACGATCTTATTGGGATCTAGACCATAAGGATCTCCGTCTTCTGCTTCTGTCTTGCGTAGGTAGCGGATAGCCGCACGCAAGTCCTGAATTCCTCTGTAGGCAGCTTCTAGGATCGTCTCACGCTGTGCATCTATGTTACCTGTCAAGTTCCATCCAAGACGGTTGTCGATACATGCTACCACGTATCCCTGACGCGCAAATCTGTTGGCGATCTCTACAAGTAAGCTGTCGTTGCGGTTACCTGTGAAGCCTCCGTTTACGATCGCAGGGAAGAAAGTCCCACTGTGGCAAAGAATGATGGCAGGACGCTCTGACGCTGTATCTCCTGCAGGCTCATAGATCGTCATGAACTTTGGTACCTGTGCAGGATTAGCCATCCCACCTGAAGCAATGACAGGGAAGATACTGACATTGTCACTGTAGACCAGACTATCCGTCTTGGTCACGCTAGAGAAAATTTCATCCAGATAGCGAGTCTGTGCTTGGGCCTGGAAAGCGACCAGCCCCATCGCTATGAACATGAATGCGTAAATAATTCTCTTCATAATCATAGGTAATTAAGGTTTTGGTTAAAGAATGTATTTGTAGTAGTCCACAGGTTGGCCCTGTGAGATATAGGTAATGACGAGGGCCATTGTCCTATACGATTTTGCGATTTATGCCTCTCCCAAAGATCATAGAAGAGACTTCAAATGATTATTTGGGTGCTACATCAAACGTCACCGAGAAGTACGAGAGTCGGCCAATCAGGGGACCTCCATAAGCTTGATACACTCTGTTGTTCAAGATGTTGGCTGATCCTAGTTTGAATGTTCCTTTGATCTCATCCACATACTTACTCACCTGGGCATCCACTAGTCCATAGTCTTCAATAAAGCCTGTGAACTGGGGAGAACCTTCAAATAAGAAGCCTTGTACCCACTTATAGTTGGCACTGAATCCCCAACCCTCTGTATTTCTAATTCGGACATTGCGCCCTGTAATGCCTAAGTTGAACTTATGCTCAGGGGTGTTGAAAGCAGGAATAATGGGGTCATCCGTGGCTGTATTGAGTCGGTTCCAAGAATAGTTCCCATTCAACGTAATCTCATCTGTGAGGAAGTAGTCCAGTCCTACAGCTACACCTTGGGTCGTCACGACGTCTTGTGCATTGGACGCAATACGAAATGCCTGGACTGCCGTAGGAATCCCCGTGGTGAAACCTACATCTAAGCCAATCTCAAAACCAATGAAGTCCTGATACCGACTGTAGTAGTAATTGGCATCAAAGTATATCTTGTCATTTAAACTGACTCTGTATCCAAGCTCGATGGTCTGCACACGCTCAGGACGGATGGGATCGACATTGAAGTACTCAAGTGTATCTCCATTGAATGTGTTGGAATAGGCCTCCAATGATTCTGCTGTCAATAGGCTGTCTCTTCCATCTAGATTACCCAGCAAGATGGCACGTCCTACATTGTAGAAGAGGAACTGATTGGAGAGGGTCGGATTGCGAATGGCCCCACCAAAGGAAATGCGAAACACTTGTGATTCATCTGGTGTCCATACCAGCGATACGGCAGGCGAGAACAGATAATTAAAGTTCTGGTTCTTGTCCATTCGCAGCGTCGCATTGAGTCTTAGCTCATCATTGGCCATCTGCTTCTCTAGCCCTGCATAGACGCCGTATTCGAAGTTGATGATCCGCTCTGCTGTATCCAGGAAGATGGTTCCTTCTGTATTGGGTGCATACAAGCGCGCATTACTTCCCAGAGTAATCTTCCCAAAAGCAGGGGTAAACTTGTATTCGCCATGCAGATGGTAAAGGGCCGAACGGTCAACGAATCTTGTCCCTCCCTCTGTGAAGGGCTTGGAAATAATGTCATTGAAGACAGAGTCAAATGCTGCTGTTCCTGGAACCAAGTAATTGTTGTCTACCACGGAGCGCACATCATCGTGGAAGGTCCCAATCAACCCATTGTTTGCAGCGACGATGCTATCAGCTGTGGCAAAGTCGTAGATAAAAGGAGGCGTACGCGGGACAGAAGGAAAACCCTCAATGGCACGAACCTGCGCAGGGTATCCCAGCTCTACGTAGGTAGTACGATACTCCTGACTCCAATCAGAGTCGGACTTTCTATTCTCTTGGAGCTTGAAGGCCGTAAATACCGCATCGTAAGAATTGCCTGCGTCTTCATGCGTCATATAAGCACGAAGAAAGTATTTGTCTCGCTTTTGTATCTCCAGTCGATGCTGGAAAAACTGAATATCTTTTAAGCTGATACGGTTGTCGCCCTGAAAGACAGTAGTTCCATTACTGTAAGAGGTAGAAGCAATCACCTCTGCATCGTTGTTGAGCTTGTAATGGAAGGCCAGATTACCCTTGAAGTTGCGGGTATCATAATCGACCAGGTCTCGCTCGAGGTAGCCTGTGCGGTGCCAGCGACCCAATCCAGGTGTTTTGATTCTGTCATCGGGATTTGTGGCTCTATTTTGGGCAGGATTCAGATTCTCATCTCCATATCTATTCACGGCATCGTATCCTCCAGGATTGTCTATTCCTACATAGGGTACGGCACGAGAATCTGATGTATCACGATAGGATTCGTCCATATTATTGGCCTCCCAGTCGTCCGCCTGCATGTAGAAGACATTAATCTTAAAGGCAAAGCGATCTTTCCCGTTTTTATCCTGGAAAACTTTGGCATATCGAATCGCCCCTTCTGCCAGATTCCTTTCTCCTACTTTGACAGATGCGCTCAGGCCTCTGTGGACAAAGGGATTCTTGGTTTTCATGGAGATCACTCCGTTGAAGGCGTTGGGTCCATAGTAGGCAGAGCTGGCACCCACAATCAAGTCTACCGACTCTACATCCAGATCTGAAGCTCCCAGAAAATTCCCCAGCGAGAAATTCAATCCAGGAGATTGATTGTCCACACCATCTATAAGCTGTAGTGATCGGACAGGAGCTGTACTATTGAATCCTCGGGTATTGACGATCTTAAAGCCCAAGCTTGCGGCTGTCAAATCTACTCCTTTGAGATTACCTAATCCATCGTAGAAGTTGGCTGCTGGGGTTTCTTTGATGGCGTTGATCCCCATAGATTCCACTGTCACAGGGGAGCGTTTTTTCCGTTCCTCAGCTGCATTTGCGATAATATCTACCGCAGCCAGTTCTACGCGTTTCTCTGTCATCACGACATTGACAGGTTGCGCGAAATCTGTGACGGTTTGGGTCACAGAATCCATTCCAAAATACGTAATGATAAGATTGAGTGGGGGATTTTGCTTTACAGAAAGGGAAAACTCTCCATCCTTATTGGTCAAGGTTCCTGTTCTCGTTCCTTCAATCATGACAGCGGCTCCTACTACAGGATCGCTATTTTCTTTTTGAAGTTTTCCTTTAATCTCTCCTTGAGCATAGGTAAATGTCCAGCTACCCAATACCCATAGGCACATGAGTAAGGTCAGCCTTTTACACAACTTTCCCGTCTGACCATTTACGACAATGGCGCGAGAGTGATAGTAGTAGTAGTTCATAGTACAAAGTTTAGTCTCTGCCTGAGTAATCAGTTCTAAAAAAAGACCTTACAGCTAATTATATATCAATAGTATATAGTGTTTATTACAGATATTTAATTGAGAAATCGTAGTGTTTTAAAAGTTTCTTAATTAACAATATACGATGAATCAGATGAAGAGGAAAGAACTCAGGTTAATTTCTTGGTAAAACTGGGCTTAGGGATTTCTGTATCCCATCTTTTTCTTCACATGCTCCCCACTTATGTAGACTATTCTCCCCCTTTCTCTTCTGGATATTTACCATCAAGTCAACTTTCTCAGTTTTACAGGCAGGATTTTAATCCTCAATCCATAGACATTTAGACTACCAATCACACATACGATTTTGAGATAGGAACATACGACAAAAGCTATTAACTAAAATCAAGGATTATGAAGCGTGTATTATTTGTGTTAGGACAGCTAAACGACCTAGATATTGATTGGATGATCCAAAACGGTTCCAAGCGCCAACTCAAAAGTGGGGACTGGCTGATCAGACAGGGAAGGGAAATAGAAAATCTTTACATCGTCCTTTCTGGAAGTTTTTCGGTCTTGAATGAACAGCGACAAGATGTAGAGATCGCCAATGTGGGACCTGGAGAAGTTTTGGGTGAAATGTCATTTATCGATGCACGTCCACCAGAAGCTTCTATCCTTGCTTTAGAGTCCTCCTCTGTATTTTACATTCCCAAGCGACTTGTAAAACAAAAGATGGAGAAAGATCCAGGATTTGCTGCACGTTTCTACCTCGCAATGTCAATGTTCCTGTCTAGTCGCCTACGTACTACGATGAATACGCTAGGATTTAGCATATCGCAAGAGGACCCCGACGAGATAGATCTCAACGTCCTTCAGCAAGTAGGTCAAGCAGGCGCACGCTTTAGCCAAATTCTCCTCAAGTTTTCAGAAGTCTAATCTAGAACACACATCAGATGTTTATTCGGAACTTGTTTTTCCTCTTGTGCTTGTTGACAAGCATTACGGTATGGGGGCAGTCTATTCAGGACACCATCCCTTGCGGTTTGACAGATATTGCAGAATTGATGATAGAAAAAAATCCGCTCATTCAGCGTCAACGCTACCGTATTTTCCAAGCACAGGCCAATCGTCAAACTGCTACTAGCCAGTTTGATTATCGTTTGACTAGTGAACTTAGTTTTGGTCGTACAGAGTCCAATCTTTTCAGCCAAGATCCTAGGGCAGAATCTACTAATGGGCTCCTAGAAACCAACGACTATGTATTCACGTCGGGTGTGGAAAGGACGTTCCGAACGGGATTGCGCACGGGTGTTTTTATGGATTATTCTAGGGTAGCCAACAACTATCCTTTTGATATTTATGGAGAAAGCCGTGCACCTTTTCTTTCTGAAAACTTTACCACGCTTCGTATGTCTTTGGCGCAGCCCTTGATCAGAGGAAGAGGAGTCCAATACGCTACTGCGCGCGAGACGGCTAATAAGACCAGAGTAGAAGCGAGTAGATTAGATCTTACGTTCGTCTCTTCAATTGAGCTACTGGGCATGGTCCGGTCTTATTGGAACTACCTAAGTACATATAAAAGATTACAGATTTTTCGAGAAAACGAAAGTCGTGTTCGTCAAGTACTGGAGATTACGCAGGAACTTGTAAATGCAGATAGAAAGGCAAGAAATGAGTTGTTGCAGATACAGGCAGATCTGATTGATAAAGAACGTCAAACCATCGCAGCAAGCCAGCTCCTGTACGATGCAAGACAAAACCTCGGAAGGGCCATCGGTTTGGATGTAGAAGAAAGTACATTCTTGGGAGTTCCTTATCACGCATTTCCTCAAACAGAGACATCAGGTTTCAAAGAAGGCCTTGAGTTGGGTAGATTCATAGAATTGGCCAAACGCTATCGAGCAGATCTTATGTCATTAGTAAAGGCGAAGGAGGCTCTTGAGATTGATTTTAAGGCGGCTCAAAATGATATGAAGCCACAACTTGACCTCACAGGCTCACTATCCTATGGAGGAACGGACTTTGGAAACGAGGCTAGGCGCCTCATTACCCCTCTAGGTACAGTCCCTGGTCGCAATGTACAAGCCTTGGTAGGACTACGCTTTCAGTTTCCTGTCAATAACAATGCCGCCAAAGCTAACTTGCTGCGTACACAGACATTCTTATCGGATCAAGAAGTCATCATCGACAACGAAATTCGAAATATAGAGCTGAACATTAGCATCGCACTCAATGATGTCAATAACAGCGTCATCAAGCTGGAAAAAGCTTATCAGACGCTACAATTTTCTCAGGAAGTATTTGATGCAGAACAGATTAAGTTCCAAAATGGATTGACGACACTCTTGAATCTCATCTTGTTTCAGGAAAGATTGACATTTTCCCAGCTCGATTATCTCAATGCTCAGCAAGAATTTGCACTCGCTATTGTCAATCTACGCAATGAGACGGGGACACTGATCAAAGTAGGGGATGAAAGCAGTTGGACCGACTTGCAGACATTCTACACACTACCTGAGGTAGACTAGGATAAGTGCATCCTCTTGGAGGGGAGGCACTTACATATCATATATCGTTTTCTCTCGATTTGGCCCTATGCCAACGAGACCTGATGTTCAACTAAAAAAATTCAGACTAGACATGGCGCGCCAAATCTTTAGAAAAGCTGCCCTGGAAAAGCTATCTACACCTGAAAAGTTAGATCAGCTCATCAAAATTATCAGTCTCAAATCTTGGCTGGTTCTATTTACGATCGCGCTCGCCCTCTTTACTGCTTTGGGGTGGAGTTTCACTGGCAGAATCAAAACGAAATTACAGGCTACAGGGGTTCTTTTGGGGGGAGAAGTTTACAATATCGTCTCCAATACAAACGGACAGCTGATCAATTTAAAAGTAGGGATTGGCGATACCATCAAGCAAGGAGATGTAATTGCAGAAGTAGAACAACCTGAGCTTCTTCAAAGAATCTCCGCTTCTAAGGCTACGCTAGAAGAGAAGAATTTTGAGCTCAAGCAGCTTTTGTCTTTTGGTACAGAAGGTTCGAGATTGCAGGATGCTTTCATCGATCAGAAACAGATCAGTCTCGAGCAGCAGATTCGTGCCAATGAGAAAAACCTCAGCTTCCAGAAGCAGCAATTAGAAGTTGAAAAAGGACTTCAGGAAAAGGGCTTGATTACACGAACGCAGGTTGTGCGAACGGAGCAGCAGATAGAAGAGATCCAAAGTTCTATAGAGAGTCTCAAGGCTCAGATTGTTCAGACATCTTCTCAGCAGTTAGATGTAGACTTCGATCTTAAGCAAAAGGTCACACTTACACGACAGCGGATTGCGCAAGAGGAGCGTACACTCTCTCAGCTCGAGAACCAGTATGCCCTCAATACAAATGTGAGAAGTCTGTATAGCGGAGAGGTAGTCGAGGTACTCTCCAATCCAGGTATTGTAGTCAATAAGGGAACTTCCTTAGTCAAACTCAAGAGTTATCAAACTTCTGATGATGGTGTAAAAGGAATCCTCTATGTCTCTTCTCAGGATGGAAAAAAGATCAAAGTCGGCATGGAGGCATTGGTTGTTCCTGCAACAGTACAGCCTCAGGAATTTGGTTTTATGAAAGCCAAAGTGACCTACGTATCAGAGTTTCCTGTGACACAAGAGGGAATGATGGTTTCGATGAATAACGATCAAATTGTAGAGAGTCTACTTGAAATGGGAGCACCATTTGAGGTATTTGTAGACTTTGAAAAGGACCCTGTTGCCTATAGTGGCTACAAATGGACTTCCGCACAGGGACCTGAACTAACCATCAACTCGGGTACTACTTGCGCGGGTAAGATTACGGTCAAGGAAGAAGCGCCGATCGCACTTGTTGTTCCTGCGCTGAAAAATCTATTTGACCTGTATTAGGGCAGGGCGTTTCCCATTGCCTATCCCTCCTACTCTTTTTCCTGTTCGGAGGCTCTGGGTGATTTTTCTACCTGCTCTTCTTGTCTGTACCTATCACGCGTTGCTACACTTTCATTCAAAAATTTGAAACCATGTTCATAAAGAATAAGGCAAAAAAACAGGCGCCTAAAAATAAGGAGCCTCAACTTGCCAAAAGAGTAAAGACCCCCACTGTCTTGCAGATGGAAGGGGTCGAATGTGGGGCGGCTTCCCTCGCCATCATCCTTGGATACTACGGTCGGATTGTCCCCTTAGAAAAGCTACGCGTAGCCTGTGGGGTGTCTCGAGATGGTCTCAAGGCCACCAATATCATGAAGGCTGCAAGGTCTTATGGTTTCAAAACAAAAGGATACTCTAAATCCATAGAAAAACTCCAAAAATCTAAGACTCCCTCCATCATCTTCTGGAACTTCAACCACTTCTTGGTTCTAGAGGGATTTACGAAGAAAAAAGTATATCTCAACGATCCCGCACAGGGTCGGTATGCTGTCACTTATGAGGAGTTTGAAGGTTCCTTCACGGGTGTAGTGATCACCATGGAACCAACGGAGGAGTTTGAGAAAGGAAATGAGAAGCGAGGACTCATACCTGCCCTCACTTCCAGAATCAAGCACTCGAAGATGAGCTTGGTGTATGTGGTATTGGCCAGTCTTTTTCTTGTGATCCCTGGCTTAGTTATTCCCTCCTTTACCCAGATATTCATCGACCGCTACCTCATCAACAATATGTCAGAGTTTGTGATGCCTCTGTTACTCGCGATGGGAGGTGTCTTGGTAGTCAATGGTCTACTATTACATATTCAACAATATTATCTCCTCCGGCTAGAAACAAAACTGGCCCTGGCAACCTCCAGTCAATTCCTTTGGCATGTGTTTAGACTACCCATTACCTTCTTTACGCAGCGATATAGTGGAGATATTGCCAACCGTGTCACCCTCAATGATAAGATCGCGGGTCTACTCAGTGGGGAGCTAGCCGATGCCGCTCTGAATGTGATTGTTGTGATTTTTTATCTCTTGTTGATGTTGACCTATGACGTATGGCTCACGCTTGTCGGTGTTTCGGTAGCTATCATCAATGTAGTGGCCTTACGCGTTGTATCACGCGCCCGCAAGGATGGTAGTCGACGTCTTCTCAATGAGAGAGGTAAACTAATGGGAACAACGATGTCTGGTATCAGCATGATCGAAACCTTGAAAGCTGCTGGACGAGAAAATGATTTCTTTTCCAATTGGACAGGCTATCTAGCTAAAGTATTGAATATCCAACAACAACTCTCCTGGATCACTATCCGACTCAACATCGTACCTCCGCTTCTCATATCCCTGAGTACAGCAACAGTTTTAGGATTGGGGGCCATGCGTGTCATGGATGGGCATATGACCTTGGGAATGCTTGTAGGATTCCTCTATCTCATGAATAGCTTCATCGCACCTGTCAACGGTCTCATCAATATGGGTAGCCTACTACAAGAAACAGAAGGCGATATGAACCGTATCGATGACGTACTTAACTATGAGATCGCAGAAGAATTCACTCGCAAGCCTGCTACTAAAGTCCTCACACCTGAGCATCCTGAGAAGGTATATTCTAACGGAAAAGCGAAGGCCGTATATAGTAAGCTCAATGGGCATCTGAAACTCAGAGACATTTCATTTGGCTACACACATACCCTTCCTCCATTGATCAAAAACTTCAGCTTGGACCTAGAACCAGGAAGTCGTGTAGCACTTGTAGGGGGATCGGGCAGTGGAAAATCAACTGTCGCAAGACTGGTAGCAGGTCTATACAATCCTTGGGAAGGCGAAATCCTGCTTGATCAGAAAGATCGGCAAAATCTTCCGAGACACATGATCAATAACTCTATTGCAGTCATCGACCAAGAAATCATGTTGTTTAAGGGAAGCATAAGGGACAACCTTTCTTTTTGGGACCCTACAATGAGTGAGCACAACATCATCCGCGCCGCCAAAGATGCCATGATACATGATGTGATCGCCGCACGCCCTGGTGCCTATGAAAGTATGGTCACTGAGAAGGGAACGAACTTTAGTGGGGGACAAAGACAGCGGATGGAAATTGCACGTGCGCTTGCACTCAACCCTACCTATCTGATCATGGATGAAGGAACCAGTGCCCTGGACCCTAAGTCGGAGAAACAGGTCATGGATAATATCAGACGTAGAGGGTGTACATGCCTCATCGTCGCTCACAGATTGAGCACCATCCGTGACTGTGACGAGATCATCGTCATGAAGTTCGGTGAAATCGTCGAACGAGGTACACATCATGAACTACTAGACAGACAAGGTCTTTATTCTCAACTCATTAGCTCAAACTAATGCCTATCAAGCCACTAGAAATACGATTGGGGGCGAATAAGCCCTTTGTCCTTACTAAACACGACTGTGCCTGGATCGTCGTCTCAGGTGAAGTAGAAATCTACTACGCGCAGCTCGACGAGGAGGGCAAACTTCAAAGCCCTAGAAACTATTTATATACTGCCCATAAGGGAGAGATGCTTTTTAGTCTCAAAGAAGTCTCTGCCCTTGATGGCATTAACCTCCTGGCAGTCAGTGCTGAGGCGAAACTGATAGAGCTTCGTAAAGAGTATCTGACCAATCTGAATGCGAATCAACTCGGGAGCAAAGTAGATAAATGGGTCCTCAAATTGGCAGAGTGTCTACAGACACAGCCTGTCCCTCGAATCTATACACCGCTCGAAGCTGATTCTAGTCCTATCATTGATCCACAAGAAATTGCCTTCCCGACCAAAGGACTCAAGTGGGTGAAGGTAGAACAAGGAGAAATAGAAATATATGGGGAGACAGAAACATCGATCCCCAATCAGGAAAAAATCTGTAGAGGTTTAATTCCCGTCTCCCATGATCTATGGATACAAGCGAAGGATTCGGCCCTCAAACTAGAGGTATTTCCGACCATAGATGTGGTGCAGGATGAAATTAGTCTCATGCTGGCCTTACAGTACCTGCAACAGTTTTTCTATCAAAAAATCGAGCAGAGATTTCAGAACAAAAGAAAAGAGGCTGAGGCAGATATACATGAGCGATTGGAGCACAACCAATCCATGATTGAGGGAAGCCTTGAGGGTTTGAAATCCATCATCAAGGAAAAGGATTCTCAATCTTTTGCGGCTGTTCATAATCATAATCACCTACTGGCAGCTTGCCAGTTGATAGGACGCGAGATAGGCTTTGATTTTATCGATCCCAAACTGAAGGATCAAAGCCAGACTACGCGGATGAATCAACTCAAAGCGATTGGCCAAATCTCTAATGTGAGGGTGAGAAAGGTGATCCTGCGCGGCGAATGGTGGAAAGAAGAAAATGGTCATCTCTTGGCCTTTCATCAAGAAACAAAAGCACCACTTGCACTCATCCAAAAGGATGCAACAAGCTACATGCTCAAAGATCCTGCTACAAAGTCTAGCCAAGTCGTGACCGCTGAGGTTGCAGCCGAACTAGAACCTATGGCATACATGTTTTTCTATGCCTTTGATCGCAAAATAGATTCGATCAAGCAAATTGGCCTCTTTGCTTTGAAAGGACTCAAAAAGGACATCGGCCTCATCATGATCGCCACGCTCTTTGGAAGTTTGCTGACTATGTTTGTCCCGATACTTTCTGGTGTTCTTTTTGATGACGTCATCCCCCAAGCGGACAGGAGCTTTTTGGTGGAAGTTGTGGGGATCATGGTCATCATTGGCGTCCTATCTGCCATGTTAGGCTTGATTAGAGGCGTCCTTCAATTACGTGTAGAAACCAAGTCGAACATCAACATACAGGCGGCACTGATGGACCATCTACTCAGGCTACCTGTCACATTTTACCGTCAGTTTTCATCGGGTGATTTGGCACTGCGAACCCTAGGTATCAATGCGATTCGCCAGGTTCTCTCTGCAACCTTATTACGTACCGTACTCAGTGGCGCTTTTTCTATTGTGAATGTAATCTTGTTATTTCACTACGACCCGCAGCTTGCATGGATAGGGTTAGCCCTTGTCATACTCGCAGTGGGAGTCATGCTAGGAATCGGCTTCTACAAACTTAGATACGATCGAGAAATCGCCCAGATACAAGGGGATATCCAAGGATTCCTGTTCGAGTTCATTTCTGGAATTTCTAAGATCAGAATTTCTGGTGCAGAGCAACGTATTTTCGCGATCTGGGCCAATAAGTTCAGTGTACTGAAAATGAAGGGCTTCAAGTCTGTCAATCTTGAAAACCTTTCGGTAGTCTTTAATGGGTCTTATACCCTCTTGACGAATATGTTTTTCTTTGCAGCCATTTTCCTCATTATCCAAAAAAATCCAGGCCAATCATTGATTTCAGTGGGGATATTTATGGCCTTTGTTTCGGCCTTCAGACAATTTCTCACAGACAGCCTGGAGATCAGTGAGGCAATCATTGCTTCTCTCAATATTGTTCCTTTGTATGAGAGGATGAAGCCTATCATGGAAGAACAGCCAGAATCTTACCATGGAAGTGCTGATCCAGGAGAGTTACAAGGGGAAATTGAAATGAATGCTGTGACATTCAGGTACCATCAAGATCAGGCACCTGTATTAAAAAATGTGTCATTCAAGATCAAATCAGGAGAAATGGTTGCCTTTGTGGGACCTTCTGGTTCAGGGAAGTCTACTGTGATGCGCCTGCTATTGGGTTTTGAAGAGGCAGAATCTGGTTCAATTTACTATGATGGGCAAGCATTTGAGTCTCTGTCCAAAGAATTGGTTCGTCAGCAAATGGGCGTCGTCTTACAAGATAGTGCACTCATGGCTGGATCTATCTACATGAATATTGTGGGCAACTCTGACCTAACCTTAGAAGATGCTGTAGAAGCAGCTAATATGGCAGGTCTAGAAGAGGACATTGCCCAGATGCCTATGGGGATGCACACAGTAATCAGTGAAGGAGCAAGTACATTCTCTGGAGGACAAAGACAACGCTTGATGATTGCCAGAGCCATCGTGAATAAGCCCCGTATTCTGTTCATGGACGAAGCGACGAGTGCCCTTGATAACCGTACCCAAAGCATCGTTTCTGAAAGCTTAGAAAAGCTACAAGCCACTCGGATTGTCATTGCTCACCGATTGAGTACCGTCATCAATGCCGATAGGATTTTTGTCATGGAAGATGGAGAAATTGTAGAATCAGGCAGCTATCGCGAGCTCATCAAGCAAGATGGTCTGTTTGCTAAGTTGGCGAAAAGACAAATTGCTTAACGTACCATGTATACACAGTCACAGCGTCAAGCATTTCTCTATCAATTAAATTCTGATCAGGCCGTCGTGTCTGAGGTGCTGGATTATTGCCAAAATCGATTTTCCTCCGATTGGGAGAAGTTGGGTCAGCTCTCTCATCCAGAAGATGATCCACAAGTCCCTGTGTGGAAAGCGTACATAGCGGATGCCCATCAAGAAGGGGTCTTCCCAGTACTTCAACGTTATATACCTGCTTTTCGGTTCCCGATAGCGGAGGGCATAAGTCAGTCTCCAAGCTATCGTGCAGCTACTAGACAAGGAAAATCACTACCTGTAGAGGGAGAGGGTTTGAAACTTCAAGCGCCTGAACAATTGAACCTTCACCTATACAAAAGTCTTGCGGGAAATATACCTGTGCTAGAGGTTCCCAACTCGGATGATTTTGCCAACATCATCCGAGCGCTTGCTTACAAAAATGAGCCTGCTCTTATTCCCTCATCTATGGGGGCCAGTATGCTCGGCGGATTGAACAATTGGCATCGGATCGGGCTGCTTCGGGCTGCATGGCAGGCACAAAATCCTGACGCGAGCTGGAATACACATTTTCGTTCCCACATCTTGCCCCAAAAAATCCTTTATCAAGATCGTTTGATCGTCCTGAGTGAAAAGCCTTACAGTGGTGTTTCGCATGTCACCCTGGGATTGGAAGAAAAAGCTTGGCTAGACCATTCGAGTCAGATCCGACGTGCCCATGAGGTAGTTCATTACTTCACCAAAAAGTATATGGGCGGCATGTATATTCATCTTCACGATGAACTTATCGCTGATTATATAGGGATAAAAGAGGCCGCCAACCGCTTTATCCCTACTTGGTTCCTACATTTTATGGGGCTTGAAGGGCCTACATATCGAGCAGGAGGTCGCATGGAGAACTACACAGCGGATGCAGCGATCTCAGCGGATGCACAAGGCCTATTGCAGCACATACTACGACTAGCTGCGCTACAGCTTGCTCAGTTTGACTCTGCCGTCTCTTCAGGTTCTTTACCTGCTTCCAACATAGCAGAGATTTGCACCCTATGCGCATTTTCTCTAGATGAAATGGCACAGCCCCATGCGCATCAAAAGATGAAGGATCACTACCAAGAGATACGCCCTTCTGTCGATCAGCCCATGCCATCTGAGCATTCTGCTTAAATTAGATCTGGAAGGGTCGTTAGATCTGCCTACCATCTACTCATTTGACAGGACACAACCCTAAATCGTGAGGTAGCTCTCATATTTTGCCCACCTGATTTATTCTTTCTCACAGGTTTACAAGAGCTGACAGGATCCACAGGTTTCTTGACAAGATTATCAGGCTTATACCACTGTAACTTATCATATACTCTGTACGATGTTGTATCGTCAATCAGAGTTTTTATTCTTTTCGTACTTCTGTCATATTCCAATATATATTGTCATGTTTGAAAAATCGCTCCTCAATGCATTCAATAGGCACCAAAAATACACGCCTGATCTGCAAGAAAACGTAGAAGGTACACTTACTGGAGGCTACTCTATATTCCCGAGAACGAGAGTTGTCGAGGGAGAAGCTCCTGAAAAGATCATGGTTAAAGGCCCCATAAAGGCCAGTAGGTTTAACAGCTTTGTTCCTTATGAGGACCAGCTTGTAGCATTTAATGCGTTTACACAAAAGTTTCTCGTTTTGGATCCTGTTTTGGTTGATCTGTTGAATGCAGCAGTTCTAGAAAACGATTTCCCAGGACTCTCGGATTTACACCCTTCATTTTATCAGGAATTAGTTAATACTGGATTCCTTGTGGAAGAGACAACGGATGAATTGCAAAAAGTCATAGACTTGCGCAATGAGGTTGACTTTGCCGACGATCACTACTCATTGGTGATCAATCCTACGATGAACTGTAACTTCAAGTGCTGGTATTGCTACGAAAGTCATATAAAGGGTTCTAAAATGAATGATGAGACGATGGAGAAAATCCAGCATCACATCAGTCATATCATGGAAACCCGCCCAGAGTTGAAATCATTTTCTATTTCGTGGTTTGGGGGAGAGCCTATGCTTTATTATGATGCTGTGGTAGAGCCCATTATCAAGTTTGCGAGCCAGAAGGCTGCCCAGCATGGGATTCACTTTGAAACGGGCTTTACCTCCAATGGGTACATGATACGCGAACGTATGATGCCTATATTCAAAGCATACAATGTGAATCGCTTCCAAATCACACTAGACGGTGTCAAGGAAAAGCATAACACCGTACGCTACACAGCGAGTAAGAAAGGTACTTTCGATAAGATCGTAGAGAACATCAAGCTACTTTGTAAGAATCAGATTAGGGTCACAGTAAGAATCAATTATACCGAGGAAACCCTGGATCGTATAGAAGAGCTCATTCCTGAATTCTCAGATCTCAAAGAGTCCGAAAAAGAATATATCCTCTTCTCTTTTCATAATGTATGGCAGGAAAAGAAACCTAATACACTGAAACTAGAGAAGATTATCACCAACTTCCGCAAACACGATTTCACTACAGACTCTCTTTTCACTTCTTTCGATACATTAAGAGACTCTTGTTATGCAGACAAGAAAAACCAAGCGACCATCAACTACGATGGAGAGGTTTTCAAGTGTACAGCGAGAGATTTCAAGGCAGACGAGCGTGAAGGAGTCATGACAGAAGAGGGTGCGATTGTGTGGAATGAGAAGTATGAGAAAAGAATGAATTCCAAGTTTAATAATAGCCCCTGCCTAAGTTGCCGTATCCAGCCTATCTGCAACGGAGGATGTTCACAGCAGTCTATGGAAAATATAGGCTCTGATTACTGTGTCGTAGAAGCTACGGGGATGGAGAAAAATGACATCATTGTCAGCCGCTTCAAGCAGATCTTGGAAGTACAGGCCATCCGCAGGTCCAAGCTTGTAAGACGAATCAATCAGATTAACAGAGGGATGCTACAGCCTGCTTAAGACTATTGACCAGTCTTTGTAAATACCTTCTAAAAGAAAACCTATGCTACTTTTAATTAAGCAGCATAGGTTTTTTCATGTACAAGTGGAATTTTATCTCTAACAAGCAATACTTCTGGTAACATTTACTTATATCGCTTGAGCATATCTTCGATTACTTGATCCTTGAATGTAGGTGAGGCTAAGTAGGTAAGGTAAAATGTATCAAATGCTTGCGCACTAATTCCTGCCTGCAGTGCGGACTCCTTCCATATATCTAGCGTGAGTGTCTGATCGTAAGAAATCTGCATGAGATCCTTAAGAATAGCATCTACTTTTTCCTTCCCAAACTGATCCTCAAAACACCTCCATACGAGAGGACCTAATTGATACTTATACGTGTCGCTGATTTCGCTATAGTCCTTGACATCTGCTAGTGGGGGAAACCCATCTGCGTCGCGCAATCCATCTGCTACTGCTATGATTTCGCTCCCTAGGTATTCTACACCGAAGAGTTGCTCTGCGACCCGATAGGATAGATACTCTGAGATAGACTCCGACCAAAAGTAAGCAAGAGGTCCTGAGAATACATTTAACCCAAAATAGTTGTGAGAAAACTCATGGCCGAAAAGCTTATAAATAGGCGCTGGTAAACCTCCGTATGCCTCAACTACATAGCCAAAGTCGATTCCACTAAAAGCGAGGGTGGGATAGGAATTAAAGGCCCATACACCTTCATCGGCACTAATGGGCTGATGATTAATCAAAAAGACCTTACCATCGAATTTTTGATCCAGGATGTTAGAAAGCACATGCTTGACAGTATCCATAACCTGACCGATCTGTTGGCCCTGATCTCCTTCAAGCGCAATATTCAGAAGGTAGTTTCCATCATTTGACCAAAAATCATATGCTCCTATAAATACGAGTAAGGGATGAGCAGAAGTAGAACGAAATTGATGTGTGCGCGCTTTCACGGGAGGTGTACCATTGATAAAAATAGTCGAAGTCGAAGACAACTCAACAGATATATCATAGGTGTACTGGTCAATGGCCTTCCCTCTCTTTCTATCGTAGATTACGGGATACCAAGCGGACTGGGCAGACATACGTAGGGTTTGCTTATTCCAAGCGATATGCTCCGCTAAGTCAAATGTGTTGAGGGAGTCCGTATATATGGGATAGGCTCCTACATATTCTACCGAAAAAGTCGAGGGAATTTCTAGGGTGTCTTTGTCTTCTCCTTTAAATACATAGGAGGAGGCACTACCCACAATTTCCCCATTGTAGTATCCCCGATAAGGCAACAATTGGCCCTCGGAATCTCTAAAAAATTTAACATTCATCCCCTTATGCAACAAGACTCCATAGTCTGCTAGATTAGGGACCTGTTCCAGTGTAAAGTTGCAGCGAATGGTCCCATTTTCTTGATCGATTTTGACCTTTCCCTGTATGTGTGGCTGTGCAAATCCCGTCGTGATACCCAGGGAGAAAAGCAGCCATAAGAGAAAGCTAGGACTTAAAATCCTTACGTGTAAACTTTTCATACGAATTGAATTATAGATAAGACTGAAGAATAATTCAATAAATCAGATAGGTACCAAATTTCCTAGATGAGACGTATTTCTAAGCCTTTTTGACGGATTTTTCAGTTTGGGGAGAAGTACTTTTAACTATACCAAATCGGTCAAAAATTACATTTTAATCTTTAACTATCTTTGTCATGGATTTTAACAATCTATCTAGTCACCACCTTAGTCTTGAGACAAGAGAAGAGCTTCAGCAGCTTGTTGCTCCTCTAGTAGAAAGAACTTACACTGATGAGGCTTTTAAAGCAGAATTTATTGCCAATCCTTTTGAAGTAATCCAGCGAGAGACTGGAGCTTCTTTCGAGCTTCCTGACAAGGTAGAGTTCAAAGTTCTCGATCAGTCTAACCCTTATGCAATCTACATTCCCCTTCTCGTAAACGAAGATGCACTCGAGCTTACTGACGAAGAGTTGGAAATGATCGCTGGTGGAGAAGGTGATAACAACGGAGTTTGTATCAGAATCAACATCCGTGGAATCAACTTGAAGAAAGGCTGTAGTGCGAATGACTAATACCGCACGGTCATTGGAATTATTTCATTGATCAAGTCGAATGAAGTTTGTCGGATTCGTACACTCATCTATAGAGTGTAGTTCATCAAAACTTTATTCATCATAGGAATTGAACTGAGCATAGACATCCTTTTCTCTCTATTTGACAAAAGAATGTTTTTATTCAGTCAATTCCTGCTCTTGTTTTATCAAATCCCCTAACCCTCTTCACCATGGAGTTGACAAAAAATCAAAAAATAATCTCTCAGTTATTTGAGAGGTCATGGGCAGATCCTGCTTTCAAAGAAAAGCTCGTAGCCAATCCTGAAGATACGATCAGAGCCGCTACAGGAGATTCCCTCGACTTACCAAAGGGAAAGACACTCGTTGTCGTCGATCAGTCTGACAGCTCAAAAGTCTACCTTAACATCCCCGCTGAGTTGGATATGGATGAAATAGAGTTGACAGATGAGCAGTTAGAACTGATTGCTGGCGGCTCTAGTGTAGCCGATGCTGCAGCAGCCAATGTCAAGTCCCCCTGATACTTCTAGATCTATAACGTCTTGTTTAATTTTTTTGGGTAAATGAAAGGTTGTAATCTAAGCCTTTCCTTATTTGGATGACGGCTAATACGCACACACACGAAATGAGCTCCTTTCATACTTAAAGGATAAATATAAAGACTGTGGTAGATAAATATCCATTAAGGGGCACCGCATCCTGAGCAATTGCAGATCTGCCATTCGCTCAGGATGTTTTGCATTGACTCATATCAAACATAAGTAGAGAGATGAAAGATTTCGAGAACCGAGAATAGAGACTGAAAGTGCTGGTGATTGCGGATATATTACTTTTTGAACTACCCGAATACATCTGTCTGTCTCCTTAAGTAAGAGGTCAGATGTTGAGACGTGATCCCAAAAGGGATTTCACTACGTTCAAGACAAGGGACTTAAAGTATTGCTGTTGAAGACTTTTCATCTTGCTTATACCTCGATTTCTAATGTCCTCCTACTTAAGTACTAAAGAAGAAGAATTCTAATAATAGTTGAGTGCCCTGATTGTTCATTATGTCAGATGTGGATGAATAATCAAGGATATACTGACCAAACGCCCTAGATAATCCACACGCATATTGTGAATGACATGGATAAGAGAACCAAATATCCTCCCATCATGATCGAAAGCATACATAGAAATCATATATCTCATCATCGACTTAAGCTATCCATAGATTGGGGCTTGCCGCTCTTGTTATGGTTTTTCTTAGGCTCGTTCCAACCACTACACGCTCAAACCCAGCGGCTGGCTTTTGATTATATCAACATAAAAGAGGGACTTCCTGCCAATGGTGCTTTTGACCTGATTCAGGATTATCAGGGATACATATGGATGTGTACCCTCAATGGACTTGTCAAATATGATGGATATCAATTTAAAGTCTTCCGAGGGACACCAGGCGACCCCACAGGTGAGACGCCTGTCGGTCGTAGCTTCGTATCTGCTTTGTTGGCCAAAGACAATAGGATTTGGGTGAGTACACTCAATAGTGGTTTTTCTGCTTACAATCCCCAAACAGAAGAGTTTATCAACTTCCCCAACGCACCAGATGCGGAGGGAAACATCCTTTATCCTCGACATGACATCGTCAAAGAAGACAGCAAAGGAAGAATCTGGATGTATGCAGTGAGTCCTGCTACGGGCAAAGCAAAAATTCAATACTTTGACACAGAAAAAGATACATTGATCCAATTTGATCAAATACACGATCTAGGATCAGGAGTGAATTTCGAAGGAACACTTGTAGAGGACTCAAAGGGCCATATCTATATCCACCAATCAGATTCAGGCATTTATAAACTCAGTGATGATCAGCATACATTTGAACTGTTTCTCGCTTGTCGGTCCGTCAGTACCTATCCCCTCAACTGTGAAGAAATCACACACCTCAGAGTAGATACGCAAGATCGCTTGTGGATCGGGACTGATCAAGGAATTAAGATTTACCATCTGGCTCAAGGTATGTGGCAACCCACTTCTGCGGTTTTGGGAGGAAATGAAGCCCTCCTTTCGCAGCCCATCTCCTACACCTATCAAGACCAGAGAGGGAATATATGGATGTTCGTCGAAGGACAAGGAATGGCATGCTTACAACCTGAAGGACAGCGTCTGAAAACCTTCGATCTGCTCTCTTCTCCATTCGATCAGCTGGGCACACGTGCGCAATCCTTTGTCATACGCCCTGTGATGGAGGATATGCGTGGCATCTGGTTCATGAATGACCGCGAAGATGTACAAAGCCTAGATCGGAATTTCTTCTTTTATGATCACGCCTTACAGCAACTCGTTTCTTATGGTGACAAATTCAACTTTCCAGACAATCAACCCAACGATTATCCCAGCTCTTTTCTCATAGACCAGAGTGGGCTCATGTGGATTAGCAACATAGGTGGCGGGGTAAACCGACAAGATCCCAATGCGCAGCGCATCGACCAATGGAATCATACCCCTGGCAGTGATCTAGGCTTGGCGACAGACTCCATCGAGGAGGTTTTCGAAGATAGATTGGGCCAAATATGGATTACAGGCAAAGGAAAACTTCATCGTTTTGATAAAGAGAAGCTCATATTTGAGACATTTGAAACGGAGTCCAAACAAGACCTTCGATTCAATCATATCGTAGAGGATGAAAAGGGGCAGTTTTGGATCGGTTCCGATCGTGGACTCTACCTCTTCGATCCTTCCAAAGGCACCTTCCAGCAAACCCTCCCCTATCGCGTGAATGGAGGATCAGGCGTGGCTCCTTTGTTTATAGATGAGCAGGGAAAACTTTGGATCCAATATACCAAGAAAGCATTTGGCCACGACTATGGGTATGCCTTGGGAACATTTGATCCCCAGGATAAAAAAATCATCTCGGACTATTATTATGATCCCAATGACTCAACGACGCTTTCCAGAAATCTGATTCTAGATGTTTTGTACGACTCCAAAAAGCGTATATGGGTCAGTACATTTGGAGGCTTGTGCCGCTACGAGTCAGCAGAGGATCGCTTTACTAGATATTATCATGATCCTGCCGACCCTGCCTCACTTAGCAACGATTTCACTTCCATCTTACTAGAAGATAAGAATCAGCAAATCTGGATTGGTACATACAATCAAGGCCTCAATCGCTACGATGAGACTACTGATCAATTCAAAAGCTATAAAGATAACAATGGTTTTCTCGCAATCCTCTCAGGAGCTGAAACCAAAGACGGGCATCTCTGGTGGGGAACTTATAGAGGGGAAGGATTATTTAAAATGAATCCTCAGACAGAAACACTCTCCTTCTACAATCAAAGTATGGGGCTAGCCAGTGATCGAGTACTTGCCATCACAGAGGATGATTATGGCTATTTGTGGATGCCCTCCGAGTCGGGCCTCTCAAGATTCGATCCTCAGTCAGAGTCGTTTACGATCTTTGATGAGAGCGATGGTTTTGTAGGCTATGATGAACCATCTGCCCCGCCTTTCTCCAGACCCTTCAAAGCGAGTAATGGAGATATATGGCTCAATACGTACACGCAACTCTTCCGCATACAACCTCGTAAGCTCCTTCAGCCCAACTCTGTCCCACCGCAAGTGGTGCTCCGCTCCTTGAAGATCGGAAATGAAGTATACAGCGCGGCTGATGGGGAATTACTAAAAGACCATATCTCACGGACCTCTGCGCTCAACTTAGCTTATGGACAAAATGACTTAACATTCGAGTTCGTCGGTCTCCACTATGCCAGAGCGGAAGAAAACACCTATGCTTTCAAGCTCGAAGGAATAGATGATGATTGGAGCGATCCGTCCAAGGATCGAAAAGCGCGTTATGCAGGCCTTCCTCCTGGAAACTATACCTTCAGGGTCAAAGCCAGTAATGCAGAAGGGGTATGGAGTGAAGGAAATACAAGCATCCAAATCTCTATTGCCAAAGCTTGGTGGCAGACAACCGCAGCATTTATTGTCTACTTCATCTTACTCGCGATCGGTGTATGGTTCTTTATCAGGTGGTATACCCGCAAGCAAGAAGAGAAGATCAAAAGACAGGAAGAAGAGTTGGAGTTGGAGCGACAACTCACCGAGCAGCTTCGTGCACTCGACCAGCTCAAGGATCAGTTCTTAGCTAATACCTCCCACGAATTACGTACACCTTTGAATGGGATTATTGGTCTCTCCGAAGGTGTATATGATCGTACCGATCACAAAACGGATAAAGAAGACTTGGAACTCATCATCTCATCAGGTAAGCGTCTGCATCATCTAGTGGATGACCTATTGGATTTCTCTAAGCTTAGAAGTGGTGAGTTTGAGCTAGAGCGCCATCCCGTAGACTTGAGTAGTGTCATCGAGCTCATCTTCCGCATGAGTGGACCTGCGGCAAATAAAAAAGGGCTCTCCTTGGTCAATGCTGTACCCTTTTCTCTACCTGCGGTAGATGCAGACCCCTTCCGTCTCCAACAGATCCTCTTTAATCTGATCGGAAATGCAATCAAATTCACAGAAGAAGGAGAAGTGAGAGTACATGCTGAAGCTGTGGGTTCTCAAGTAAAAATCAGCATCTCAGACACAGGTATTGGGATTCCTCAAGAGAAATTGAATGCCATATTTGATGCCTTCCAGCAAGCCGATGGCTCTACTGCCCGGAAGTTTGGTGGAACAGGACTTGGCTTGACGATCACGAAACAACTGGTGTCTCTGCATGGAGGAGAAATCGGTGTACATAGCGAGATAGGAGAAGGGAGTACCTTTTGGTTTACCTTGGGAGCTTCTGATGAAGAAGGAAGGGTCGTGCAAGTTTCAGATGATGAGTTGTCGGTCTTGAATCCATCCGCTCTGAATGGAACTGCATCGGCTGCGTCCACTCCTATGGAGGTAGAACCTATAGAGGAATTTTCTGATCAAGGCAAGCTCCGCATCTTGATCGTCGATGACGAGCAGGTAAACCAAAGGGTCATGAAAAGCCACTTAGAGAATGACCGTTTCGATCTGGTCTTTGCAGATGATGGGGATATGGCGCTAGACATCATGCGCAACTCTCCCAAATTTGACTTGGTACTGCTCGATGTCATGATGCCCAATATGTCGGGCTACGAAGTATGTAAGAAGATCCGTGAAGAATATCTTCCTTCTGAGCTTCCTGTCATCATGGTCACAGCCAAGAATCAGGTCAATGACCTAGTACAAGGACTCACCCGAGGTGCCAATGATTATCTGGCCAAGCCATTCTCTAAGCAAGAATTCCTCGCAAGAGTCAAAACACAGATCGATCTCAATCAGATCTTTAGTATTGCCGACCGCTTTATCCCCAATGAATTCATTCGTACGCTCGGTCACGAGCGACTTACAGAGGTCCAACTGGGTGATCTTGTAGAGCGAGAAGTCAGCGTCATGTTTACAGATATTCGCAGCTACACTAGCCTATCCGAGGGGATGACACCTGCCGACACCTTCAAGTTCATCAATGGATATACCAATCGGATGGGGCCTATTATACAGGACAATCGGGGATTTGTGAACCAATATCTGGGGGATGGGATCATGGCAATCTTCCAGTATAGACCAGATGATGCACTGGATGCGATGATCGGTATGCAAGTGAAATTGCGAGAATACAATGTAGAGAGAATCGCGAAAGGGCGTCCTGAGATCTCTGTGGGGATGGGACTGCACACGGGCCCGCTCATCATGGGGATCATCGGGGATAGTAGACGGTCAGATGCAGCGACGATTTCAGACACCGTCAATACCTCCGCTCGGATGGAAGGATTGACCAAATCATTTGGTGTACGCATCCTGGTTAGTGGCAGCAGCTACCGTGGGTTAGAAGAACCTGATCAATTCCACTTCAGATACATCGGAAAAGTGAAAGTCAAGGGGAAAAATGAGTCTATAGAAGTCTTCGAATGTATAGATGGGGATCCCCAAGAAGAGTTTGATGTGAAGTGGGAATTAAAAGAAACTTTTGATGAAGCGGTAGCCCTTTACTACAAAAACCATTATGAGGAAAGTATCGCTTTGACAGAGCAGATTCTCCAGCAGAATCCACGCGACAAAGTGGCCCAATACTTTCATAGGAAGTCGATGGAATACTTGAAGAAGTAAGTTTTTATGTAAGTAGACAGACAGATGTAGGGGGTCATCCCATTGGGGATCACAGCGCAACATCTGCCATAATACAAAAATATGCGCTGCTCAGTGATCTCACTAAGCAGCGCATGTAGTTATTAGTTATTTCTTTCTTCTTACAAATACTCAGAAGGCCATACTCCAAATTGCCCCTTATATATCTTGGAAAAATAGTGAGGATCTTGAAAACCTACCGCATAGGATACCTCTGCTACCGTCTGGTAAGAATAATTTTCCAGGAGTTTCTTGGCTGCATACATCCGTAGATCGCGGAGATATTTGTTAGGCGTTCTTCCAGTCAGTTCTTTGACTTTTCGAAATAATTGTCGTTCGCTTGTTGCCATTTGATAGGCCAGTTCCGCTAGGTTAAAATGCCGATTGGTCATTTCTTTTTGTATGATATTTTCTAGCTCTGTCAGCCAGAATAAATCAGCATCTGTCACTTTCACATCTTGAGTGCGCGCACATTGCTTAGCTGCCACACGCCATTCATCTCTTTCCCTATACAACGCCAGCATATCTTGAACTTGGCATATCAATTCTTCTTTCTGAAAAGGTGCCACCATATAGGTATCTACTCCCATGACCAAAGAGCGGATCTTTACCGATGCCTTGATCTCATCCGATATCACAGCGATGGGTAATCTTTTCCAGCGATGATTAGCCTTGATTGTATTGAGTAACTCAAAGTTGTGTTGAAAAAGAAGGTCTCCTCCACAAACGATGAAGTCGATTTTACTTTGATATTTCGTAAGTAATTCAATCGCTTCTTCGCGATCTCTCCCAAATAAGAGATTATAATCGGCTTCCAGATAACCATTGAGTGCTTGCAAGGTGGACTCTTGGTTACTGATCAATAAGCTTCTATGCCTTTTGGCTGTATGTGGTTGGGTAGAGGGTGTGGGAGAATAGTAGATGAGGTCCGCGAGTTCCTGGCTTTGTGTAGGGAGAGGGGTGCTTTCTTCTTTGGGATCAATAACAGAGAGTTCTGGGGAAAGCATCTGCGGAAAGGAGAAGACAAAGGTAGTTCCTCTCCCCTTTTTACTAAACACAGACAAATCCGCCCCAAACAGCATGGCATATTTCTTTACAAGAGCAGGGACAATACCGTACTGACTGGTCTTCCCATCCCCTTCCTTCAAAAATTGACCATCAAATATATGTTGCAGCTCTTCTTGATCTAGACCTTTGCTTGAATCTTCAATGATAAGATCTATGAGTTCTGGCTTTTTGGACGGTTCAAGAGAGATGATCACTTGACTATTTTTGCGAGAACAGCAAATAGCTTTCTGCACCAGTTTGAGAAAAATGATCCTAAACTTCTCTACATCGAGATGAATTTCTAGCTTCCGATCCAAACGATAATTGAGCCCGACATGCACACCTTTTTTCGATGCATCGGATAATATCTCATTATGTAATTTACAAATGAATGGATAAAACTGAATAGGATCAGGACGGAGCGCTAAATTGGTCATCCCCATCGAAATCAATTCAATCATTTCTTCTACCAGATGGACAAGATGTCTCCCATTTTCAGTAGCAATCCTGGAAGCACCTTTGATATTTGAGTTCGCTTTGCCATATCTATTAGACATGATTGCCTGATTTAAAGCGACAATAGATGTCAAGGGCCCGATGAGGTATTCCATCACATTGCGCAACACCTCATCCTTAGACATCTCATTTACAGCACCTTCCAATTTCTCCTTGAG
>JBCBPW010000044.1:48788-56466 GCA_039820545.1 Bacteroidota bacterium | reverse complement strand
AGATCTTCAATCCTGTTTAAGCTATTATACATCCACAGATCCTATAGGACCTCCTCCTACAGATGCCTGCCAAGTATGTAAGCTCTCTTACAACACCTTTGGTCGATTGACGAGCTGGACCAATAGCGAATTTCTCCCTTCTTCCCGATCCATCGATCGCCTAGACGATCTCCCCGATAATACAGTTGTTACGCTGCAAGACAATCGCTCATACTTTCAGATCAGGAAGACAAGCCTAGATTCCACTCTAGTATTTCTTGTCCCTCTATACATTCGGTATGAAGTGAATAACGACTTCCTTCCACCCTACGTATTCATGGGACGATACCATGAGGCGTATGAAACTGCTTCAGCTGCAGATTATCTCCGACAAATCGTAGTCAAAATTGGAGAAGAAGATCGCTTTGCAGAGATAGAACTAAATGATCAACAAGGATATCCTGTACTAAGTATCAGCAATATTCCTTTGTATCCATTCAGGATGCAGTTGCGCTATGCTACGATCGTTTCATTAATGCTCGCCCTCATCTTCCTGGCGGTCGCCATGCGCATTTATACACTTCGCCATCAAGAACAAAGATATTGGGTAGATGCGGGCTTGTTTGCCTCTATTCTAGGTATCAGGGGCATCTTATACCTTGTTGGATTTCCAGGGGATTATCTCGAATCAGATCTCTTCTCCCCTACTGTATTGGCTTTCCACTCATTGGCTCCTTCCCTGGGAGAATTGACCTTGAATATTTTCACACTAGGTGCACTTGTTTTCGTAGGATACCTTACCTTTCTACGAATCAGCAATGTCTTTTACCGCAGGATTATTCATGACCACTATGTGGCATACCCTGCTATGCTACTCACCACAGCTATTAGTGCTTTCTTGATCTATTGGTATGTCGCTGTTTTTGAAGCCATTACGATCAACTCTCAGGTTGACATTGAGTTCTCTAATATTTTCAAGACAAATGCTTTTTCCTACTTAATCTTGTTAGATGTAGGGATGCTGCTTCTGTCTATCATCCTGATCATCAGCGGTATCCTCAGGCTCAATGCCTTATATGCTCGAAGGTATTATCTCTCTCCTCTTTTCATTCTCTTTCAGATCCTTAGCATTGTCACCTGCAATGTCTACCTCCATCAAGGCAAGCCTTGGTTGAGCATCATTGCTTCGGTAGTCATGGTAGTTATACTGGTTACGCTTTACAGGATTCCTTTCCGCTCGCTGCTGCGCCAAGATCTCATCAACTACCTGATGCTGACCTTGTCTGTGACGATTCTCGTCAGCTACAGTGCCATCGAAGGCGTCAATCTCAATACGCAGCTGCGCGTGACGCAGATCGCTGAGCGTGTCTTGGGATCACAGGCAGCTAACACAGTCTTTGGCTTCACAAAAGCAATCTCTAAGATGGATGTCGAGATCCAGGAAATTCAATTTCAACAGAAAGCCCTTCCCAAAATGGATGATTTCAGGGATTGGGTCGTACAAAAATATCTCGCACCCAACTTTAAGGAATTTGATGTTTCACTTTACGCCTACAGCCAGGATAGCACACTTCTCGTAGGCTATGATGAACAGCAAGCTTCTTTTGGACTAAACTCTCCCATTCCACTTGAACAGCGAGGGGAAGTCGTTTCAGAAGGTGTATCTCTTTACCAGATTCCCAATTCTGAAAATAAATATCTAGACCTCTATGTGGGTCGCTTTGCCCTTAAGCTCTCTAATGACTCGGTACCAGAGACTGTTTTTGTGATGGAGCTGAAGCCCTCTACGCGCAAAACGGGAGGCCTCTCTCCCCTACTTTTGCTAGATCAGGAAGTATCGGAGGATATCAAATTGATCAACTCCTTTGATTATGCCATTTATCGAGATGGCATCCTGTACAATAAGCGAGGCGAAAGTTCCTTCCCTATTCAGATGGAGGACTTTGAGGATTACAAAACTAAAACCAACCGTATCAGGGGGGATTATCAAGAATTTTTAGAACCTATCGGTAAAAATAAGTTGGTCGTCGTTCGCTACCCTATGCAGCGCACATTCGAAGTACTGACGACTTTCTCTTTCATCTTCTACTTCTATATCCTCGCCAGTTTATTGGTGGTCGCATTGCCTGTGTGGATTTTACGCTTACTGCGTGACCGTCCCATGATCTATTCGATCCCACTGAGATCCAAGATTCGATTTGGACTGCTGACGATCAGTATTCTTCCCATGATCGTTATCATCGTGATGCTCTATCCGTTTGTATCTCAGCGCTACTTTGCAGATGCCAAGCGAGGGCTTATAGAGGAGGCAAGCCGCATTACGCAGGTACTGGATCGAGACTTCCAGAGTTTGATTGAGGACCCCTTCGGTCGTGTGACACAGATGCGTAAGTTCCGCTCGCGCGTGCTCAATCTAGAAAACCTGATCCAAAACGACATCAACATTTATGATGAAATGGGTAAACGCATTGCCTCTACTCAACCTTTGATCGCAGAGTCAGGCATATATACCGATCTCATGAATGAAGAGGCGCTCTCGGTGCTGCAACAAGGTGATCGGTCAGATTATATAGAAGAGGAACGTGTAGGGACACTGACTTTCTTGTCTGCGTACAAACCCATCATCGGGAGTAATGGGAAACCTAGGGGTTATGTAAATATCCCTTATCTCGCCCGTCAGGATCAATTGGAAGATCAGGTATTGAACTTCCTGGCTTATCTCGCCAATATTTATCTGATCGTATTCCTCATGCTCAATGTGGTAGCGGTCATTGTCTCCAATACCATTACCAAACCCTTGTCGATGGTCCAGCAGCGGCTGGCAGCCACGAGTCTGGGAGGTAAAAATGAGCCTATTCAATACTTCTCCAAGGATGAGATTGGAGACATTGTATCTGCTTATAACCAAATGGTAGGTCAGCTTGAAAGTAGTGAGGAAAAACTTGCACAGACCCAGCGTGAAGTTGCATGGCGTCAGATGGCTAGACAAGTAGCCCATGAGATTAAAAATCCGTTGACGCCTATGCGTCTCAGCATACAGCACCTGACACGCGCATGGAAGTCAGAATCTCCCAAGTTGGAGAAGATGTTCCCACGTGTCATGAATACGCTTATCGTGCAGATCGACTCGCTGGTACGTATCGCAAACTCTTTCTCAGAATTTGCCAAGATGCCTGACCCCGTCAAGACACATATTAGGGTAAACGAGGTCTTGTTAGAAGTAGTAGATCTTTATTCTCAATCAGAGGAGGCGATCTGGCTTATTGACATCCCCAATGAGCCTTTCTGGACCCACGCAGACCGTGACCAACTCTCTCGATGCTTCAATAATATCATAAAAAATGGCTTGCAAGCAATCGAAGAAAATGGCATCATGCATGTATCGATGCGTATCCTGAAGGATAGAGCCAGAATCGAGATCAAAGACAATGGAAAAGGCATGACAGAAGAAGTGCAAAAGCGCGTATTTGAGCCAAGCTTCTCCACCAAAACATCGGGGATGGGACTGGGTCTTGCCATTGTCAAAAAGATCATCGAAAATACAGGCGGTCGCATCAGCTTCAGAAGTGAAATGTCAGTGGGAACTACCTTCATCATTGAAATCCCCTCTGCACAACTGGAGCAGGATGATTATGTAGAATCTTCAGCGGCGAATGAAATGGCCTAATCCAAGGCTCCTATTCTGGTTATTGATCCATCTAGGATGTCTCACATGCGGTGCGAATATTTGGGCACAAGGAACAGGATTATATACAGGCCTCGTTCCCTGCTCAGATACATTACGTCTGCCCTTACCTGGGATGGTTCCCTTCAGTGAACAAATCAAAAAAGGGGATCAAGTCCTTTCCCCTTCAGAAGACTACCAAATCAATTATGCGCGGGGATGGATCATCCTCCCTTGCAAGGGTGTAGATTCCCTTGAGTTGAGCTACAGATATTTTCTTTCTCCCTCTCAAGATACCGTGGCCCTCAGACAGTTTCAGATCGTCTTGGACACCGTCACGAGAGAGGATATTGGGCCAGATGTATTCATCCTACCCAAAGACCCTGAAAAATCCGTCTTCTGGCCCGAAAGCGACAACATCCGAAAAAGCGGTAGTCTCTCACGTGGACTCACCCTTGGCAATGGCAACAACCTAGGGATCAGCAGTGGCCTGCGTCTTCAACTCGAAGGTGATCTAGGAGATGGACTCAAAATTGTAGGGGCCATCACAGACGAAAATATTCCCATTCAACCCGAAGGAAATACACAGCAGATCTCTGATTTTGACAAAATATTTATCAAACTCTCCAAAGATGCCTTTGCTGTCACACTGGGAGACTACGAAGTCACACAAAAAGGCAGTCGCTTTGCCAATTATTACCGAAATGTCCAGGGTATACAAGCACAATATCAAAAAGATAAGACCAAAGTGTCGGTAAGTGGAGCGATTGCCAAAGGAAGATTTTTTACCAACTCCTTCATGGGAGTAGATGGCTTGGCGGGCCCTTACCAGCTTCGCGGGAGAAACAACGAGCAGTTTTTCATTATCCTAGCAGGTAGTGAGCGCGTCTATCTCAATGGCAGGGTGATGAAGCGTGGGGAAAATGAAGATTATGTGATCAATTACAATACGGCTCAGATTACCTTCACAGCGAAGCACGTCATCACCAATATCACGCGCATCGTAGTGGACTTCGAATATACAGAGCAGACCTTCAGCAGATCCTTACTCACCGCTCAAGTCAGTCAAAAACTATGGGATGACAAGCTCAGCTTACATTTCTCAGTAGCCAGAGACGCAGACAATCCTAGCGCACCTTTTGACACGACAGGTTTTCTCAATGATCAGAAGGCGATACAGGCAGCAGGAGATACCAACTTCATTCTTCTCCCTGGAGCCAGAAGATTAGGTCCTGATAATCCGCTCTCCCGATATGAGCTACGAGATACTTTGGTCAACGGACAATTCTTTCCCTATTACCGATTCACCACTTCTGAGACGCTAGCAGAATATCAGGTTTCCTTTCTCAATGTAGGCGTAGGAAACGGGCAGTACAGGCGCGAAGCCAATATCTCAGGTGGAGATGTCTACACATGGATCGGTCCAGACTCTTTAGGGCAACTCCAGGGTAACTATGAGCCTCTACGAAGGCGGGTGGCTCCTCGCGAACTCATCGTGAGCAACTTCCAGCTGAGGTATCAGCTCACGGATCGGCTTACCTTTTACTCAGAAACAGCCATCAGTGACCGTGACCAAAACAGACTCTCAGATATTGGAGATGAAGACAACCAGGACTACGGACAGCTTACAGGGATCAGAGGCAAGGACCTGCGGTTGGGAGATTCGGTATCACTCTCCTTCGACCTTCACCACCAATATATTGGTAAGAATTTCCAAAATCTGGATCGGGTTTATCAAGCGGAGTACTACAGAAAGTGGGACTTGAATCCCGATCTTCCGAGGATAAACGAACAGGTAGTAGGTTCTTCCATTGGCTTCGATTATAAGAAAAAGTTGAATTGGGAGTCCCAGATTGGTTGGCGGGGTGATCCCGCGGGTTTGCAGATCCTCCGACAGGAACATACATTACGTAGTTTCATGTCAAAGGGACTACGGGGGAGTCTGACCTACACAGATATTAATAGACAATCCGAAGGTCTTCAACAGGCCAGTTGGCGAAGACTCGAAGGCAATATGTACATACCATGGAGAGGCTGGTCCCTGGGAAGCGAGGTATGGCTCGAACGCAAGACCGACATTCGCGGTGACTCTACGCTTATTCCCAGCAATTTCCAATTTTGGGATGTCAAGCCTTATCTCAGGTACAAAGCAGGTAAAGGTACCGAGCTAGATATTTCTTTCAACTATAGATTTGACCGCGAGCAAGTCAACGGTATCCTGCTCGATAAATCCAAGGCATACACAGGCTATGTCAAAGCACGTGTAAAGCCGCTCCCCTCCTGGAATATTCGCACGATCCTCTCACTCCGTCAGTTGGATGTACTGGACAGCGTCTTTGCAGCCAGGGGCTTGGAAAACTCTCGACTGGTAAATGTCAATCTTCAAACCAACTATGCCCCCAAAAATAGGCTAGTATTTGCCAACCTTCTATACGAAGTCAATGCGGAACAAGTAGCCAGACGGGAAATCCGATTCATCCAGGTCAATCCTGGGCAGGGAACCCATGTCTGGCTCGACTCTCTGTTCAACAACGATGGCATACCTGACTTGCAGGAATTCCAGATTGCGACCAACCCGCTCATTGCAGATTACATACAGGCACTAGTCCCCACACGGGAGCTGGTCCCTGCGACCAAACTTAGCTTGAGCGGGCTTGTACGCTGGGATCTACGCAAGATCATCAGTTCCAAGCGTAAGGGCTTTCTGGCACTGGCGAGACAGACACGCCTTACCAGCAACCTACGCATTACGCAGTACAGAAGTCAAGGAAATGACTTTGCCAGCTATCTTATCGATATAGGAGATCCCTTTGCCGACACCTCGCTGATCAATGCAAGCTATAATCAGCGGCATGAATTGAGCTTCTTCCAGAATGCACCAGGCGGAGATGTGAGATTTTTTTACAGCGAGAACCAAAGCAAGCTTTTCCTATTGACAGGAGACGAGTTTAGAGGACGAAATTTTTACGGCATAAGGACAAGGCTTAATATTAGCCGACGCGCCAAGTCCAATCAGTCCTTAGAAATCGAATATAAGAGAGGCAATAGGTTTACCCAAGTACCCGTAAATGAGGAAAGAAATTTTGATATTTTATTCGACGAACTTACACCTACCTACAGCTGGCAGTTCAATCGAAAATTCAGATTGAGCGGAGCTTACGCCTATAGTCAAAGAGTCAATCAACAAGGAGGATTGGTAGAGATGCAGCGAGTGCGAGAGCATAAGATAAGCTTTGAGAATAAGTGGAATATCACGGGCCGTAATACATTAACCAGTAGGTTGGAACTCATCCAAGTAATACAGACAGGCTCCCCCAATCCTACTGTAGGCTATGAATTAAGACAAGGATTACAAGCAGGAAGAAACGGCATTTGGCAGGTTTTTCTAACATGGTTTATCCTGAAAAATGTAGAATTAAATTTTATCTATGACGGTAGGGTTTCTCAACAAATACCCGTCTTACATTCGGGGAAAATACAAGCGAGAGCATTTTTTTAATAAAATATTCATTTTCAGCTTGTCAGACTGACCTAAAACTTATCTTTTAATCCATCGCCTTAATGGCATTCTTGTAGACCAGGAAAGCAATAGATGCTTTCATGTATAGGCCCAAATTACTTGATGATTTTTTTAAGTCTGTATTTAGTAAAATACCAACGATTGTGGAAGCATTTTAAATGTTCCTTAAAATATTACCACGGTTCAGACAAAAATCTTACAATTTATTAATTCACAACGACTTCTTTTGCTCAAAAGGAAATCGTAATATTGCCTCAAACAATCACCAAACATGAAAGGCGTTTTATTACTCCTTGGTACGGTAGGGTTTTCCTACATGCTAAACAAACTCCTGCTTCGGTTCTCCAAAAATTTTGGCGTAGAAAGTCGCCAGAATCAAAATTTGGTTCGTTGGGCTAGTACCGCTAAGCCTACTACTGGAGGCATTTCCTTTTATCTTACCTTTTTGGTTGGAAGCTTTGTCCTCCTACTCGTCGAGTCCAATATGCTGGAAGAAAGTAGCGATTTTTTCCTTC
>JBCBPW010000044.1:0-48778 GCA_039820545.1 Bacteroidota bacterium | reverse complement strand
GTGGAAGGAAAAAATCGCTACTTTCTTCCACTTTTTCTCTCTGCAACTCTCGCCTTCCTCATAGGGTTTGCTGATGACGCCTATGGTACACATCCCAACATGAAGTTACTTGGTCAAATCGTTTGTGGTGTGATCCTTCTTGGTTTTGGCATTCAAATAGAATTCTTTACCAAAATGGACCCACAACTTGTATGGCTAGACTATGGGCTTACACTTTTTTGGGTAGTAGGACTGATGAACAGCCTGAATATGCTGGACAACATGGACGGAGTTACCGCAACTATCGCCTCTACTATCGTGATGGGTACGATGGTCATGGTGATTTCTACTACGGGTCTGTCGCCTGTGTTCATGGTCTTAATCACCATCATTGGCGGTTTTGTTGGTTTCCTCTTCTGGAATTGGCGCCCTGCCAAAGTATACATGGGGGATACAGGTAGTATGTTCATTGGTTTAGTGCTTGCTTTCTTCGGTATTCAGTATTTTTGGAACCTCAATGCCGCTCCCGACAACACTTCCTATATTCGTATGGCACTGATTCCCATCATGGTATTCATCGTGCCCATCATGGATACGACTTTCGTGACCATTTCGCGTCTTAGCAGAGGGATTTCACCTTTTCAGGGAGGACGTGATCACCTCACCCACAATTTGGCGCGTGTAGGTATACCTGAAGCACTCGTTCCTGTGACACTGGGAATTGTGTCTCTTATTTCAGGACTACTCGCTTTTTTTGCCTTTAAGCTCACAGGAGAATGGCAGCGATTCTACTCCCTTCTGTTTGGGCTTTATCCCTTCACAGTATTTGCACTATTCGGAATTTTATATATCCGAGGTATGCGTATCCTGAAAGTCAAGGAAGAAATCGCCAAGCAGAAGAAAACACAATCCCACGAGCCTGTAAAAACATCTATCATAGAAGCAGAAATGATAGGTAGTGCCTCTAACTAGGAATACGAGAAAGGGAAATACATTTTTCCACAAAGATGAAAGTTTCCTTTTTCCATATAGATTTGCTCGGCCTCTTATCAGAGGGCGAGCTTTTTTATTCCTGAATGTATACCCTTGGTTTCACTATGCATCTTCTGTACATCCAACAGTTGCTTATTCTTCCTAAAATGGCAGGTAATACCCGTTCTTGGGAATTCACGCAATATTGGCATCAAAAGGGAACCAAGGTGACACTTGTGACTTCTTCTGCGGCCCTTAGCTCCCTCCCCGATTTCCCTTCAACTACCCGGTATCCCTTTCTTTGGCACTATCAAGGAATAGACATATGGGTGGTAGATGTAAGCTATGATCATAAGATGCCATTCAGGAGACGTATCTTAGCTTTTGTAAGCTTCATGTGGAAGGTAAAACGGCTTATTCACAGGCTACCTCAACCCGATGCCGTTCTGGCGTATACCGCACCTCTGAGTGTCGCTGAGCTTGGCAGACAACTTGCCAGAAGATGGAACTGCCCTTTTTTTCTAGAGGTAGCGGATGTCTGGCCAGAAGTTCCTATAGGTATGGGCATTATCCGTCAACCAGCCCTTATCCAATGGCTCAGAACACGCACGCGTAAAATCTATGAAGCCAGCCAGCATATCTTCACTTTTTCTCCTGATATGAAGACACTCATCCAGGAAGAAGGAATAAACGCCGATCGTATCACGACCATCTTCAATGGCACAAAAATCCTCAAACCAGTTGTCAACATTTCGTCTTCACGAAAGGATTCTTCCATCGTTCGATTGCTATATACAGGGACTTTAGGCGTGGCAAATGATGTCGGACAATTGATCCGAGCTGTACATTTGCTTGAAAAAGAAGGGCGTAGAGAGATTCAATTGGATATCGTGGGGGATGGAAATGATGCCCAAAGCGTGAAAAATCTTGCGCAGCAACTGGATGTTCGACAAGTACGATTTCATCAACAGGTGCCACGAGCAGCACTAGCAGCTTTTTGGCAACAGGCAGATATAGGGATGATTACATTCGCTGCTTTCCCTATCCTAGAGAGCAATGCCGCCACTAAATTCTTTGATTATCTAGCGGCAGGATTACCCATCATCATCAATTACGAAGGTTGGCAAGCAACATACTTGCGCGAGTATCGATGTGGACTTTCGAGTCGGCAAGGAGATATCAAGGCACTTGCGAGAAATATACGCTTCCTAGCAAACAATCCTGCACTGAGACGAAGAATGGGAGCAGAAGGCAATAAGCTCGCAGCCCAAATGTTTGATCGGACTCAACTCGCACAGTCTATGCTTGAGCAAATACTAGAACCCTATTCTAATCCAAGAAACCCATCCGTGTAGGCACCACCTCTAAGTCGGCTACAGGCATCCCATTGATGAAATGCTCTTCAATGATGCGTGGCAAATCTGTGGATTTCACTTGTCCGTAATATGTCTTATCAGGCAGAACCAACAATGAGATTCCTGTCAGACACTGTTTCAGACAGCTTACCTCTACTACTTCTACTTGTGTGCCTAGTTCATAATCCTCCAGCATCGTATCTAAACTAGACTTCAACTCACTGGCTCCCTTATCACTACAGCATCCTCCTCCAAATACTCTGGGCTTGTGGCTAATGCAAATGTGGACCTTATATTGTTTTTTCATATATAGAGTTAACAATATAATTTACAGAATGATTTGAATTGTATATATTTTTTTTGATATATCTCACTTCTGTAGAGATTTTTCGTAAATCACACATAGAGATATGATTGTATGAACAAATCATAGGCTTCAATGTTTTTTTTGAGAACTTTGTAACAATGAAAAAATATCTCTCTCTCATAAAATTTGCGCATACCATATTTGCGCTTCCCTTTGCCCTCTTGGGGCTCTTTTTAGGATTTAAGTACATGGATGTCAACCAAATTGAGCCAGATAAACCTTACTGGCTTTCTTTCATTTTGGTTATACTATGTATGGTATTTGCGCGTAGTGCTGCTATGGCTTTCAATCGCTGGATCGATCGAGACATAGACGCTCAAAATGCACGTACCCAGCAGCGGGAGATTCCTTCTGGTGCAGTGACTCCTCGGCAGGCAGCCCTATTTGTGATACTCAACTCCATCTTATTTTGGGCGACGACATGGTTCATCAATCCGCTTTGCTTCTATCTTGCTCCTGTCGCTTTGCTTGTTATCCTTGGCTATTCGTATACCAAAAGATTTACGGCACTTTGCCATTTGGTATTGGGGCTGGGCCTTGCATTGGCACCTGTAGGCGCATTTATCGCGGTGACTGCACAGTTCCAATGGGAACCCATCATCTTGGGACTTGTCGTCTTGACCTGGGTGAGTGGTTTTGATATCATCTATGCGCTGCAAGACGACGAATTTGACCGCAGTCTGGATCTGTACAGCATTCCTGTCTTATTGGGAAAAGACCGTGCCCTTTTGGTATCGACCCTCTTGCATTTTTTCTCTACAGGGATGATCATTCTATTTGGGATTATGATGCAAGTCGGATGGATCTACTGGATTGGTGCCAGTGCATTCATCGTTTTACTGGCTTATCAGCATGTACTCGTGAAGCCCAACGACCTCTCAAAAGTGAACTTGGCCTTTTTTACTACAAATGGAATTGCATCTGTGATTTTCGGTGCTTTTGCGATTGGAGAGCTTTTGGTTGGCGCTGCTTTGTTTTAGGGAGCTTCTCCCTTGGATCGCTCAACGCTCATGGGGTAATACTTTTATCTCAGTGCTCATCATTACCCTATAACGTAATTTTTTTTAATATTTAACCATCGCCTTCAGCGGGAGTTCTTTTTAGGCAAAAAGAACCAAAAGCCTACGGAATTTAAGCCCAACTCCTCTATCAGCCCCTAACACCAAATTCCTAGGCCAACGCCCCCACAGATTACCTGTTACTAAGGTCGAAAATCATAGTATAAAACTTTTGTTACACTGTAATCATTACCCTATAACGTAATTTTTTTTAATACTTAACTATCGCCTTCAGCGTCCCGAGCATTAGACTCGGGATTTTTAGGCAAAAAGAACCAATCCCGATGATGAATCTCGGGATGGAATTTCAGCCCAACGCCTATATCTACCCCTATCTCCAAATTCCAAGGCCAACGCCCCCCCAAATTACCTGTTACTATACGCTAAAGTTATATAGTAAAACTTTTGTTAGAGTGTAATCATTTTCGTGATGAAGAAGGTTCTGTAAAAACTGTGATTCTCTTACCTTTTGCATCCAGATAATAAAGCGCCCCTTCATTATACACAGAGAAAATCCCTTGATCCAGTGCTTCCACTTTGTCCAGGCCTTTGTGAAGGACCTGCCCATCCGCACCATACACATCGTACACATAGCGCGCACTTGCGACAATCATTCCTTCCGATTCAGGATATACTTGACTGTAGTCAAAGAGGTTCATATTGGCTTTCAAGATCGGATCAACTTCGGGTAGGGCTTCTTGCGCCATGGGAGGAAGATCGTAGTAAACTGTATCCTTTTCTGATGCGCCCAACGCATATTTACTGGCAATGAGCATCCCTGCTACTTCGCCTTTTCTGATCGAGATATATTGGGCAGGCAGTAACTCCTCCCCTTGCCATGAATAGGCTCCGTACAAAGATGATTTCCTGACAAGACACACACCTTTGTCCATATTGGAGACGTGATCATACTGCGCAGGCACGATCAGATTACGGCTACTATCGATCATTCCCCAGCCTTTGTTGCCTTTGACACGGGCACAGCCCAGCATCGTATCTCGGCGGCTGATGATTGCGTATTTTGGGGGAAGGATTTCTTCTCCTGCTCGGTTGAGAAAGCCCATTTTCCCATTTCGACGAATGAGGTAATCCTTTCCTGCGGGTTTAAGGCGGGTATATTTTGGCCTAATGATCCATTTTCCATCTTCTCCGACAATTCCGTATAGTTTGTTCTTTCTCACGATGGCTTGTCCATCCTTCATGGGCTCGGCACGCTTGTAGACAGGCTTAATCAGGTAGCTACCATCTGGCTTGATGTAGCCATAGCGGTAGCGATACTTGACCAAGGCGATGCCATCTCCAAAATTATAGGTACGGAGAAACTTAGGCTTGATGGCCCAACTCCCATCGGGACGAATATATCCCCAGCCCTTGGCTGTACGAACACTGGCCAGTCCTTCATGAAATTCGCCCACCCGAGAATACATAGGTTCTACCAGGATCTTTCCTTCCTTATTCATGAATCCCCAACCTTTTTCATTGCGGATAGGGATCATCCCTCCCTGATACCTTCCTACCCCCTTCAAGGAATAGGTGAATTTGAGGTTTCCTTTTGCATCCAAAAAATGATACGTAGGGGCCGAGCGTTTGCAAATAATCAGAGGGGTTGTGAGGCTATCTTTTCCTTGGACAATTTCTACATCTGTATATTGGGGCGCCACGACTTTATCTCCTTTCCTATTAATCACACCCCATTTTCCATTTTTTACAGCCTTGGCAAGATTTCCTTCAAAGCGCTGGATGAAGTTGTATTCGGGTTTTAATATCCATTTACCGTTGCGGGTGATGATGCCCCATGCACCTGATAGTTGACTTTCTCTTTCGGGAAACCAAGAACTATTGAGTTGGGCCCTCATGATATTGCCGCCATAGACAGCCAGTGCCAGCCCCTTGTCAAAAGGACTCAGATAGGTCACCCTAGGTAATTTTTTCGCTCGCCCTTGCTTATTCATCAAGTGATACAAACCATAGGAGTCCCTTACTCTTACAATACTTCCAGATGAAAAGTCTTCTCCAAAAATCTGGAACCAAGAGGGTCTAGCTAATAACTTTCCTTTTTCGTGATCGACCAGCCCTACGGTGACTCGTTTTTCTTTCTTGTAAGAGACAATGGTTAAGTTGTAGTAGTCGAGGGTATTGTAGGAAGAAAAGAGGGGCGCAAAATATACCGTATCCTTCTTTAGGTCACGTAATCCATATCCGTAGTTCTTCCTTTTGCGGTTCAACCCCCAGTACCATTCCAATCCACTCTGAGTCTGCTGAGGTCCAGAGGCACGAGAACGACCAAAGCTGGTCCCTACCCAGCCCGAATTGAATTCACCTGATCCCTCTACGATCAGCTTCATACGTAAACTCCGCCGTCCATCGGATTTGAAGGCTACCTGTGTCCACTGTGTATCGTATAATCGGGCGACCCCTGCGGGATGTAAGTGGATGTCTCGATATTTGGGTTGCGCCAGCCATTCTTTGTAAAGATTGATGAGGCCATAGCTCGAATCGATTTTCACGATCGCCACATTGCGCCAGAAGGTAGATTTCTCTTCAAATTGAGGCGGAAATAAGGTGTCGCCTTGGGGATTCAAGACCCCCCACGTATCTTCTGGCCTTAGCCATATGTAGCCAACCGAATCGATGAAGGCTTCCTTGACATTGGGTGCAACCTTGACATTTCCCCATTCATCCAAGATCCCCATTTTTCCGTCTCTAAATACGTGGATTAAACGGCTGTCCGCTTGCCACGCGAGGCTATCATATTCGGGCTGGATGCGCCCTGTCGCATTTACCTGATTGAGTCCCCATGTACGGGTAGTATCATAGGTTCCCTCCCAATGCGTCTCACCTGTGGAGTCCTCTACCATTTCTCCATTTTCCTCAACTTCCAGCTTTTCGTATGCATAAAACTCAGCTGAGAAGAATCGCGGACGGTGTGGAAAATTTTTCAAAAGGGACTTCCCGCTCAATGTCCATACACTGTATCCTTTAGAGGAATTCGTTATGAGCAAGCTGTCTCCTTGTATGTTTATTCCCTCAAAATCTCCAGCTAGATTCCAGCTACTTGAGGCTGACCATACTTGCCATCTTCCTTCTTTCTGAATGGCATATGTCCTCCCCTTAAGATGTTTGATCGCATCCAGTTCAATAGGCTGTACTATATTGCCCTCTAAATCGACTATTCCCAGATGTTCCTCATGAAGAATCTGAATATAATCTACTTGCTGGCTATCCCCGACTAGCGTCACCTCATCATAACGGGGAGGCACTAGTTCCCCTTTTTCCTGGTGGTACATGCCCATTTTCCCATTCTTGAAGATCCCAAAGTATCCGAATGTAGGTTGTGCATGCGGTGCTTTGCTCAGGACCATTTCATAAGCAGGTGGTACCAGCACTTCTCCCTCTTCGGTCATGAAGCCCCATTGATCGTTGATTTTGATCTGAAAAAAGGACTGCTGAGCATGTAGAGAATGCACCTGAAAGGCTATCAGAGAAAGGATAATCGAAAGAAATCCAATCTTGTTCATGAAAGGTGAGGGTTGAGTTTGGGAGAATAGAATGAAAAAGATGTGAGACTGAGACCATATTTGAATCTTCAAATCTACTGTTTAGCTAGATTTTCTTTATTCCCAACATGGTCTTAGAGAGGCGATTCCCTAAGGGATCCACTCTCTAAGTCACTCTTTACCTATGCACTCAAAAAGGTACGTAGATCTTCAGGACTATTGATTTTTCTGCCTGAATCCTTGAACTTGAATTCGAAGGAATCGAAGTTCCAGGGCTGCGCGCGTTTGAAGTCTTCTTGATCGAAAATAGCGATACGGTTTCCTGGTAGGATAGCAATCAACTGATTCTTGGCATCGGAAGATAGCATAAAGCGGTTCCACTCCTGGCGATGGTATCGAACGACGGAATTGTCCCCTTCCATGATCAGATAGACCTCAGATACTGTTCCTGCTTCATAGTCAGGCATCGCATCAAAGTTAAAGCTCGCCATGATCTCTGCGCGATTCTGCATTTTGAGAATACGGTCATAATTATAGATCCCCATTTGGTTGATGGAGAATGAGCGGATAAACTCAGATTGGCGTGTATAGCTTTCCTGCTGACGCTTTTTCATCGCTTTTTGTTCCTGCTTGATCTTGCGATAAGTCGCCATCGCCTCGTCAAAATCCTTGCCTTCCAGCGCAGGCGTCACTAGAAGCCTAGCAGATTTCCCTGATCGACGTAATGTCAGAATATAGAGGCCCTTTCGGCCATCTTGCTCTTCTACACTCGCGCGCTCCCATTTCTCGCCAAACACCCACTGCTCCTTTTCAGGGTTGAGGGTATTGTTTGTGGTCTTACCTGCCCACTGCCAAACAATCCCCTTATAGGGAGCCAAGCTCGGATAGCGATTATAGTCGGTAGCAAACTCAAATGAAATCGCATCATCTCTGAGTTTACGTGGCTTCAGAGGAAGCGGCTGGATCTTTTTCTTTTGAACTTCTAAAGCTGCGAAGGTAGGATTTACCTCAGCATTACTGGTACGGATGAATGACCAGTTTTGTGCATTTTGCTCGTCTAGATAATATAAGTTATAGCCATCAGCTCCATTGCCCGTTGCTAGGTCGATCTCAATCTCAGCTCCATCGGCCATAAAAACTGGCTGCCCCTTGTGGTTGGCGCGAACCTCAATCATCCCTGCAGATTGCAGGATATGGTCAGTCTCACCCGAATCGTAGCGCATGGTGATGCCACTCATCAGAATATCTGCGACATCCATGAATTCTTTCACCTGAATATCGACAGCCCCTTCAATGGGTTGCTGCTGAGCATCCACGAAGCGCGCGTCTTTGATACGAAGTATGGTCCCACTACTGAGGGATTTTTCTTGTGCTTCTTGTGCGCCAGTTTGAAATGTAACCGTCTCAGTCGGTACGCGAACATCTTCTAGAGGAGGCGCGACCAAGCGCCCTGCGACTTCACTTACTTGGAGGTTCTCTTCTGTTTGCTCATGGACCTGGGGAGATGCGACTCCATTCTCTACAGTAGCAGTAGAATCTGTACCAGGGGTACAGCTGTATACGGCGCATAGCACTGCTAGGCCCAGCCACTGGATAAAAGACTTCATCATGGTATATGTATTAAATTAAAATAGGCGATTAAGAAATAATGATGTATGGTATAGCTAAAATAGTGGAAACAAATCGTTCTAAATGAAGGCTCCTCCTTTCCCGATCTTCTGTTTGGAAAAGCCATGATATTAGGCCTAAACCTATGATTGAGTAGCAGATAACGCCCCTACCTAGAGCATGCGCTTAATTTCAGTTACAAGCTAGAAGAAACTCGTTTACTGCTCTGCAGAGATGTTTTCTCTTACCTGATCTTAGGTTATCGCCTATTTGAGGCATGTACCTATAAACAGTGTTGTCACTCATCGTCTGTCAAGTGAAACCACTCTATACTTTGTTGTTCTACCTGGACACTTTCTCCTTCCCATTGGAACTCCCACACAAATTTCCCCTTTCCTTCTTTCCTCCATACTCTGAGATTTTGCGCCTCAATTCCATTGGCGATCGCAATAGAAGCTCCTCTGACATTTTGAACGAGTAATTGATCCATCTTGTCATTGCTCAGCCAGATAAAGTCCGCTCCATCTTTGGTCAAACTATCTGGTAGGAAGACCTCTACAGGCTTAGTCGTCATTCTTTCTTCTTTGGTCAACCCTATAAAGCCCAGTTTATCCGTCGTAATGACTACTTGATAAGCGGTCGGCTGAGACAGGTAGATAGAATCTGCTACCCACTGAGCAATCCTTGCTCTTACCGTGGCCTCCTGATCGGTGCTTTCAGCAGCGACGGCGGCATTGCGAGCGGCTTCCCAGTCTGCTACAGCTTGCGCATAAGCTGCCTGCTGTTGGGCGTACCAGTTTTGAGCCTGATTTTCTGATTGAACTCCTTTGATGGGTTTCGCCATGACCCGTCTACGCATCAATCCTCCATCTTCTAGCGTCTTGGTAAACGTCAGTTGGTAGCGATCGTCATCCATTTTCCTCGCTCGGACATCGTTCCAGCCTTGATCGGGCCCGATGAGTCTTTCTTCCCAAGGATTGGAAGAACCTGCGCCTGGGATATACTCCCAAAAGATCTGCTGATAGGGGCGAAAGTCAGGAAAATCTTGCATATTTTTCAGCTTCACACCAAATGGGCGTCCGGGCCTTTTCAAACTGGGGCTTGCAGCACTTTTGGCGACCATCTCTGCTTGCACCACTTCATATCCAGGTTTTGGGCCGAGTGCCAGCAATCCTTGGGTATCCGCCACGGGATTGACGGGTACTACTCCCAGCGGTTTCCAGTCCATCTCAGTAGTATCTAGTCTAGAAGCATTGTACCCTTCAGGTCGTTGGGGTAGCGTGTAACTTACCTCTATCTTGACTTCAGGTTTCAGCGTAGCTGGACGATCTCCTGCCCACGCTTGTATCTCGACAATTCCTGGCGAGCGATAAAATCCTGTATCATTTTGCATGGGTAGGTCCACTAGGAACCATGAACGGGCGTCAGGTAGATAGCGATAGCGTAGCTCGATCTCCTCATTAGGTGCCTCAACAAAGGCATCCTCAGGAATTTTCAGTTGGAAGTCTGCTTCTGTAAAGCGTGTCATCATAGCCTCTGTATCTATCGGCATCACTTGATAGGCGGGTTGTAGAGGATCAAAAGGAGGCTGAAACCAAACTACTTCTGCTCTTGCTTCCTCTTCTTGTACTGAATCGAACACCAGAAATCCTACAGCAGCTAATATTACAAATATCCCGAAGAATCGAGGATTCTTGTAGATGTTGCGCCAGAACTCAAACTTACTGTTGACGCGATAGGCATCGTACAGGGAGTCAAAGTCCTTGTGCTTGCGCATGACCTGAGGATCAGGCAAAGGCTGGTCGATATTTATTTTGTATCTTGACATATCTCCCTCCTGGTCATGATTTTTTTGAGTTTCGCGAGTAGACGATGTACGCGTACTTTGGCATTATTTTCTGTGATCCCGTAGATCAGGGCAATTTCTTTGAAGGGGATGCGCTCGAAGTATCGAAATTCGATCAGCTGCACATCCTCTGGCGACAATTCTTGTAGCGCTTCTACCATACGCCATATATTTTCTTCACTCTTCCCTTCTTCTACCTCTTGGACGATATCCGCCAACTGGCTTTTTTCCATGCTGATGGTCCGTTGGTTTTTGGACTGGCGAAAAAACTGGTTGACTTCATTCATGGCGATGCGATACAACCATGCACTGAAGGGCACCCCTTGAAATTTGTAGTTTTTCAGGTGTGTCATAGCCTTGAGGAAGACTTGGGAGGTCAGATCTGCTGTTTGGTCTTCGTCGCTTACGCGTTTGAAGACAAAGACAAAAATCGCCTCATAGTACCGCTGATAAAGCACCCCAAAACGCTTAGGATTGCGCTGGGCATCTTGTATCAGCCGATACTCTTCTTCCATTTCGGCCTTGGTCCGGGTATAGTTCCTGCGGGTCAAGCTGTTAAACAATCTATTTGCACTCTTAATGCGTAGGGTAAGGAAAGTTACAGCCTTCACGAAGATTTTTGGGAAAGGAAATGTAGATCTTCGAAAGGTGACTTGAATATACATTTTTTATAGAAGATTCACGATTGGCGAATTTCATTCTCCTAGCTGAAACCTGTACTTTCTCCGTTTTGCTTTCCTCAAAGTAGGAATGGAGAAGGAATTTAGGGATGCTCAAAATTTTATATATTCAACATGCTATTTCCATTTACCAACTCAAACACAATATGTTTGTTGGCATTGCTATCCCTTGGGTAATAATCCTTTTCATTTACCTTCGCTGGCTGAGTAGGAAGCGCCCTTTTCGCTATCTTTCTCCTAAGAAAAAACGGCCCTATAAGGATAGATTCTTAGGATCTTAGTCCATTATCTTCATCTACGCTCACTATACCCACACACCTATGGAACTTGATCAACTCGAACAAGCCCTCAAAGATCTGCTTCGATCTCAGCAGCCTCACCTTCAGGTAAAAGTCGATACCCCTGCACAATTTGAGGTGATAGGAACCAAAGAAATTATGCAAGGAAGGCAGAAAGTTGAGGGTGCTACTTTTGCCAGTATTGTCCCCAAACCCAAAGATGTACGTTTGTATTTTTTCCCCATCTACACAGATAAGGAATTTTTCTCTCCTTCTCCTGAACTCCAAAAGAAGCTCAAAGGGAAAAGCTGTTTTCACCTCAAAAAAATCGACGAAACCCTCTTCCAAGAGATACAAGAAATGATTGAAAGAGGCGTAGAGTTATACAAGGAGAAAGAATGGATCTGATGAGACACCATCCTTTGAGGGATTTCACCACGCTCAATACATCAGGCAAAAGTGTTTTTACGAGTCCTTCTCCTAAGTTTTACTCACAATAACTCTTGACGAGATCCTGAAACAGGGGCTTGTTGGGGAGAAAGTCGGAACCGATCACAGTCGTGAGGACAATCCCCAAGAGGTACTCGTCTCCCATGTCGATGTAGGCATAGGCCAAGTGCTTCCCTTTACGGCCATTTCTGTCGGGATACTTGTAATCCTTGCAGATTGCCTTGGCACCTGACTGTGTCTCTAACTCATACCGTTCGGTGAGGGCCTCTCCTTCCAATCGGTTCATAAACAGGTCATCTACCCAGATATAAGCGGAGTCAATGCTGCTGAAAGAGGGAACTTTTTTTCCGATATACTGGACTTGTATGTAGGGATTTTCCAAGCTCAGTGTACGCCCATTTCGCACGTAGGTAATGAAGTTTCCATTGAGTTCGGAGTAATTGTCCACGTTGATCCAGGGGACCTGATCATTGGTCATGCCCACGAGGGGTGACTGGTAAGTCAATTGAAACCGAAGCTTGTAAGCCTCTAGCACATGGCTACGTCCTGTCCCCTGATAGACAAAGGGAAATAATTCTCCTTGCGTCAGGGCGGCATTCTGATAATCAAAATCATTGAGAGAGCACTCGTAGGGTACTTTCTGGGAAGAACCTAGTGCTGTATTAGGAGTGGCCGTCGTTTGGGTATTGCTAGCTGAAGCGTCTTCTGTCTGCACCTGACTTTTGCATCCAAAAGCCCAAATCATAGCAGCCGCAAGGCACAGGAGGGATATATTTTTCATGAAATAAGTCGTTTCCTTTTGAGGCAAATTACAAGAAATGTGGGAAAATCGATGTTCCCTAAGGATACTTTCCTACCTACCCATGTCTCTTCTCCCTAAAACCCCTTCAAACTTTGTTCAATTCCTGAGAGATAAGAAGTTCCAAATAAATTCAAATGGACAAGGAGTGGGTATAAATTGTAATACTTGACTCTAGAGGGAAAATCAGGTGCCAATGGACGGATCGAGTCATAGGCTCGGTAGAAAGTATCGGGTTGCTGATCAAATAGCGACATGAATGAAAGCTCCATCTCACGATGTCCATAGTAAACGGCAGGGTCAATCAACACAGGTTCTCCTTGAGGACCTACCAAAAGATTACCTCCCCACAGATCACCGTGGATTAAGGCTGGAGCTTCTTCGGGGAAAATGTCAGGAACTTTTTTGAGGAATTGCTGAAATTTTGTCTCCAGAGAAGGCGTGATGTATCCTTTTTCACGCCCTGATTTTAGCAGAGGATGTATGCGTTGCTCGATAAAGAAATCAGCCCAATTGTCCGTAGCGGTATTGCTTTGCGGCAAAGCTCCGATGAAATTATCATCATCCAGCCCAAAATGGGCTTGTGTATGCTGATGTAAATTCGCCAGTCCTTTGCCCAACTGCTCCCAGTAGTCCTTCGCCTCTCCCCTACTTTCGATCCACTCTAGCAGCAGATAAGTATGTGTTTCGGTTTCTCCCTGCTGAAGTATCCGAGGAATTCTAAGGGTTGCTGTAGCTCCTAGTCTTTCCAGGCCTTTCTTCTCTGCATGAAGATTCTCTGCTAGCTTCCATTCATTGAATTTTAGGAAATAGGGACCCCGCAATGTTTGCAATTTGAAGGACTGATGGATGCAGCCTCCCGAAATAGACTGGGAAGAGAGGACAGGGGTTTGGAGAAAAGAATGGATAGTGGATTGAAGGACAGGTGGTAAATTCATAGGTCAAAGATAAAAGGCTGCCCGGAAAGACAGCCCTTATTCATCAATTATTACGTAGATACTCCCTTGAAGGGAGAACAGATGATCATCATCCTTATCAAATAGGCAGATTCAACTTATCTGCTAGGTATTTGTGGTAGATAAATAGCAGTAAGAAAGCACCGCCTACTGCGAGTATTAATTCACCCAGCCAAGTCGTACCCAAAAGGCCCTGAAGTCCTATGACACCTGCGAGGAAGTTTCCGACCCATGAACCCAGAATACCGATAACTAGAGAGGAAATCCATCCTCCTTTTTCTTGCTGGGGTGTCAGCATTTTGGCAATGGCGCCTGCTGCTGCACCGATGAGTAATGAAATGATAAGACCCATAATGATATTGATTTAGGTGATTGATGGTCACGTTTGTAGGATTCGGAACATCAGACGTTATGCTGTGCCCTCCCTTAATTTATATCGAAATATACACATTTATTAATTCGTCTGTATCTCCATTTTGAGAAGTAGTCTTCTTCCATGAGTCACCCTGACTTGTATACATTTTTCTACTCAAAGGTATATCCCAGTACCATTCACCTTATTCAATTGAGTATACAATGAAAAAATTATGTTTAGCTCTCATGGCCTTGCTGAGTATTACCTATGCTTCGGCTACCATCTTGACTATTAGCAACGAGCCTTCTCAGCCTGCCCAATATGCAGATATCACAACGGCTATAGCTGCCGCAAGTGCAGGTGATACGCTCTATATTCACCCCTCTTCTCTGAGCTATGGGGGCAATATCCATGTGGACAAACAGCTGGTCATCATAGGTACAGGGCGCGCTCCACAAAAAGATCGTCCACAAGCAGCCGTCCTCACGGGAACCCTCATCCTGAATGCAGGCTCCGATGGTAGTCAGATCCTTGGGATTTTCTCCAATAGCTCCCTTACATCCAATGCTCCTGTCAATAACATTCTCGTTCAAGGATGTTTTATTCGAGGACTTATCAGCACCAATAGCACAAACTCATCTGGCTGGATCATCAAGGATTGCATTCTTCGAGCCGACCAAGGCACGGTCAATCCTTATGCGTTCTTCATGACCAATAGCTCAAACTTCCTCATCGAAAACTGCGTCATCGGTGGGTCTATGCGCAATTTTACCAACTCTACCTTCCGTCACAACATCTTCATCAAAAACAGCTCAGTATTCGGCTCCATTTTTTCGGGTTCCTGTGGTGGCAATTTATTTGAGAATAATATTTTCTACGGTGTCAATGTCCAAAATCAGGGAGGCAATACGTACAATAACAACCTGCATTTTGGTACGTCCAACGATACCATCCCTGCTAATAATATCACCAACAACAACATCATAGGTCAAAATCCTGAGTTCGTCGATGCTCCACTCACCGTGGTCAATATCGAATTTCGAACCCATGATTTTCGATTCCTTGCTACCTCCCCAGCCGTAGGTGCAGGCGTCAATGGAGTGGATCTAGGTATCACGGGGGGAAATTCTCCTGCTACAAAAAGTGGAGAGCCCTACATCCCACAAATCCGCAGTATGATCCTGGACAATACGATCGTACCCGCAGGAGGGGACATTCAAGTGCAACTCATCTCTACCAAAGCAGAGGGACAGTAATTCTTTGAACAGGGATACGAGATCCACGAGATGCCTCATTGTCCACCAATCATAAAGCCAATGAAAAAAATATACATCCTCATATACATCCTCCTCATGGGAGGAGGCTACCTCTGGGCACAATCCCCAATTGTAGCCGCAGAATACTTCTTCGATGTCGATCCTGGTATAGGAAATGGAACCTCTTCGGCCATCCCCAATCCTGCAGACTCCATCAATACTCAAGTACTTATCTCTACTGTGGGCATAGTCCCAGGGGTGCACAATTTATTCATACGCACCCAAAATCAAGATGGCGCTTGGTCGCTTTCAGAATCGCGGATGGTGATCATTTCTCCATCTATCCCTCAATCTATCGTCGAGACTGAATACTACTTTGATCAAGACCCTGGACCAGGAAACGGAACGCCGATTGTCCTCAACACTCCAGGAGATTCTATCAATGAATCACTTGCGATCAGCACCTCGGGACTCACGCCTGGGGTTCATGCCCTTTTCATTCGCAGTAAAAATTCAACGGGTTCATGGTCACTCTCTTCCTCACAAATGGTCATCATTACGCCTGCTTTTCCTCTCCCCTACATAGCAGCAGAGTACTTTTGGGACCAAGATCCTGGGGTGGGCAATGGGCTTCCATTGGGTGTCACGACAAACGGAGATACAGGGCGCATCCATCAGGTCATTCCCATACCGAGCAATCTCTCGCTGGGCTTTCACAGCCTTCACATTCGCGTACAATCGAGCAATGGCGCTTGGAGCTTGTTTGAAACTAGAGAAATCGAAATCTGTACACAGTATGGTCCCATCGCCAGCTTTGATCTCTTGAGATATGGCAATTTCCTGGATCTCACGAACACCAGTCAGTTTGCTGACGATGTTTTTTGGATATGGGGTGATGGGCAAACAGATACGGCACGAAATCCTTCCCATTTTTATGAAAATCAGGGGATTTATCAAGGACAGTTGTTGGCGATTAACATATGCGGAACAGATACATTAGATTTTGAGGTGACCGTGGGGGGAATAGAAGGCGCAACTCCGAATAAAGGGGGGAGAAATGGCCTAATCTCAGGACGCATTTCGGGTTTTGGATTCGAGGAGGATAGTACACGCATCGCATTTGTGAAATCCCATGATCCGCAGGAGATCCTGCTACCAGACACCGCTATCTGGATCAATGCACAAAACATATATTTCAACCTCAATCTACTGGGTGCTGATACAGGTTTTTACGATATCGTCTACCTTTTGGACGGACAAGTAGCTTATACCTTGGAAAAGGGATTCTTCGTAGAGCCCCTGATTCAACCTGAGATGGGCGTCGAGATATTGGGGCCTTCCTTTTTGCGATCGTCTAGATTTGGTAAATATGAGGTGATCATTGAGAATAAAGGAAATGTAGATGCGCTATTCGTTCCTGTAGTTGTGCAGGGAATGCAAACAGGGGAGGGGAATATTTTCCCAGAATTTACCGTCATGACCAGTGACAATTTTCCCCTATTCGCAGCGGCCAAGGATACTTTTGTACAGGTGGGAGGAGACACAACCGATCTGAACAGCATTGTGTTGAGTGTCGAAATTGATTCTACGGAAAGTGTACAAGGCATGAGTTTCATTCTCAGCAATGTCCCTCCTGGCAAGCACAAACTTAGTTTCTCTGCCAACTCTACCGTAGAACTCAAACGCGCCAGCATCACCGTGCATGTCTTAAATCCTTGGGTCGTGTACACCAACACACGAAGGGCAGATAGTGCATTTGCCCTAGCAGATTGTTTCCGAGCGGTAGTGGAAACCATCGGAGACATTGCGGTTTTGGCAGACATCGCCCCGTGTGCCATCGCAATTCTGAGTACCCTAGATGCCTTGACTGCTGTAGGAAGCGCAGCACATGGCATCGCTTCGGGAAGTGGGAATACAGAGCTTTTAGGAATCAAAGATCGGCTCTCCAAGATCTTGGGTGGCCAAGGGAATCAACGTAGCCCTGAACCTCTGAGCGCAACCATAGGGATAGGTGGGACGACAGGTGCGATGCTATCTGTCGCTTTTAGATGCACCCCTGCCATATTGGAATTTGCCTTTCCCGCAGCAAAGCTGACACGTAAAGTCGTACAATTTACCAAGGAAGCTGCAGGCGCTGTCGGCAACACCTCCAAGGGACTACGTGTCGCATCTTTATTCAAGAGTGCTTATCAATCCTATGAGCGTTGTTTCGGAAAAAATGGCGCCATCACCCAAGCAGTCAAGCAGTTTTTTAGCATCCAATCTGCTGATCCCAATGCCAAGTATGGTCCTGGACTACCTGGGGATAATTTTGTAACTCAAGGACAAAGGATGAATTACATCATCACCTTTGAAAATGTGGACTCGGCTACGGCAGCTGCGCAGATTGTAACCATCCGCGATACATTAGACAAAGAGGTTTTTGATCTCAGTTCTTTTGAATTCATGACCTACGGCTTTGATAGCATAGATGTAGCCTTGCTGACTTCTGAGCAGAAATTCACTGATATATATGACCTCAGACCTGGACAGCCCAACCTGCTCCGTCTCGAAGGTTCGATAGATACCGCAGTAGGTGTCGTGACCTGGATTTTTACTACGCTGGATACGGCCACACTCCAACTCACCGAGGACGTGTTTGAGGGATTTTTACCTCCTAACATCAATGGAAGTGAAGGGCAGGGCTTTGTCTCCTATTCACTCCATCTCAAGGCAGACCTTGGGCAAGGTGCTTTCATCCGCAATGATGCGGAGATCATCTTTGACGACAATGATCCGATTGTGACTAACACTTGGGAAAACATCTATGACATTGTCGCTCCGATGAGTCATATACTGCCGCTAAGTTCACCTCCACAGGATACAACCTTTCAGATCAAATGGGAGGGAAGAGACGATCTCTCGGGCATCCGTAGTTATATCATCTATGCAAGTACAGACAACGGTCCTTACGAACGCATATTTGGAGCTACAGGAGATACGACTGTGCTTATAGAAGGAGAGGCAGGAAAACTGTACACATTCATCTCGATTGCGACTGACCGTGCGGGTAATGTCGAGACATTCCCAACTGATCCCGATTTGGTGGTAGACTTGACGACGGCAAATGATCCACGCTTCACGGATGCATTCCGTTTTTACAAGATATTTCCCCAACCTGCAAGGGAGCAGCTATACGTAGAATTTGAACTGCCTACACAGACATTGGTCACACTTTCTGTAGTAGATATGTTGGGTAGACCTGTGAAGATTGAGTTTGTGGATCGTGTATTTCCTGTAGGTAGACATCAAGTACAGATGGATCTACAAGGGCTCGCCGCAGGCATGTACAATTTACAGATTCACACACCTCAGGGTTCCTTAGGCAAGGTTATTGCGGTTAAATAGCCTACGGAAGGAAGATGTCAAGGGCATGTAGGATATAGGCCAAATAAAGTCATGAGAGATCACTCACACATAATGTGTGATCTCTCCTTTTTGTTCTATTTATGCAATCAGTGAGGCAGTCTGTGGCGTATCATACCATAGACGAAGGTCCCAAAAACGGCACTCAGAATCACTACGATAAATACTGAAAGTCCATTTCCAACCAGGACGTACATCGGACCAGGACAGGCACCAGTAGCTGCCCAGCCTAACCCAAAGATCGTCCCACCGATGATGTACCGCATATAGGTATGGGCTTTGGCGGGAATATGAATGGGTTGACCAAACCAGGACTGTAGATGGAATCGCTTGATCGAAGCGACGAGTCCTGCACCTAATACCACAGCTGTCATGATGATACCATACATATGGAAGGATTGGAAGCGAAACATCTCCTGTATCCGATACCAGGAAATCGCTTCAGACTTCGTCATCGTGATGCCGAACACAATACCGACAAGCAAGAAACCGATATATTTTTTCATTGATTTATTTTGGAGTGATGGGGAATAAGCGGAATACTTGAAGGTACATTATCCCAGTACAAGGGGATAAATGAGATGCGTCATGATCAATCCTCCAATAAAAAAACCTATAACAGCTACCAAAGAAGGGAATTGTAGATTGGACAATCCACTGATGGCATGTCCTGAGGTACATCCTCCTGCATAGCGTGCACCAAACCCTACCAAAAATCCCCCTACGATGATCAAGAAAAAGCCCTCAAAGCTGAGTAAGCTCTGCCAACTGAACAGACTGACAGGTGCCATATATTGTGTATCTACTTGTACCCCTAACTGGGTAAGGTCCTCCACTGTAGCGGAAGAAAGCGTCATTTCATCAGGACTAGCCAGTAAGGTTTCGCTGATGATCCCTCCTATCAAAGCACCGAGAATAAATACCATATTCCACATTTGATTTTTCCAATCAAACTGAAAAAAGTTCGAGTACCTCGCTCCCCCCGTAGCTGCACATACTGTCCGGAAGGTGGACGATACCCCAAATGTTTTATTCATAAAAAGCATGGATCCCATGATCACTGTGATCATGATCCCCCCCAACCACCACGGCCAAGGATGGGTGATCCATTCAAAGAAAGTCGTTTCCATAACCAATCTTTCTGATTAACATTATTTGTATTAAGGAACACTCAAACACCCAATCCAAAGTGTAAGCCCCTGGATCAAAAGATGCCCGACAAAATTATCTCCCCATACGTGAATCCTTGTAACATAGGTTACAATTTCGCATCCATTAGACAGAAATCTCTCGATTTTATGTGTAAAGGTGGGAAAATATACGTCACACCTGTCTTGAATATAAATGGATAACTTTAACCTAAACAAAAAAACCTTGGAACATACCGCTTCATCCACCTTGCAACTCTCGCTCCTTCCCAACCCAGGAAAATATGTATACCATTTAGGAATTCGCCTATTTTTAGGCTTGTTGGTTCCTACCTATCTAGCGGCACTTTGCTTATACCATTTTGCGGGATTTGAAGACCTCGAATTGGCTTGGCTGACATTTGGTGTAGGGCTGGCACTCAGTACATTCTGGTCGCTGGCAGGCATACCTGAGGCACATCAGGCACAGATGGGACTTGAAGGAAATCAATTTCGGTTTACGCTTCCAGGTCATACATTCCCTTCTCGCTTTGATGTGACAGACTGTGTATACAAATGGACGTATTCAACGGAAAACGAATTAGAAGGCATTATTTTTTATCTTCCAGATGGGAATAAAGTATCTGTAGGCTGGCCTACTGGACAATATGAGACGATCTCTTTTCGCTATCAGTTTTTGCTGACAGATTATGAAGCAGCCAACCTTTTACATCAAAGACTGCTAGAGATCTGATCCATTCGTCCAAACTCAAAACCTCACACATTGCGTTACCTCCCCATATGAGTTCATTTCTATAAAGCCATAATCATAGGCTTTAGTAGCTTTTCACCTTACCCTCCCCCCTTACTTGGAAAAAAATAAAGAATTGAGAAACATTTTATTCCAGTAGCCGTTTTAATGTTCAAACATCAATTAAAATAGAGCTATGACTTATAAAGAAAAAGTAACAGACATTTACAGCATGATCGGCCAGGGACAACTCATGGAGGCCTTCGACAAGTACTACTCTGAAAATGTAGTGATGGTCGAACCCATGGGATCTCGTGAAGGAAAGGTCGCTTGCCGCGAGTACGAGCAGAAGTTCCTACAGAGTGTCAAGGAGTTTCACGGAATGGACGTAAAAGCCATCGGCTCGAATGAGGAGGCGAAGACCAGCTTCGTGGAATCTATGATGGACATCACATTTCAGGACGGCAACCGTGTAAAGATGGAGCAAGTAGCTGTGCAGCGCTGGGAGGGTGATCAGATCGTAGAGGAGCGCTTTTATTATGAGAATGCTTAATGGTATTGTGAGACATTGAGAACGCTACGCTGAGAGACGGGATAGTTAATTAATTTTCACTCCAAAAGAGGAACCCAGCCCTTTGATTGAGGGGCTGGGTTCTTTTTGAGACTGAAGAGATCACTTCAAGACAGAATGATTGTCTCTATTCTCGGTTCTCAGTTCTCATAGTCTCATGAGACCATTTCTCCGCTGGCACTGGCAATCAGCTTGGCTTGTACTTCACCAGGCGTCGGTGCATACTCCAAGAAGCGACGCGTAAAGGTCGCGCGCCCTTGGCTGAGCGAACTCAAACTGGTATTGTATCGATTCATCTCGGCGAGCGGTATACGTGCCGTGATCTTCTGATAGGCTCCTTCGCTGGTGAATCCTTCTACAATGCCTCTGCGCCCTTGAAGATCTGTCATGACATCTCCCATGAAGTCGTCAGGAACCAAAATCTCCACGCGATAGATAGGCTCCATCACTTTGGGTCCTGCATTCATGAAGGCTTCCTTGAAAGCATGTCCTCCTGCAATCTTGAAAGAGATTTCATTCGAGTCCACCGCATGCATTTTCCCATCAATGATGTAGACCTCGATGTCACGAGCAGGAGATTGCGTGATCGGTCCTTCTTCCATCAGTTCCATGATGCCTTTGAGGATGGCTGGCATGAATCGCGAGTCGATGACACCCCCAACAATACAATTGTGGAAGAGCAGTTTGCCGCCCCACGGCAGTTGATGCACATCTGTCCCACGGACTTTGATGTCTTGCGGATGCGGGTTGTCATCTCCTGTGTAGGATCTGGCGATCAGTTTCACTTCGGCATACTGCCCTGCCCCACCCGATTGCTTCTTGTGCTTATAATAGCCATTTGCTTGCTTGGTGATCGTCTCACGATAGGAGATCTTGGGTTCGATAAAGTCAATTTCGACACCGTAGACGTTCTTCAAGTTCCACTTAGTGGTCTGTAGGTGGAGTTCCCCTTGCCCTTGTAGCAAGCTCTGCTTGATCTCCTTGGCGTACTCATGTACCAATGTCGGGTCTGAAGCAGCCATTTTGTGGAGCGCTTGCGCGAGCTTTTCATCGTCTCCCTGACGAGCGACCTCTATCGCTGTGCGAATCTTGGGCTCTGGGAATACGATAGGTTCCAGCATCACATTGTCATCCACATTGCGGAGGGTATGATTCACATGTGTATCCTTCAGTTTCATCGTCGCACCGATGTCACCTGCGGCCAGCTTGTCTACCTGATGTCTGCGCTTGCCATCGACCGTATACAATTGGGAGAGTTTAAATTTTGAGTGTGCGTTTGGATTGTAAAATTCCATTCCTGCTTGGACCTCACCTGAGCATACTTTGAAATAGCTCATGGCTCCTGTGTGCTTCTCATGGGAGGCTTTGAAGACCAAAAGGGTCGTATTATCATCTGTCACGAGGAGCTCGTCCCCATCTTGTGTGCGTTCGGGTCCTGTGTCACCTGCGGAGGGGGCCACATTTCCGAGGAAGCCCATCAAGCGGCCACTCCCCATATTTTGTGCGGCAGAGAGGCAGAATACAGGGAAGAGCGTACGCGCCAACATGCCAAGCCGTAGGCCTTTGCGCAATTCGTCTTCATCCAATTCGCCTTTCTCAAAATACAATTCCATCAAATCATCGTCGTGCTCAGCGGCAGCTTCTACGAGGATATTGTGTAGTTCATTTGCTCTTTCTCTCTCCTCATCAGGGATCGGAAGTTTTTCGGGTTTTCCACCTGCTTCAGGAAATTTGTACATCGTCATCTTGAGGAGATCGATGATACAGTTGAAGTTCTCGCCTTCATTATAGGGATACTGCATCACGACGACACCATCGCCAAAGGTGCTTTTGGCTTGCTCAACGGTCGACTCGAAATTGGATTTAGGATGATCTACCTGATTGACGACAAAGATAGAGGGCTTGTTGTAGCGACGGAGATAGCGCCAGTGGATTTCGGTGCCTACTTCTACGCCTCGGGATGCGTTCAGTACGACCAGTGCGGTGTCACAAATACGGAGGGTGCTCACTACTTCACCGATAAAATCGTCTAATCCAGGCGTATCGATCAGGTTGATCTTATTGCCGCGCCATTCGGTATGCAGAATGGAGGAAAAGACGGAGGTACCGCGATCCAGCTCAATCTCGTGATAGTCAGAGACTGTATTGCCTTGTTCGACGCTACCCATACGGGAGAGGACCCCTCCCTCGAACATCATGCACTCGGCGAGGCTAGTCTTTCCAGACTTAGACCCGCCGATCAGGGCAACGTTTTTGATGTGGTTGGTGGGATAATACTTCATAAGCTTATGAACTTTAGGTAGACAATGAGAAGCCAGAGGAAAGACAGTCAACAGATTGTGAGAGTAGAGATATGAGACGAAAGAAACTCAACCTCACCAAGGTATTTGATCCTTTACAAGAAGTATCCACTGCCCCTATCAAAACATGTTTTGCCATTTACCTCATATGATTCCTATTGTCCGTTATGTAAGTATGTAGAAAAGAATTGTAGTCCTTTGATCTACATCCTAAAGAACCCTCTACTATCCTCCACTTATAGCCATAAACTCCCATTTCCATTCTGCCGTTGCACAGAGGATCTCAGCCTGTCGTCTTGCGAGTAGATGAGACAGGGTATGTAGAAGTATCTTTAAGGTGTTTTTTTAAAGTAATAAAAAATATCATATGAAGCACGTATCATTTCAATTTTCTTCCTCCACTTCAGTTAGTTATCATTAACAGAATTGTAAATTTGGAAGAATGGTAGGATTCGTAGCGACTTGCCGCAGCAAGTGCCTACCTGCAGCAAGTGCCTACGTCTACAATGAAACCATACGATACAGCGCTTGCACGGGAATCGTACAATCTAGGGACTTCAAGTGTACATGGTCTTGCATTCCTTGGTAGGTAGTCGTCTCCCACAAATTGAGATCTTTACGAAAGTATACATCTACCGTAGGCTCGGTCTGGCTCAGTAATACATACTCCTTTAAAGAGGTTAGCTGTCTGTAATGATGAAATTTGGTCCCTCTATCAAAGCCTTCGTTACTCTTGGACAGTACTTCAAAAATAATGGTAGGATTGGTAGCGACTTGCTGCAGCAAGTGTCTACGTCACATCCTACAGAAGCATCTGGATAATATGTCCGGTTAATGGATTCAATCCTGACTTTGAGGTCACTGTTATACACCCTACATGGCTGTGCATTCTCCATCAATGCATTCGTCACAGCCCAGTTCACATTGGCACCGATCTGACTATGAGCAGGTGTCCCTCCCGCCATGGCAACAATAAAGCCATTATGATACTCATACTTGGTCCTAGACTCTGCTTCTAATACAAGATAGGCTTCGTAGGTAGATGGGGATAAGGACTTTTATGCCATATTAAGTGATGTGAAGTTAAATATAACGAAAAACCGTGAAGCCCTATACCTGTGAGCGCATCGTTTACCTCATCGTACTCAAGGAAATGAATCTGCTAAATCCCATCTCATGGTCTTGCATTCCTTATTTACACAGACTCTATTTTCAATCTCTATTTGAATGCTGGGATAGCCTTTATAACATAGGTAGTCCTTCATGACGAGCGCGCTGTAATATTCGTACATCACAATTGCTGAAAGGAAAAAGTCGGATTACCTTTCTCCTTATCTTCATTATAAAAGTCAGTAAATCTGAGTTTGAATAAGAATCCATCTGCATCTTGGATGACGTAGACTTTGCGAGGATCCATAGTAAAACCATTATTGGCAAAACTAAAGGTCTTCCAATCATACCCTATAATGTCTTGCCGGTCATCGAGGATCAAACTCTGTGCAAGGCTACGGTCGATCTCCTCAAAGCTGTAGGTGGTATCCGACCAAGCAGTGGTACTGTGCCAGTTCATCAAGACGCCATTTACAAGATAAGGGAGGTAAGGGTCGTAGAATAAATGGGTATAGGTCGTGAAACACAAATCATAGTCTTCCTTGGGAGGTTCGACCTGATAAATTCCTTGAGAAATGAAAGAATAGGTCTGAAAATTATAGGTCGGGTCCCTTTCTATGGTTTCTTCCTTTCGATCGCTTCCATCCAAATTGGCATATTGAAAACGATAAAACTGCTTATTTACCTCTAAAAACTGGATTTTCCTTTTCCCCCTCAGCTTACCACTCGCTGTATACCCTAAATCTAGGAGAATGACTTTCCCTATCCAGTCTCCCCTGATGGCCAGACTATCAATATTGCCTGTAGGATGATCGGGATAAAAAGAAAAGTCGCCTACACTTGTAATCGCATCAAAATCCCTCTCATCTGTAATGGCCGCTTGCATCGCACAGCTAGTATTAAGGGTGACAATGTCTGCGGTATCGCTACTCCCCAATCCGATATCCCACGAGATCCTAGGGTGTATGGCAACTACGCGCTGTGTACCCAGGTCATACCAGATCTGATCGTCATAGTTCACTTGCATATTGACAGAGGCGAGTACCGCGTCTCCTCTAGGTGTAGGTTCGACGGGGAGTTCTTCTCGTAGACAGCCTACGAAGAGAAGCGTCAGCATGAGCAGATATATTCTATTCATCGTAGTGAGGCATTAAAGGTACTGGGAGAAAGCTGATATGTCAGTTTGAAGAAAAGGTTGCGTCCTGTACCGACGGCAACTTGCCCTGTATTGCCACTATGGACACCTGTGGCCAGTTGGGCAGCGATATTGGTGATGTTGAAGAGGTTTTTGGCTCCCAAACTCACTCCCAAACGATCATCCAAAAAATTTCGTTGCAAGGTCAAGTCCAATAGTTGATACGCTTGGATAAAGGATGCTTGAAGGTCACCATCTGGATCTACCCTGAAGCCTGGAAGTTTTCCCTGATATTTATAAAAGAGAGAAATACTGGTAGAGTTGGCCCAATGGTAAGAAACGTTTCCTGTCACCTCGGGGGTAAAGCTAAATGTCGGGATATCGTCTTCAAGTGAAAGTTGATTGTAGCGGCCAATATAGTTCAATCCTACCTGAGAAGTGATCCGCGCGGTACGCAGACTGGCTTTCAAGGAGGAGCCAACGCTTCGAAACTTCCCGATGTTTACGTAGGTAAACTGTGGGCTGTTAATCTCGGCCAATGTGATCCGATTCTGGAGGTCATTGTAAAAGCTACTCCATTCGAATCGCCAAAGCTTCTGCCCCGCTGTCAGCTTTTTATACCTCAGATTGAGGGCGTAGCTGTGGGAATACTCCGCTTTCAAATCTGGGTTGCCGACGATGTTGTGGTTGATGTCTACAAAATAGAAGTAGAGCTCTTTGAGTGAAGGAGCACGAAAACCACGAGCGTAGGATGCACGGAGTGCCCAATCTCCCCATGTGGCTTTGGCATTGAGAGAGGGTACGACAGGAGCTTCGTATGCGGTGTTGTACGCCATGCGAACGCCAGGTCTTAGCTGTAGCCAAGAGACGGGCTTCCACTCCGCTGTCGCAAAAAGCGCATAGTCTCCTAAGGATTGTATCCTATTTTCGATTCGTTGACCTTGGGCAATCTCTTGACTCACATCATAGCCAACCTCTACCGCAAGATTTTCTTTTACTTTCGGGATAATGAAACTGCTTCTACTCATCCAAAGCTCAAAGCCCGTCGTATCCTGCTCACCCGCTACATCTAGCAACGATTGTTCAAGTGTCGTCAGATCTTTGCGATAAGTATTGGACTGTCTCCTAAACAGGTTGTATCCAGCGACACCATTGATCCGCATATTGTCTCCCAATTTACCTACAGCTGAGACCGAATGATCCATCCTTTGGGTATGATAGGTATCATCAAAGGCAATTTCTTGATAAGGTAAGCGAGGCAGTCCCCGATTCAGGATCATCTCATCGAAGAGAGAAAGGCGATAACTCAATTTAAGCGCTGGCAGCGCGTAGTGATACTGTAGGCGCCCAAATAGCTGTGTTCGAGGCTTCCAGGACTGAAAACGCGTCGCATCCGCCACTCTCTGATCCAGCGTGGGCCATGCTTTCTCTGTAGGATGCCAACCATCGAAGAAGTTTCTGGCAAGAGAAAAACTTCCACTATGTCGATCGTGCTTCATCTGAATCAATGCTTGCGTATTGAGCGTGCCTCTTTGTTCTCCATAGACATCTGCTTGTACCGATACGCCTGCCTTGCGTGGTTTCTTCGTGATCAAATTGATCGTTCCAGCCAGCGCTTGGGTCCCATAATTCACGCTCAAGGGTCCTTCAACAATCTCAATCCTTGCGATGCCCAGCAGATTGAGCTGCCCCAGATCAATGTTTCCATTTTGGCGACCTATTACAGGCACACCATCGATTAGGATCTTGACATTTTCTCCCGAAAGTCCTTGAATACTCAAACTTTGACCCAAAATATTATCCTGAGAAAGGCGGATATTCAGCTCATTGGACAGCACATCTCCCAGATTGACAGCAGCCATTCGGTTGATTTTCTCTGAAGAAATGGTTCGGATAGCATGGATCGCTTTCTCGGCTGTTTGGGGGGTATACTGTCCCGTGATGATCACGGAGTCCAGGCCGTAGGTTTGTGTACGTTCCTGCCCTACTACCTCCAAGTAGGAACAAATACACATCATACAGCCGATGATTCCCCTGATTATAAAGTACTTATATATACTCATCATCTTCCATCACTTGTTCTACCTCTAAAAGCAACAGTCCATTGGCAAGCATTTGATACCATTGATCCATTTCCTTGTAGCAAAGGATTATTTTCACCTCTTCCGTCGGCGTAGAGAAGAAAAAGGACTTCTCCAATGGGTCAATTCGCGCTTTCCATTGATTTAGTCTGCGTTCCAACTCATGTGTAAAGCCCAACACTTCCTCTTTGGTCATCTTGAGCCCGGTAACTCCATAACCAAGGTAAAATCCATTGCAGCAAGGACAATGCATGATATAGCCTATCGAGCTTTTATGTAGTACTCTCAGGTTTTGCATAGTGGATCATTTTTTATATAAATCTACGTGTCAAAGACAATGGCTAGCCTTCTACTGAGGCGACAATGTCCTGCCACTCTGTTAATTCTGGTATTCCAGGTTTCCGCTTCCCAAATAGTTGCACAATCTGCTTGCCCTCTTCATTGAAACACTCGAGTGCCGTGACAACACCATCGGTCGTAGGCTTCCTTACGACCCAGCTTTGGGCAATCTTCGTCTCATTCACATGGAGATTGAAGTTAGGGTCTAGCACATTGAACCAATTCTCGTAGTCCATCAGCTTTTTGACAGGGCCTGTATGAATCTGAATCATCCCTTTATTTCCAACAAATACCATGATAGGTACTTGACGCTCTGAAGCCAGTGTAATGATCCGTCTGAGCGCATCATTGTCCACTTTGACGGCATAGTTGCCTTTGGGTGCTAGCCTTAGTGCCTGGATACGGCTGAGCTTATGCTTGCGGACGAGTCCAAAAAAGTCGTGTGTATCCTTGAGATTAATCCATCCTTCGCGGAAGCTTTCGACTTCAATTGCCTCATCGGGCTGTTCGGGATCATCTGATGGCCAAGGCGTAACTTCCTGAATAGGAGTCTGATCATTTGACTCAAAATCCTCGACAAGCTTTTGGTAGGCAAAAGGATCAGAATGCGGTGTAAGGAAAATTTTGTGTATGGCCTGACCATCCTTGGCAAAGAACTGTAGACTATATCGATGCTTATCTCCCATCTTTGACTTTACCGCATAAGCAGATGCCCAAGGCTTGAAGAAAATGCGAAGATCAATGTCTTCCCCAACAAACAAGCCCACATGGGGATTGCTAAGGGAAGGATTCAAATAGACGCCCTTGCGTTCATGAACAACTTCTTCGTTACGGGTCAATGCCATGACCTTGTCTAGTTCTTGTACGCGCGTAAGGATTTCTGTAAACGCGGGTCTTAGTCGGGTTACATCGCCTCCACACTGCGTGGCGAGTAGTTCGACTTCGCTTACGCCTAGTTGGTCGGCGGCATTTCGGATACGGAGTTTAGGCTGTTCGGATTTGAGTGCCTCCCAGCGATCCTTGAGTGAGGGTTGTGTCATTTCCATCTCGTTTCGGAATATGATGTGATTGAACAATAGGATCTCCAAAGACGACGACAGGATGGCCTGCCTCTGGAGTAGTAATTACTTCTGTATGAATCTGAAAAATTTCAGTTAAGATTTTAGGTGTTAGTACCTCTTGAGGTGTTCCCTTTGCTTTGAGTTTGCCTTGGCCCAGGAGTAGGAGCTCATCGACGTACCGACTAGCTAGATTGATATCGTGCAGTACGATCGCTACCATATGCCCTTCAGCGGCAATGTTTCGCGCTTCTTTCATGATGCTGTGCTGGTAGCGTATATCTAGATTATTCAGCGGTTCGTCTAGTAGGAGTAGACAGGGTGCTTCTCCTCCTGAGATTTGGGCCAGCGCTCTTGCTAGTTGGACGCGCTGCTTTTCTCCTCCTGAAAGCCGCCCATATGATGCCTCTGCAAAGCCGCTAATGTCTGTCTGTTGCATCGTCTTCTCCACAATCTGCAAATCTTCAGGCTTAGGAAAGCGGCCAAAATGTGGGTATCGCCCCATCATCACGACATCTTTGACGAGAAAATCTTGGCTGAGCTGCGTCTGCTGCGTCAAGACCGCTCGCTCTTTGGCAAAAATCTGGGGCTTCCAAGCCTGAATGTTTTGTTGTTTCCATGATATGTGGCCACTACTTGGGGCACTGTCACCTGCGATCAGACGCAGCAGCGTGGATTTTCCTGCTCCATTAGGACCAATGATGCCCATCACACTTCCTGGAACACCTGTAAAGGTGATAGAATGAAGAATTTCTTTCTTTCCTATCCGATACCCTACACCCTGAATATCAAGCATTTTACCCCCTTTTATTTTGTTGAAAAAGCAACAGCAGGAATACAGGTGCTCCAATGATCGCCGTTACAATACCTATGGGTAGTTCGGCAGGAGCTACCAAAGTCCTACTGACCGTATCTGATAGACATAAAATCAAGCTCCCTCCCAAGGCTGATGCAGGTAGTAAATATCGATGCTGGCCCCCTCCTACCAAACGCAGTAGATGTGGAATGACTAGACCAACGAAACCTATGACACCACAAAATGCGACTGTACAACCTATACCTAATCCTGTAGCCAATATCACGCGTTGTTTGAGTTGCTCTACAGGTACCCCTAGATAATGTGCTTCTTGTTCTCCCAGTGTAAGTGCATTAAAATATTTACTCATGGGGAGGAGGAGGGCCAATACGATAAAAAGTGAACCTCCCATCCATACGACTGATTGCCAATTGATTCCTCCCAGACTTCCCAAGGTCCAAAAGGTCAAGGTTCTCAACTGCTCATCATCGGCGAGGTAGGTCAAGAGTCCTACGCCTGCACCTGCCAGCGCGTTGATGGCGATGCCTGCTAGGAGCATCGTGGCGACATTGGTCCCTCTCCTATCGCTGGCTAGGCCAAAGATCAAGAAGGTACTCAGTACTGCGCCTCCAAATGTAACTACTGGCAAGAGTGGCACGCCCCATTCAGCCTCTGCATGTGTCAACATAGGTCCGAGGATCACAATGGCAAGCGCAGCTGACAGGGTAGCCCCTGTCGAGACGCCTATCAGGGAAGGATCAGCCAAAGGATTTCGAAACAAGCCCTGCATGGCCGTCCCACAAATTGCCAAAGTCGCCCCCACAAGAAGACTCATGAGGACGCGAGGCAATCGTATAATACTAACAATGGCTGCTTGAGAGGCAGAAAAACTAGGCTCAGACACCCATCCCAAGCGATGTCCCAACATAGAGATCAACTCCTTTGGTGCAATCGATGCGGCACCTGTACCACACGCAACCAAAGCAGCAATGGGTAACGTGAGTATGAGCAGAAGAAGAATGATTTTCTGATGCTGAGACATGTGTCGCTAAGGGGTCTGAGTTACATTCGAATAAGAACGATCATCTATTATCTCCAAATAACCAGATGCTGTATTTAGGGTGATGTGCCTTGAAAGGCTTCATTCAACTCACGGATGGCTTGTCCGACGCGCGGTCCAAAGCCTGAAAGAAGTTGGCCATCCATCGAAATAAATGCCTTGTCTTTACCCGCTTTTGTCTCTGCTACGCCTGGAACATTCAATAAACCAGAAGGACCTTCGAGGCTATTGAGCCCGCTACTAAAAAGAAGGATCACATCGGGATTGGCTTCTACTAGTGCTTCGGCACTCAAAGGCTTAAATTTTTCAAATCCGCTGATCGCATTTTTGGCACCTGCTAGCGCAATGATTTGCTGCATTTGGGTATTCTCCCCTGCCACCATGAGCGTCCCTGTCCCACGGGCATAGATGAACAAGGCAGACTTTTCAGGATCCAATGGCTTTACCTGTGCCAAATCTTTATCGATCTGCTTAATCATGGATTCTGCCTTATCAGCATATCCTAGTGCCTCACATACCTCTTGGATGAGACGCTTACTTCCTTCGACGGTATACTCCTGAGGAAGCAACATGATGGACACTCCTGAAGCCTTCATTTGTGCTTCTACTTCAGGCTTGAGTTCACCCGCACGTCCAATGATCAGATCAGGGGCAAGGGCTAAAACTCCTTCTGCAGAAATGTTGCGATTATGTCCGATTCTTGGTACGTCTGCCAATTCAGCCGCAGGATAAGTACTCGTGACATCGACTCCTACGACCTGATTTCCAATCCCAATCTCAAATATGATCTCCGTAAAGGTCCCATTGAGCGATACAATTCTTTGCCTAGCAGGTCTATTATGTTCTTCTGATGTCTTCCCTTTTACTTGGCAGCCCACAAGTACCGAACCCAATATGAGGGTAAGCAATAACCATAATTGTATAGGATTCCGCATGGATGATATGTTTAAGATTGAAAAGAGAGCCCCCCATTAAGATGGTAGATATTCGCACGGCGGGGGACTCATTCACATAGGTTTACTTAATGATGATTCTTTCGGTCCACTGCTGGGCACCTGCTTGTAACTGTAGGAAATACATGCCTTGGGCAAGTTCAGGGAGTCTGAGCGTGGTCTGGTGAAATCCTGCAGATAGGGATACATTTCCTCCTGCCATTCGCTGACCATTTGCTGAGATAATTTGGTAGCGCGCGTCTGCCTGCCCTTGAGGCAGATCTGTCACAAGAGAGAGATTAGATCCAGCCGCTACGGGGTTAGGATACAGACGTACAAAGCTACTTCCCTGGCTAGGATCTGTATTTGTAACTCTAAAACTTTGCTTATCGAAATAGAAGTTTCCTGTGCTACTCCCATCAAACTCTGTGAATACGATTTTCCAGTATTCTCCTGCCTTGTCTTTGACAAAATAGACTAAGCTATCTTGCAAGGTCCAGCCACTCATAAAACTGAAATCTTTCCAGTCGTACCCGATGATATTTTTGTCTGTGCCGAAGGTGGCAGATTGATAATCTATATATGTATCCACGTCGTCCACAGGATATACTTGCGCTACCTCTACCCCCGCATTACTCAACACACCTGAGACACCATAAGGGGTTCCAGAAGGAGGAAGGAAGGCAATGTATCTGGTAAATAGCAGATCCCAATCTGTGTTTACAGGCTCTGGATCTACGGCATTGTGGGAGGTCAAGTTGAAGTAGCCAAAATTCTTATTCTCAAAATCAGCTTTGCGAATCACATGGCTCATGTCCATCATCCCATCCAGTGTCCCATGACGGAAAGAATATACACCACTAGCCAATTGCTGAATCCAAAGCTTCTGGATGTTACCATTGGGATATTTCAGAATATACAGACTATCACCTGTCACAAAATGCGTGATCATGCTGTACGTTCCCCATCCTAGATCAAAAGGATCGGCTGCGTTGGCCTCGCGATTGAAAGCACCCATCGTCCAACTCGTATCTGCATTATAAGAAATCTTCCAGGCAGACATACCTGCGGTGTCTACAGTAGGCCAAGCGGCGGTGTCTCCATTGGGGTATGTATATAGTTCGATACCCTTGGCATCATTGACAAAAATGGTGCTTGAAAAGGGCTTAGCAGAGAAGGCCACATCCCAGCTATCCAATGCAGACCGCGACTGCTCTCCAGACTCCATACTGTACCATACTTGATCAGCATATCCTGGCATCAGAGAGACAGTATCTGTAACAATCGTAGCTTCTTGCGCCTTTAATTGGAGGATACCCAGAAGAGATATGAGAAGGAAGGGTAAATATTTTTTCATGTGCTTGAAGATCTTATTTAGATTTATTCCAAATAAAAACTTCCAACATATAAGACACAAGCAATATTTTCAATATACCTAAATTACGATATACCAATTACCTAAGCTTGGGTAGTAAATAAAAGTACCGTTTTTTACTTTATCTCTATCTGTACCTAATCTTAAGTATTTTGTTAACAAAAAAAGCCATCCTAAAGGGATGGCTCGTATTTCTTGTATGCACAACACGCGATAATCAAGTAGAGAAAGAAACGCCACATCCGCAGCTTTCTTTTGCGTTGGGATTGTTGAATATGAAACCGCGATCGTTGAGACCTCGTTTGTAATCCACTTCCATTCCCATCACATAAAGGGCATGACGCTTATCCATCACCACGGTGATTCCTTCTATTTGAAATACGTCGTCCTGCTCGCCTTTGATATCATACTCTAGGATATAGGAAAGGCCCGAGCATCCACCGCCTTTGACACCTACGCGTACGACTTTATCTTCGGTTAATTGCTCCTTTTGCTGGATATCCTTTAGCTCAGTGATGGCTGAAGGAGTAAAAGTAACCAGGGGAGTTTGTACTTCCGCCATATTTTTTCTGATTGAATCGTGTTCTCTAATAAAATACGCTACTTTTGCTATATACAAATGTACAACAGAGAAAGCTGAAAATCTGGACTATTTTGCTGATTCTGATAGAAAACATCTGATATTCGCACAAAAATCTGTCCGCTTTCCCTATTTAAGTAACGCAAATCTAAGCAATAAGTTAGTTCCTATGGCTGTTAACCTTTTTGAAGAATTTGATGCCATCTCTCTAGACGAGTGGCGCGAAAAGATCCAAAAGGACCTCAAAGGAAAATCCTGGGATAAGCTTATCTGGAATCCTGAGCCAGGCATCGAACTCCAACCTTTTTACCGCAAGGAGGATTTGAACTACAGCCAATATGGGATTGACAGTCTCCCAGGTGCATTTCCTTTTCGTCGGGGAAATCCCCTCAATGCTACGGGAGAAGGTTGGCAAGTCATACAGAGCATTCAGCTAGATGATGAGGAAGCTGCACTGGATCGACTAGAGGAAGCACATCAACACGAAGTACATGCTTTTTATCTGACCCGCTGGGAATCCTATCCCGAAGAAGAACGGCTGGGTGCTTTGCTTGAAGCATTTGAGCTACATCAACAAGCCCTTCACATCAACCTTCCTGTGGACCCTGCCTTTCTGAGCTTGGATGTCTACACCTTGCTTCGATCACGCAAGCTCTCTCCCACCCTACTGACCGGCACGCTGACCAATGATCCTATCTCTCGCGCAGCGGCAAAAGGAAAAGTCGCCGAGTTGCACACCTTTGCCCATGTGGAAGCAGGTGCCCTCAATTTCAAAGACTCCCCCTACTTCCGAGGAATAGGTTTGGATTTCAGTTATATACACGAGCAAGGAGGTAATATGACGCAGCAGATCGCCTTTGCTCTAGGGACGCTGGTAGAATATCTCGACTGGATCGAGCAAAGCGAGTCCAAGCTCACGATCCCTGAACTCTTGGGTCGAGTGGCAGTGACATTTGCTGTCGGCACTCATTTCTTGCTGGAGATCGCCAAGCTTCGCGCCTTCCGTTTGCTGTATGCCAAACTGGTACAAGCCTATGGGATCGAAGACGAAAATTTACAGACACCCTTCATACTCGTCAAAACTGACACCTTTCACCAAACCAAATACGACTTATACAACAACCTCTTACGCACGACCACAGAAGCCATTTCGGGGATACTGGGAGGAGCCAATGCCGTGATTGTCCAAGCCTTTGATGATGTGAATCAACCTGCTGAAGCACGAAGCGCGAGATTAGCCAGAAATATCCAGCACCTTCTCCGACACGAGTCGTACCTAGATAAGGTCATCGATCCAGCAGGAGGAAGCTACTACATTGAGCAAGCCACAGATGCCTTGGGGCAAAATGCCTGGAAGCTCTTTCAAGAGATGGAAGCTGATGGAGGATTCTTGCGTTGGGTGGAAGAAGGAAAAATCGGAGAACGCATCTGCAGCTCTGCAGGTGAAAAGGCTGAACGCGTCGAGAAACTCAAAGAAAAGCTCATCGGGGTCAATCAATCCCCCAACACGGAGGAAACACTAACGGAATCCATTGTCATGGATGGCCGATTGGCATCTGCCTTTGAGGAGATGCGCGCGCAGGGTGATCTGCTCGGGCAGCAACTGGGAAGAAGGCTACAAGCCCAACTGCTCCTATTCGGTGATGTGAAGATGCGCAATGCCCGTGCCCAATTCTCTAGAGATCTGCTAGGTTCGGGAGGACTGGCCATACAGGAGGAAATTGTTTCTCTCGACTCGATGGATGCTCAAGCTTTCACGGGGGATTTATTTGTGCTTTGTAGCTCAGACCAGGAATACCTTCAGCACGCGGAGACACTTATAACCACCTTAAAAGTAGCCCATCCACAAGCGCTTTTTATTGTTGCAGGAAAACCCGACAACTGGGACAGTCTCGGGTTTTCACATGCAATCTTCACTGGGATAAACGCTTTAGAATTTCTACGTGGACTATGGTCACAACTCACCGATATACATTCACCTACAGAGAAATGATCAGTCCAGTGTAGAAAGTTATTTGTTGAAAGTAATTAAACCCTTGAATCGTATAATCTGGATTATAGATGGGGTTTTGCTGATTCTTAATGTTGAAAATATTGTTGAGATTGGCATAAATCACCGTCGACTTTCCTCCTAGCAATGTCAGATAAGAGTAAGTAAGCCCCACATTGTGGTAGTGATTGAGTCGCTCTGTGTTGATCGTATTACCAAATACAGGCTCATTGATTCCGAGTTCTGGATTCCATTGCGCCCCTTCGATCGGTGTAAAGAAAGTTCCTGGACGCGTCACATACTTGGCAGAGATATTTCCATACAAGGTAAACCAAGTCACACCAGCTTTGATGAAGTAAGGCAAGTCAGGATTGACCCGATAGGCTACATTCTGATAGAAGACTGTATTGTCAAGGTACTGATTTCCAAATTGGAACATCCATTTGCGTGAGGGTCTGTAGATGATCTCTGCCTCCACGCCAAAAATCTCACGTGTAGACTCGGTCGTGGCAATAAAATCGATCACTTCGCCTGTCTCATTTTTGTAGAAGACACTCAAGTTTCCACGCAGTTTTTTGCTGCCATAGCGAAACTCTAAGTTGGCTTGCTTAGACTCTAGCAGATTCACTACCTGTGCCCTAGGCCTTGGCAGAGACAAGTTGTAGTATTGTCCGAGCCCGAGTAAGATGCTCGCATTGGGAGAGACTTGCAGATTGGCATTGGCCTGATAAGAGAAATAATTATTCAGATCCAGGTCGTTGAAGTTTTGTCTGACCCCCAACTGAAGGGTAAAGGGCGAGTACTTCATCTTCAAGATACCAAAGACCTCTGCGTAGTTGTAAGCCAATACTGTATCACTTGTCAGTGTAGGATCATTGGGTCTGAATGCATAGTAGTACTCAGGGAATGTATCCTGGAACGAATGATTGTGATAGGAGTAATCCGCTCCTGCTTGAAACTGCCAGTGCTTGGACAGATAGCGCGTATAGTTGATTGAACCATAGGCGAATACTTTTCTTTGCGTAGCATTGACAAGCGCATGGGAATAGCCTTCTGACGACTGATCCACTGCTGCGTTGATCTGCAGATAGTTGTTACCTGAGAGGCGTTCTGCATTGACAATATGAAAATGTCTAAACGTATTGGCTTTGGCGACGTTCTGCTGTGCATATAGGTCGATGCGTGCCGCATTGGACTCGTTTATCATGTAGCTGAAGCCGTTGACATGCCACTTGTCTCCTACAGGTAAGCGCCAGTTGGCTCCAGCATCTGCTAGTTTGAAATCCCTCAAGGAAGGAAAACTGCCAGCATTAAGTGCCAGGAATAGTTCAGGACGCTGATAATTGGCATAGGCTTGGATAAATTGATCATCTGATTTACCCTTTTGGCTCACAAACATGCCCACATTGGCCATCGAAAGCGACAACTCTACAGAACTTTCCTCTACTTCCCGATTGGTCTGGATATCGATCAAACCTGCGCTGGTATGGCCCATATTTAGGGGTGGCGACATGGGATAAATCAGCAGGTCACGTATGATCCTGGGATTAAAGAGACTGAAAAATCCCAGATCGTTCAAAGAGGTAGACCTCACAGGTTTGTAGATAGGTACTTGGTTGAGATACACGAGCGAGCGGTACTGGCTGGAGCCACGAAGCTCGACATCGGCAGTTTCGTTGGTGTTGGTTGATGCTGGGGTGTTGCTGACAGCTTTGAGTGGGTCACCATTGGAGAAGGGATCCATCAAGATATCCATACGACTCATACTCCGAGCGGGGAATTCTCGTGTGAGGTAGCGTGCATCGACAATTTGCACTTCATTGAGGGTTCGCGCTTTCTTTCTTAGATAAACCTTGATGGTTTGGGTCGTATTGACCAAGGAGAGGTTAAGCGTATCAGGTAGATAACCTTCGAATCGAACCACCAATCGGTTGTTTTCACGTGCCTGTCGATCTAATTGAAAGAAGCCTTGGGCATCTGTGAGTGCGCCGAGCTTGTTGTTGGGTAAAAGAAATACCGTAGCACCAGGCAGCGCTTCTCTTTTATCGTTGAAAACATAACCGGACACAAGCAGGGGTTGCCCCGCCGCCTGTATCACGGTCATAATTAACACGATAGCGATTGTAAAATATGTCTTAATCATCAGTGTTGAGGTTGCTCGCCAATTCTTGTAGGCGGTAATCTTCAGGATAAATCGCTTTGGCTTCTTCATACAGAGCCAATGCATCCTCGGTTCTACTCAAATTGATGTAGTGCTGAAGTAGCATTTGGTAAGCATTGATCTTTCCCCATCCTAGGTTTAGGTTTTCGGGTGTCTCAATGGCTTTCTTAAAATAATCTTCGCATTCTTCACCTCCACCCCATTTTTCAGGAGTGTAGAAATCACTGACACCTAGTACATAATAGGCTCGCGTACTCTGCGGATCTAATTTTATCGCTTTCTTACACACCTTCTTCACTTTTGCTGCGAGTACACCCGCACGCATTCCCGTCTCGAAATTGATACTGAAATTGAGGAGCATACCTTGTAGGGCGAGATACTCAGCTGAGCTGGCGGGCATACTTTCTAGCATGTCGATGCCACTCTGAATCGCTGCTTGACTCTCGTCGTTATTCCCCATTTTCACAAAGAAAATTGCTTTCCAGTACTGTAGGTAAGCCTGCCAGTACAGGACATCTACATTGGGCTCCAACTCTGAAAGCGGGTCTACTTTGCCTTTCATGAAGCAATCAACTGCTGCCTCATATATGACTACATGCATAGAATCGGACACAGGTTCCTGTGCAGTATACACATCATCGTAGATCGACGCAGGAGAAGAAGCAGGCGCTGCACTTAGGTAAACAAGAAATACACTTACCAACAGCAAATCCAATAGCAGAAAATGATAATTTTTCATGACAAGTTAATTAATAGACTGATATAGATAGATTTCCATCACGCTGATGAGAGGAAATTGGTAGTCTATCTTCAAAACTTAGTTGCAACGTAAGGCCTTTAAGGGATCATAAGCCCACATTACTTCATGCATTTTGAATCTCACTCAGCTATTAAGCTCCCCCAGAGGGGATCTTTTACTTTATTTTTCGCAGACAAACGGATAAGGGATGTTCAATCATTTCAAAATATCAGAATATAGATACTTTGGGACTGATTATCTATTATGCCTACATTTCTGTTGGACGAAGACAATCCAAACATTTGATCGTTTTTTACCATCATACGCTGGCTCTATCGTCTCATACATACTGGGAATCCCTTTCGGGATTGTGGGTCTTCTTAAAAAGAGACACTGTACACCTTCCACACAAAAATGATCATTCCAGTCCAGAGCAAAAATTGGATGTACCAATCTCGGGAGAACAAAAAATTCTTGTGTGCGCGACTATATGCGCGGGGGTCATAGCGGTTTTCTACACGTTCTTGTACCATGAAGAAGGTAAAATCTGAGTAGAAGGGGTTGGTTTCGATGAGCATCTGAAAGCCAAATGCTAGCATCAGAATCGACCATCCCATGAATCCGAAAGACCACGAAATCAGAAAGAGCAGAAGTGTGCTTGCAAATCCAGCGTAGAGAAAAATGCGTCTGTGCCATCTGTTGTTGGACCATCTGACCATCACATAGGGATGGGGAAGCGGACGCATCTTAAAACCTACTTCGTGAATCCTGAGTTTGCAAACCTTGGCAGCCAACAGGTGACTACCTTCGTGCAGGGCGGTAAGAAGGGCCATAATCAAACCGATCAAAAGCCCATCTATGAGATAACTCCAAATCATACTCGTTTGACTTGAAAGCGGTTAAACAAGATGAAAAATGCGATAGTAGATGCACCCATCCATCCTAGGAGTATCCACCAATTGGGATCTTCTCCACGCATCAAGTAGAGGATGTGGTTGAATGGAAGCAAGTTGGCAAACTGGAAGAGGGTCTCGTTCAATGCCTCTACAGAGTAGAATGCCTCACTTGAGAACAGCAATGTAAACTGTACAAAGTTGGGCCAACCTCTACTTGCTTCTGGACGAGGATCAATGAAAGTAATAACCAATCCCATCATAGAAAAAAGTATAATGCCCGCCAGGATGCCTAGCTCTGTATACAGGAAGTTCATGATGGTGACTTCCAGGTTGAAGAAAATAAGGGCCACTACATGCAATACCGCTGAAACTAAGGTCAGCATAAGTATATGACTCAAGGCGATGCCTCCATAGTGAATCAGTACTTTCTCTGGTCTTTTGTTGAGGATCTTGATCAGTCCTGTCCCAATGGAGCTTTTGGCAATGTATCCAATCGAAAAGAGGCCATCACTTGCCACACTCATCGCAACTACGCCTGTGAGCAATCGCGCGATATAATCATCGCTCAACGCACCCCAGAGATTGCTAAACACAATGAACAGGAACACTGGAAATACTAGGACAAAGAAAAAGGCTTCTTTGATCCGGATGTATTGTACCGTTTGGTAGTATAGGGATAACCCCATTGTTCGTACCATGATGCTAGTATTTAAGAGATGAAGGGTAAACTTCCACTTATGCGCTTACGGTAAGCTTATACACATCCTTGATGCTAAGTGGCGTAATTGAGAAATTGGGCGTAACCTTATTTAAGCGTTGGAGAAAGGATCGCTTGTCTGAAGGGAAAACAAAAATCATGTCTTCCTGCAAGTAATGCTTCTCTTCCTCTACGATATTCTGGTATCCCTGGAACTTGGTAAAGGCAATTTTGGATTGGAAATCTGCGTAGTCCGCCATCAGATCAGAGACAGATTTTGCTTTATCTATCATTTGTCCATCGCGGAGGAATACGACCTTATTGGTAAACTCCTTGATCTCCTCCCATTGGTGCGTGGCAAAAAATACGGACATATCTTTTCGTTGATAGATATATCGCCAGAACTTCTCACGCGTCTCAGGGTCCAGGTTAGCTGTAGGTTCGTCTAGGACCAGGATCTCGGGATTGCCCATCAAGGCTACGTAGATCCCTACCTTCTTCCGCTCTCCAGCTGAGAGGACTAGAAATACCTTATTGTAGATTTTGTCCAAATCCAGCAAGCGAACGAGCTCTTTGTCTTCCCACTTGGGAATGCCTAAGTAATTGCCTAGGTAGTGAAAGATTTCCTTCACCTTGAGTCGAGGAAATAGGGAGATGTTATCGTATAAAACCCCAATCTTTCGACGATGCTTCCTCATACTATCCCCCCAGAATGTCACTTCACCTTCTGTTGGGAACAAATTTTCGGTCATGACATCTATCAAGGTAGACTTTCCACTCCCATTGGAGCCCAGGATGACAAATTTCTCTCCTGGTTCCAATGAAAAGTTGATGTCTTGAAGGAGTTGCTTGTCTCCTACCTTGTAAGAGACATTGGATACGTCTAAGACTTTCATGTTCGTTAAATTTTACAGGCTATTTCACCTTTTTTACCGATAGTCAGGACTGCTTGCACAGATTCAAATACACCGTCTATATTGAGCATTTCCTCTACTTTGTAGTCCTGGAATGCACCGACGACACAAGAACCGAAGTCCAATGCTTCTGAGACGAGGCTGAGTTGGTTCACGACAGCACCTACCTCATTGAGAATGAATCGGTAGCCACGGTCTCCGTACTTCAGCATCGTACGCTCATTCACACTCGTGATAATCGCTACCATACCTGCCGACTTGAGGTCGATGTAAGGGTCTGTGACCAGATATTCCTTGAGCTTGTCCATATAAGGACCAGCATCGATACACTCGATAGCGTTTTCGTTGGGGAGATAGTGATAGAGTCCTTCCTCTAGGTGAGAATTGAGCATCACAAAGTATACCTCCAAAGGATAGAGTCCACCTGCTGATGGGACGACACGCCAGCCCACATGGCCCTCTTCCTCGATTCCTTCGATTTTCGAGCGCATGGAGATACCATAAGAATAATGCATCAGGCTGTAGACCTCATTGAGGGAGATCTTGTACGATGTATCATACTCACGTCCACTTCGGCGCGTGCTGACCAAGTCAAAGAAATTGTGTTCTAGTGGTAGCAGATCAGCATAGTCTTCCATCGAGATCTTCTTGGACCCTGGATAAGACTTATAGGGCTGAGAGGTACGCTTGGTGTAGTATGGCGTAAAAAACTTGCCTATGTTGACACCCAATTTTCGCTGAGAGAACTTATTGAACTTGATATTCTCCTGAAAGAGCATCGCCACAGAGTGGTTGAAGTTCTTCGTTCCATAGCCCCCTGCGTCTAGGGACTGTACTTTTTTTCGAGCAGCTTGTTTGATTTTCATCTTTCTGGCGCTTTAGGGGAATGGGTGTGGATAATGATTCAAGTTGTCGTAATCGTAACTGGTGTAACCCATGAGTTTGGGTACCTCATACAGACGCTTAGCTCCGTGATAGTAGAAAGGATAGGCTCCTCCCATCTGTATCAACTGTGGGATAACGAGGCGTACACTATAGAATCCTAACTGGTTCACGTCTACTGTCGTCATATCGCGGAACATGACATTGTATCCTTTGTCTTTCATGACACCCAAGATTCGTTGAACCGTTTCTGTCGGTGTTTCTTTGTTCTCCTCGTGGAGGTCGACCACCTTCGTGGGTGTGGCATTACGCCATCTGTCGAAGACAAATTGATAATCTGGACGCTTGGTATAGAAGACAGAGTGCTTTTCGAAGTCCAACAGATCGTGGAAGTCATCGCTGGGGATGTAGTCCATCGTCGAACTCAGCATGTAGCGGAAGTAAGATACGGCCTGCCCGATTTCCTGAATCACTTTCTTCAAAGCACCACCTAAGGTATTTCGTGTAGAGGTACCTACGGCGACAAACTTGCCATACTCAGCCTCTCCAAAACAGAATCCAAAGATGGATGGCTCCTTGAGGTCATAAGTAGTATCGAAGAAATGCCACTCGTAATGCTTGGGAAAATGCTCGTCTAGATAGCTTTGGAGTTCGTCATCAATGATGACCTTGGGGGGTACGATTTTTTGTGTCCATGTAAGGACGAAGCTATCGCGCTCGATGATCTCATACAAAGCTGTCAAAGTAGCTTGAGAAAGAGAGGTGTGGGCAGCAAGTCCTGTAGAGGTACCTACGTTGATCCACTCTGCATCGTGCGTCCAAGGGATATAGATCATTCCACCTGGAACGTACTTCTCTTTCCCATCTGTCAGGTCTGTCATCGGGAACCAGTGCAGCATACGCTCTTCAGTAAAAGGAAGTAGCGTGTAGCGTTCGTCTGCGTACTGCTTCTCGTGGAAAAGTGCATATTCACTGGGATGAACGGCTGGTTTTCCTATAGAGTGATAAGTACCTTCGATCGCTTCCTCCAGTTGGTAAAAAGCAGGGCAATAACGCTCTACGGTTTCACCAATTGTTGACATAAAGGCTCCTTCCCATTCGTATCCGCAGCCAGACGAGCGTCCACCGTATTCTTCTGCCCCCAATACTTCCGTATTGCAAGGCCATATACCATATGCCATCAAGTCGGGATCATTGTTCATGATCGGCAGTTTCGAGACATAGGAGAGAATACCTACATCGGGCGAAATCAGCTTCGTGGCATTTAAGAGATGTAACTGTGAATTTTTGATTTTCATGACAAAGTAACTTCTTCTAGCCAAGGAGCCAGGTTGTAGGATAATTTAGGCTTACAGTGGGTGCATAGGGGTGCACGAAGCAACGTATGCTTGGTCGTTTCCAGTGTCAGCATGTTGAGGCTGATGTATCCGTTGATAAGCTCAGGTACATTCCACTGCTCCATGAACTTTCCTGCTTCGTAGATAGCTGTAGAAGCGATGATGTCATAGATCACTTGTTTTCCAGGTAGTTGATCTCCTACGCCCTTCTGCTTGTTTTTGTACAAGAAGTTCTCGTAGCGATCATTGTACTCCAAATTAGGATCAAGGCTTCTCATTCTGACTGAGAGGCAGTTATAGCAACCCCACTCTCTTCCCCAGTAGATAGGTCCTACTTGAGCGTCTACCCCATTGATTCCGTGAATATATAGCCAAGGCTTGTTGAGCTTGATGCAGGTCAGATTGATCTTCTCCATCAAGTAGGGGTGCCAGTTTGTATTATCTACAATCAGAAACTCCTGCTCTTCAATGAATTTTTCGAGTTCCGCTTCGTCAAAATTCTCAGAATCGAAGAGGACTGTATTTTCATACTCGTGCAGAAGTGCCTTCTCTTTAAGTGATTTGGCGACTGGACTTGTGCCGATAATCCCCAATTTGCGATTCTCGTAGTCAAATCCTTTCTGCTCGATCGAAACGCCGTACTCATTAGTTGTACTACTACCTTCTGGAGACGGAACCTCATATGATAGTTCATATGGTAACAGATCGTTGTCTTTAAGTGATGCCACAACATCCATCACTTTGACATTATCATGTTTCTTATTGACCCCTCTTACCCATTGCTCGTAAGAGATGTCTTTATTTTCTTTGATTTTCGCGACTAGTGCTTCGAAAATTACCTTCTTTTCAGGGTCTTCGAACTCGAGCAAAAAGATATCGGATCTGGTTCGAATCTGATAGACCGATTGCTCCTCGTCGTAGAATACGGCATAATCTGTAATCATAACACAGGTATTAAGGAGATGAAAATATGTACGAATTAATTAATGCAACACAGGAAACCTGATACATAATACACTCATTATCAGAACGATAATCGTGCTGTATATTTTATTCAGCTTCATTTCTAGAAAGAAGAAGAATAAGAAGAATCTAGATTTGTAAAGGAAAAAACAAAGACCCGCCTACTTTGCAGGCCAGGTCTTTGCGGGTCCAATTAAGGATTGATTGAGTCAGCTTCGATAGCTCTAGTAGATCCACCACCGTTACAGTTACAGCAGCAGCAGCAGCAGCAGCAGTTACAACCGGCAGCAACAAGCATTTGACCAAAACCTTCGCGCTTAGATAATCTTTGAATTTTCACTGGGATAAAATTTAGGAATTTTGCCTACTCTGTTTTTATTGGGTTTTCGGCTTTCCCCGTTTGATTGAATCAAAGTAACGAAATTAAGTTGGGTACTAGTGTGAAACTCTGTGTACCTGTGGGTAATAGTGGGAATAACCTGATTTTTTCCTGATTTTTTCGAGGTTGAAGAGGGCTAAATCCCTCCATCAGGCCATTCCCACTCAGCAATCGATCAGCCCGTCCAGTAAGCTTGGCGTGGATATCCGAACTTGTCGTATATCTCTTGCTGCTCTTTTGGAGTCACTAACCGACTCGTCAAAGTAATGCCTTCCTTTTTAATCCAATTGTAAAAGGTTTTACGGCTAATACCATACTCATCTGCTAATTCCTGACGAGTTTTGACTTTAAACTGTTCCATAATCAATCGCTAAGGTGTGGATGCAAAAAAAAATGAAAAACTAGGTAGTCAATCTTTGTGCTAAACATGGCGGTACTACACGTTTTCTCCATTATTGTGTGTGTCCTACCTACTAGTCCAAACACAAAAGCGTTGATTATATTCAATTTCGTATAGATTCAAAGAGCTGTCTATACATCAAGTTAAGAAATATTTCAACCAAGTAAAATGTCCGTTTTATTATATATGCAATATTTGTTTCATCTATAACTCTCTAAAATAGAGATATATATCCATGTATTAGGTTCATTACTCTCAAAACCCAGACAGGCCGCTACTAGGCTATATTTGAAACCTCTCGCCTTCTCACGCTTTATGCTTCCATCATATAGACTTTATCTATTTTGACCGATTTAGCACCACTCCACCTCATCGTATAGCTCTCGCCCAAAGCTAGAATCCCTACTTTTTACGTTTTTATAGACATACAAAGATGAAACCCTACTTCTCCCAAATGGTATCTAGGGCATCTGTTTAGCTTCATCCACAACCTGAAGAGAGTCCTTTACTATAAGGCAGGAAATGGAGTTGGCCTTCACAGTAAGATCTCTTTTGGAAGGGTACTTAGTTAGATTTTCATTGTTCCAAACATGGTCATAGTCTTGATGAAGTCTTATATTTGGGACAAATACTTAGTTTATGCGGCCCGATTTTAGCCAAATCCCCTACAATACAGGTACTCGCTTGACACTTCAAGCAGGTCCTCTGCCCAAACCCAAATGGGAGACACCCGAAAAAATCGAGATTAAGTCCTTATATACTGCCTCAGACATTTCCGATTTGTCTCATCTTGACTTTGCAGCAGGTATTCCTCCTTTTTTGAGAGGCCCCTACTCCACCATGTATGTCTCTCGACCATGGACGATCCGTCAGTATGCCGGTTTTTCCACAGCAGAAGAATCCAACGCCTTTTATAGAAAGAATCTCGCAGCAGGTCAAAAAGGACTTTCCGTCGCCTTTGACTTGGCTACACACCGAGGGTACGACTCCGATCATCCACGAGTGGAAGGAGATGTCGGCAAGGCAGGCGTAGCCATCGACACCGTAGAAGACATGAAGATCCTGTTCGATAAGATTCCACTGGATCAGATGTCTGTATCCATGACTATGAATGGTGCTGTCATTCCGATCATGGCTTTTTATGTAGTCGCAGCTGAAGAACAAGGGGTGTCACAAGCCCAGCTCTCAGGTACCATTCAAAATGACATCCTGAAAGAGTTCATGGTACGCAACACCTATATATATCCTCCCTTGCCCAGCATGCGTCTGATTGGCGATATCTTTGCCTACACTTCTGAGCATATGCCGCGATTCAACTCGATTTCTATCTCGGGCTATCATATGCAAGAAGCAGGAGCTACAGCAGATCTTGAGCTTGCCTATACTTTGGCTGATGGACTCGAATACCTCAAAACAGGGCTGGCTGCTGGACTAGACATCGATAAGTTTGCGCCACGCCTCTCCTTCTTTTGGGCCATCGGGATGAACTTCTTCATGGAGATTGCTAAGATGCGTGCAGGAAGAATGCTTTGGGCCAAACTAGTCAAGCAATTCAACCCACAGAATCCCAAGTCGATGTCTTTACGGACACACTGTCAGACATCAGGCTGGTCCCTTACGGAGCAAGATCCCTTAAATAATGTCGCACGCACCTGCATCGAAGCCCTGGCAGCCGCTTTCGGTCACACCCAATCACTACACACCAACTCTTTTGATGAGGCCATCGCTTTACCGACAGACTTCTCGGCGCGTATCGCACGAAACACACAGCTCTATCTACAGCAAGAAACGCACATTACCCGCAGCGTAGATCCCTGGGCAGGCTCCTACTATCTAGAGCGTCTGACAAAAGATCTGGCAGACCGTGCATGGGAACTGATACAAGAGGTGGAAGCACATGGCGGCATGGCGCAAGCCATCGAACAGGGCATCCCCAAGATGCGGATCGAGGAGGCGGCCACACGCAAGCAAGCAAGAATCGATACAGGGCAGGATGTCATCGTGGGTGTGAACCGATTCACAGTAGACGGGACTAAGCAATCCTTTGATATACGAGAAGTAGACAATGCAGCTGTCCGCGAATCCCAAGTTAGACGCATACAAGAGGTCAAAGCCTCACGTGATCAGGTAGCAGTAGCCACATCTCTTCAGGCAATTGAAGTCGCTGCAGAAAGCGGAGAAGGCAATCTCATGGCCTTGGCCATCGAAGCTGCGCGCCATAGGGCGACGCTAGGCGAAATCTCAGACGCAATGGAAAAGAGTTTTGGAAGATTCAAGCCCGTCATCCGATCGGTGAGTGGTGTGTATGCTCAGGAAACGCAAAACGAAGATGGATTCGCTGAGGTGAGAGCCTTGGCAGAGACATTTGCCCAGTTAGAAGGTCGTAGACCTCGTATCATGGTCGCTAAGATGGGGCAAGACGGACACGACAGAGGTGCCAAAGTCATCGCGACGAGCTTTGCCGACATGGGATTCGATGTAGACATAGGTCCGCTCTTCCAGATGCCTTCTGAAGTCGCACGACAAGCAGCCGAAAATGATGTACACATTGTAGGCGTCTCTTCCCTCGCGGCGGGTCACAAGACACTCGTCCCTCAGTTGATTCATGAGCTAGCGCAGCTAGATCGGGAAGATATACTAGTCGTGGCAGGTGGGGTCATTCCACAGCAAGACTATGAGTACCTATTCGAGGCGGGCGTTGCAGGGGTCTTTGGTCCAGGGACAGTCATTACAAAAGCGGCGAAGGAGATCTTGGAGAAGATGATGGTCGAGGAGGAGCCTGCGGGCTAGGAAATCAGATCCATTATCACTGTAGATAAATACATGAGCCAGCTTTCCTTATGAGGATGGCTGGCTTATTTTTTTGTCGGATTAGGCATTTGATTTTACTCAACATCCTATATGACATTGTCCGCAATGAATCAGCTACGAACTCAGAAAGGATAATTCCTACATGTTGGTGGTTTTATCCCTAGACTAATGAACAGATCTACTGCGCATAACGCAAGCCTATATACTACCCCTTCCATGATTTCTATCTATAAAGATATTCAAAACGAAAAGCTCCCGCTTACAAAAAATGTTCTCGGGCGAAGGAATATTGCCTGGTCCTGGATGAGGACATCATTTATGGTCTGCATCCCATAGGTTTCCTGATTGGAAAGATTTTCTATCACAAACTGGATATGCATCTGCTGCTTTTGACGAAGCTTGAAGCGATAGTTTGTCTGGATCTTATGGAAAAAGTAATGCGTCCCTACGCTCCCCTGCTGTCCTATATATAAATATTCAGCACGCCATAAGAAGTCCCATTTTTTGTTGATAAAATATTGGATGTCCCCATG
>JBCBPW010000043.1:0-57045 GCA_039820545.1 Bacteroidota bacterium | reverse complement strand
GTGTTCGATCTGTATTGGTCCCATTAATCCTGGATATACACATCTCCTACTTTCTCTTCTCCCAGCATATAAATAGGCAAAGAATAATCGTTGAGTGAGCGTGCATCTACAAGTAAAGCCCCATTGATTTCGATTAGCAAGATTTGATCTACAGGTTCCATCTTTTCTTTGACAAAGATGCGATCCATGTATTGCAGATTGATGGAGATATCATTGGCTTCGATTTTTTCAGCGGGAATGAGAATTTCGAAGTATCCTTCCTGATCGGTGGGCTTATTGGCGAGGGTGAGGTCTCCGCTGCGAATAGAAACAGAGGCAGATCGAAGCGGTCTTTGAGTATAGCGTTCGACGATACGGCCGGCAATCCTGACCATGCATTCTTCTGTAATTCCTCTACTTCCTGCACGTGAGTTTCCGCCAGCAAAAATCATGTGAGAGCATCCTAGTAACAAGAAAATCCAACACGAGCGAAAAATAAATCGAGCGTATCGTTGCTGCATAATGGGGGTCATTTAGCTCAAAGACAGGATAAGATAGAAAGGGTTGCCGTGCTGGGATAATTTGCTTTACTCGAATGTAGGTAAAAAGTTACATATCTAACCATTGTTTCGTCTATGCTAAAAGGTCATTTTTGATGCATCCAGCTCATGATTAGTAGATTTTAAAATGAGGTATATCTGCACATAGTTGAGGCAAATCTCCCCATAAAAAACGTCTGGCCATGCCCTAAGCTTGCATGCCAGACGATAGTGTACTGTACTTCCAACTTGATCTGAATATACCCAACAACCCTCTATCTCTATAGGGCAAATAAGATGTTACATTACATGGAATAAAAAACTCAGATTCTTCAAGAAAAATCTGAGCTTCTAGAAATGGATATATTTACGCTCTATCCGGGGATAATATCTTTATCCAGTTTAAAGTCGAGATTTTCTCCTTCTGATTTGGCGATGACCGTAGAAAGCGTCAGATCTCCGATGACATTCACGATCGTACGACACATATCGAGGATTCTATCCAAGCCAAATATCAATGCGATCCCGGTCTCAGGTACGCCTAGAGTAGTAAGTACCAGAGCTAGGGTAATCATCCCCGCTCCTGGTACACCTGCTGCACCGACTGAGGCAAGCGTAGCTGTAAGGATAATCGTCAACTGCTGCGTGAAATCGAGCGGAATCTCAAAGACTTGAGCAATAAAGAGTGCTGCGACAGCCTGATATACAGCTGTTCCATCCATATTGATCGTCGCACCTAGCGGCAGGATGAATGTACTAACCTGACGAGAAACGCCTAGATTGGCTTGAGCCACATTCAGGGAGATCGGGAGGGTCGCGCTGCTAGAACTCGTAGAAAAGGCCATGATCAAGGCCTCTTTGATCGCTTGGAGGAACATCAACGGATTCTTGCGCAAGTAGAAGATGATGAAGTTGAAGTGTGTGACGATGATGTGCAGCACAAGACCTGCTAGGACAGCCACTGCGTATTTGACTAGGAGCAAGAGCACATCCAATCCGAGGGTAGAAACGACGCTCAGCATCAAAGCAAATACCCCGTAAGGTGCTGTCTCCATAGCCAATGTGACCATTTTGATGACAGCATCATTCAATCCATCAAATGCTTTGATGATAGGGGCGGCTTTTTCAGGTGGAATGAGTGTGATCGTGATTCCCAGGAAGAGGGCAAAGAAAATGATTCCGAGCATATCCCCACTGCTCAGAGAAGCAAAGGGGTTGGTAGGAACCAGACGTACGATGAGGTTGATGATTTTATCAAATGTATCGGACTCTTTCAGCTCTGAGGCTGCTTCCGTCTGTGTTTTTTGATTGGCAGAGTCCTCATACTGGGCAATTAAATCGTTGGTTTTATCTGGTGGGAGACCGTCTCCTGGACGAAAGAGGTTACCTGTACCGATACCGACCATCGCGGCTACAGCTGTCGTAAAGAAAAAGAAACCGAAGGCTTTGGCTCCGATTTTTCCGACGCGACGAATATCCCCAAGGCTAGCCGCACCCAATATAAGGGAGACCAATACCAAGGGTACGACGAGCATTTTGACTAGACGAATGAAAATATCACCAATAGGATCTGTAAATCGCGCATAGTATTGCCATCCATACACCGCTTTGTATTCGGAGAGCTTGACCTTTCCGTCCTTGTTTTTGTCCATCTTGTCGAAGCCCTTTCGAAGGGCCACCATGGCCATCGTACTTTCTTCTTCTATGGCTCCTTTCCCTTGAGAGAGGCTGGCAAACTGTCCTTCGAATAATACAGGATCCTTGATGGTTTGGAATTCTGTCAGAGTCAATAGCGAATCTTGATTGCGATCTGCACGCACGAAGTCTTCAGGACGGAGTCGGATATTGGTCGCACCCGATGTGAACTCTGCAAATGTGAGGACATAGTTTTGATCCTCATTGAGTTGGACAAATGTCGTTTCAGTAAGGTAGAGCTGGGCTAGCAGATTCCCTAATTTACTCTTTGAGTTGCCTGCAGTTTTTTCGACCCAAGCTTCGTACTCAGATTTTTCGATCTTCCCGTTTTCATTGGTCAGTTTATCCTCGCTGACATCGATGTTTTGCCAGTCTTTTTGAAGTGCGGCGTATATCTGGTGGGTTTGATCTATACCCTTGGAGTCGATTTCGGGTACATTTCCCATTGCATACTCCTGCCATGTAATGAATTCGTTGGTGTCGGTGTTCCACTGGTCCCACTGATCTTTGTCGTACATCAAATTGTAGAGGGCTCCTACGAGGATACCTGCTACCATACCGATCAGGATCTTGGTATATAACTGCATAGGTTCAAAGCGCTAACAAGCAGAAGGTAGGGAAAGGAATGCTGTGCATAGATAATGCTACATACTCTTTGTAATAGACCTTTTTACTTCCTACTTGGGTGATGTGGCAATTGGTTAATGATTGAGGTTGGAAATACGATGGATGTATGGGAATATGGAGATAAACCCAAGTCGGATTTCCGAAACCGTCATAAAATGTAAAGACAGGAAGAAAAATACAAAAAAGTGGAAGAACCTTTACAAAAAAAGGGCAGCCTAATGGCTGCCACTTACTGCACTATGAACCAAACTACTATTAGATGCAATTTTAATAATCTAAAATAATCATAGGAATGAGATAATTCATATACAAAATCTAATTATTTCTTTCCTCTGTAATTATCTTTATATATTCATAAGACGTGCCAATATGGATTTTTACCTCGATTTTTTTGGAATTTCTCCAAAATTCTTTTCATGTCCTACATGACATGGTCGAAATAGAGGATAGAGATGCGTAAAACTCATCATTCCATATGTGGAACTAATAAGTATACGATAAAAATGCGAACGGGTTGATCCATTTGGTTAATTGGACGGTGAGGAATTTTGCCATTGAAAAATAGAGAATCTTCCTCAGATAGATTTACGAGTTTATCGCCCAATTCGAAGATAACTTTTCCCTTGAGCATGTAGAGATATGTGTACCCATCTGTCGTCACCAACTCGCGCTGCGCATCAGGTTCCAGATCTAGAATCTGAATATTGACACTGAAATTCGAAAAAGATTGTTCCATCACCGCTCTGTAAGTATACCCTACAGAGTCTTCTTTGTCCACGACTTCGTAAGAACCCTTGGATCTATGGACAAAACCATCGTATTGAATGTATTCGATCCCTTCAAAAAAATGGGGAATCTCAGTATCCAGTGCTTGAATAATACCCAATAAGACTGGGAGAGAAGGGACGGTTCGGCCATTTTCGATTTTTGATATCAATCCCTTACTGACGCCTGCTCTATCAGCGATCTCCTGGATCGTGCGACTGTGGGTATGGCGAATGGTGCGAATCTTTTTTCCAATCTGCGAAAGGACATGATCATTCATAGTGGGTGTGTAGGTGGATACAACAACGGATTTCATCTCAAAATCCTAGGCGATCAGGATGAGATGAAACAGGCAAAAACATAAATTCAACAGGCCCCAAACTGTATCTCTATAACGTAGGTAGACCATAAAATCATATATCTTCATGGACGAAAATTTACATGAAACGTCATTTTTTATATGATTACAAAAAAAAACGAGCCTCTTTTTGTAGGGCTCGTATCAATGTATGTGGGTCGTTGTAGTTTCCTAACAGGGTAGTAGAAGTTTCTTACATGTCATAGAAACTCATGATAATTCGCTCAAAAAGCCGATCAGGTAGCACACGCTTCAACTTTACAGCTAGTTTCTGCATAGGAGGACCTACGATGTAGTGAAGTTTGGGATTGCTGCGCTGACAAATTTTATGCACCAGCTTGGCTACCAGGATAGGATCTGCTCCATCACTTACATGATCGTCGATCAGCTCTCCTGTCTTGCGCATAGCTTCTTCATAGTCGCCAGGTTCCATCCATCGCTTGAGTGGGACGCGTCGATCTCCGATACCTGTATCGAAGTCTCCAGGCGCAAGCGAGCAAACGGTAATCCCCATTCCTTTTACTTCCATGCTGAGAGATTCTGTCAGTGCTTCCACCGCGGCTTTACTGGCACTATAGCAAGCTCGATAAGGAGTCCCGATCAATCCACTGATAGAAGATACGTTGATGATGCGTCCGTTTCTTTGCTGGCGCATATGAGGGAGAACAGCCTGGGTCACACGAAAGACACCATACACATTCGTGTCCATAACTTGGGCTACTTCGTCGAGGCCGTGGAGCTCCATCGGTCCTACTAGCCCCACGCCTGCATTGTTGACCAATACATCGATTCGTCCTTCTGTTGCGATGATTTGGTCTACCGCTTGTTGGATGGTATCCGCTTTCTGTACATCCAACTGGACCATTTGATAGTTTCCTTTGGGCTCACGCACGCTGCGGCTGGTCCCATATACTTTGTACCCTCGTTCTCCCAGATATTGGGCCGTGATTTGCCCAAAGCCTGAAGAGGCACCCGTAATCAATACAACTTGTTTTTCGCTTGACATATGCTGTCCTGTCTTTTTTGACCCTGTAAATAAATAGAAATTTTGTGGAATTGTAAGATGCGAGGGGAAGTAACCGTAGTTCTTATCTGAATCATTTTATATGTGATTTTCTTCAGATAGAAAAAACCTTCTATAAAAAACGCGGGTTTACATATCCGATGAATAGTTATCAGCCCATCAATATCGTCTGGTTGAAACGAGATCTCCGATTGGAGGACCACGCGCCTATAGCTAAAGCGATACAAGAAGGACTGCCTGTTTGTATCTTGTATGCCTTTGAGCCGAGTGTGATAGATGTGGAAAAGACGAAGTACGATGTGCGCCATTGGCGATTTGTCTGGGAGTCGCTGAGGGAAATGCAAGAAAAACTGGCGTCCTATCAGGCACAGATCCATGTGGTGTATCATGAAGTCCTTCCCACACTTCGATACATTCAGGAACGCTATTACATCCACGGAATCTTCTCTTATCAAGAGACGGGAATTCTGACTACCTACAAGCGAGACAAAGCCGTGAAAAAGTGGGCAAAAGAATCAGGCATCCGCTGGCAAGAGTTTCAGATGGGAGGTGTGATTCGTGGGATACAGGATCGCTCCAACTGGCCTCAGAAACTGGTGAATTCGCTCTCCGAGCCTTTAGATACGGTAGATCTCAAGCGATTGAAGGCTTTTTCGCTGCCTAAGTGGGAGTATAAGGCCATCAAAGGAAAGCCTATACCCGAGGCATGGAAGATTTCCCATCCTACATTTCAGCCTGGAGGGAGTCGCAATGGATGGCGCTATTTGATGTCCTTCTTAGAGAAGCGTCATCCCAAGTACAATAAGCACATCTCCAAGCCTGAATTGAGCCGTACAAGTTGTGGACGTATCTCGCCTTATCTGACATGGGGCAATCTCTCCATCAAGCAGGTCTTTCAACTGTGCCAGCACTACAAGGACAAAACGAAGGCTAGACAGGCTTTACGCAGCTTTCAATCCCGCTTGATGTGGAGGGATCACTTCATCCAAAAGTTTGAGATGGAGGAAAGTCTAGAATATCAGAATCAAAACTCTGTATTTAATCGCATTCGGACAGAATGGAATGAGGCACATTTCCAGGCGTGGAAAACAGGGCAGACGGGCTATCCGCTGGTCGATGCGGCGATGCGCTGTGTGAGAGAAACAGGTTTTTTGAATTTTAGGAGTCGTGCGATGCTCGTCTCCTTCCTGACGCATCACTTGTGGCTAGACTGGCAAAAAGGAGCCTTACATTTGGGACGTCAGTTTTTGGACTATGAACCTGGAATCCATTATTCACAGTTTCAGATGCAATCGGGTACGACAGGCATCCATACTGTGCGGGTGTACAATCCCGTGAAGCAATCCAAAGATCATGACGCAGAGGGCGTATTTATCCGCAAGTGGGTGCCCGAACTAGCCCAACTCCCCAATGACCTCATCCATGAACCTTGGAAGGTAACGGCATTGGAGCAGAACTTCTATGGATTCGAACTGGGGAAAGACTATCCGCATCCAATTGTAGACATTGAACAGACATATCGACACGCACAGGATATCCTTTGGTATATGCGCAAGCAACCTGATGTGATGTACCAAGCCCACAAAATCACTGCCCGCCACGTCAACCCCGATCGGGAGAATTGGGCAAAATTAGACTAATATATTTTTCAGGGAACATTTTTCATTGTTCACGAAGCTTATACCTGTGAGCCACGTACATCTTGAAAAATGAAAAATGAAAAATGAAAAATGAAAAATGATCAAACAACTTCCCAGACAGTTCCTGCCGTAGGTTCAGGTGTTGCGCAACCTTTGATGATGGAAATTTCTTTGGATTGTACCGTGACGTAGTGGGATGAAAATGTCTCGGTATGAAGAAAGCTCAACTCAACGGTCGAATCGTAGGCCGTCTCTGACACAATAGAAAATGAACTCGGTTGTAAGTCTCCTGTTTCTTTCATGATGTGTGCGAGTGCCACTTGCTGGTAGGGTTTGTAGGGAGCTGTTCCCCTGTATTTATCCAGATACACTTCATGCTTCTTGCTATGGGATGCAATCGAGCTGAGATCTTTTTCTTCTACTTGTCCATAATAATGTCCATAAGGCAGCGTCACCATATTGGCAGCGAATCTGTGTCCGCCTACATGCGAGCATTGCCATACGTGCTCATCTGGATTGGGGATCTCTTGGTAGAGCTTTTTATAGATGGGAAAACCGAATTTAGAACAGCAAGCGTCTCGGTTTCCATTGGTACAAACCAAATAGATGGGCTTGTCTACCCTGGTTCCTCCTGGTTTCTTGGCCAACTTATCAAAGGGGCTATAGGTGATTTGTTCGTATTTCTCAAAAGTTAGATAGTGTACATCTGGCTTATCGATGCCCATACGGATGACGTACAGGCGTAGCTCATCCCCTTCGTTTGTTTGTTGATTTCGGATGAGCCATGTTCGAGCAGGCGTCCCTTGCTCCTTGAGTTTGTCTTGACCGACTTTGATATGGGCTTTGAGCTCGGGAGGGAGCGTACTTTCCCCTATGGCTTTGGCAGGAAAAGGGGCAACATACTCTATCAGGAATAGATAAGAGAAGGTTCCTACAGTCCCCGTAAGGGGATGATTCAGTTTCAGGGTTTCTACCGCACAGGAAAAGGTTTCAGTTGCCATAGGATCAATCATTGAAAGAGACTGTTAGGGTATAAAGCCATATTTTCTCGACGATGTTTGGTATATCATTATTCCTCCCGAGATAGGTTGCGCGTAAAATAACGGTACCGATTTATTTTTTGTGACGCTCATCTTCGTCTCTGTAAGCCTGTATGATGTCTTTTACGAGGCGATGCCTGATGACATCTGACGCTTGCATGCGTACTTGTGCGATGCCGTCGATACCATGCAGGATGCGCAGTGCTTGGATCAAACCTGATCTTTGCCTAGGAGGCAAATCGATCTGCGAGTCGTCCCCTGTGATGATCATACGAGAGTGCTCTCCAAGGCGTGTGAGTAGCATCTTGAATTGACTCTCAGTTGCGTTTTGTGCCTCATCCACAATCACAAATGCCTTGCGCAGCGTACGTCCACGCATGTAGGCGAGTGGGACGATCTCGATGATGTTGTTGTCTAGGTAATACTTGAGCTTTTCGGAGTGAATCATGTCTCCCAAAGCATCATATAAAGGTCGAAGGTAAGGATCTACCTTTTCGCGCATGTCTCCTGGAAGGAAACCGAGGCTCTCACCTGCATCTACTGCAGGGCGGCTAAGCACGATGCGTTTGACGAGTTTTTCCTTGAGGGCACGTACAGCGAGGGCTACGGCCATATAGGTTTTGCCTGTACCCGCAGGACCGATAGCAAATACAACGTCATTTTGTGAAGCAGCTCCCACGATATGGCGCTGCCCTTTATTGCGAGGCTTAATGAGTAAGCCCCCGCTTCCATGTACGATGACAGTGTCATCCGAGACTTGTGGTATGGACGCAGAAGCGTTGGATTCTTCTGGATGCAACATCTCAGAGAATCGATTTTCGGATATACGGCCTCGCTTTCGGATTTCTTCGAAGAGTGCATCTAGAAGCTCCTTGAGTTTGGCAACCTTTTCTTCCTCTCCTTTTACCTTGAGGGCATCTCCCCTCGCAACGATGCGAACTTCGGGGAAGCCTTTCTTGATTTTACTCAGACGGCTGTCATTGACACCGTATAGTTCGAGTGGGCTGATATCGTCTAACAAAAAGGTATGTTCTGCCAATACGCTAGTAGTTGAATATGTAGGTGATAAATCCTCTTATAGAGAGGGAAAATAGTCGAAGCTTTAAGAATGTAAGATAGATTCACCCTTAAGAGCTTCAGTCCAAGGCAGTATATATTTCTGCTCTATAAAGAAGCGAAAATTGCCTTGTTCATGCAAAACATATACAATGGGTATTCATCGAGTACGAAAAAAAAATGCTGAGGTTATTGGAGAATGTGAAGAAGATGGAAAAAATGAGGGGGATAGGTGGAGGATTGATAGACAGGGACTCATGAAAAATCGAATGGTTTGTAAGGAGGATGTTGGCTAAATTCGATTTTTGAATAAGGTTTTTTTTGAATTAAATGAAACTTCCAAGAATATGAGACTTTTGTCCTATATATTTGTCAAAATACATAATCTCCACAAAGGAAAACGCGTTTAGGAAAGCAAGTGGCATGCGGATCATGAGAACTAGCGAGGATATTGGTACCTATTGCGTTCTGGTCTCTTTGTTCAAAAAAATAAAACCTATAACAGGTGGTTTCACTTTTTCACGATTGCCATTAAGTTTGTGATTCCATACAGAGGAATTTATGCCCATTATTACCTGTACATCAGATCTTGGCGACAACAGTCACTACCCTGCGATTATCAAAGGGGTGGTGCTATCGTTGTTTCCTGATGCTCAGATAATAGATGTCACGCATCACGTACCCAATTTTGATGTGATGCATGCTGCTTATGTGGTCAAGCACACATTTCCTGCCTTTCCTCCTGGTACGATTCATATGATTGCGATAGATCCTGAGCAGGGAGCCAAAGCTTTTGGTGTGGTGATGGCGCATAAGGGGCACTACTTCGTCGGACCCAATAACGGCGTCTTAAGCCTAATCTGTGATGGAGTGGTAGACGAAGGGTATGAAATCCAGAATGAAGGACTCGTACATAGCCATTATCCTACTTCCTTTAGAGCTGCCCGATTTTTTGCACCTACAGCAGCTTTTTTGGCGAGTGGTGGGACACTGGAAGAAGTAGGACCTGTCGTGGATCTCAAGAAGCTTCAGTGGGGCGCCCCGACCTACACACAGGATTGCTTAAGAGGTAAGATCATTCATATTGACAAGTTTGGAAATGCCATTACCAATATTGAGAAGCAGCATTTCCTAGGTCTCAAAGAAGAACGCCGATTCGAAATTTTTATCCGTAATATCCGTCTCAAGCGCATCGTGAATACCTACTCTGATGTGGGAAAAGCAGATGCACTGGCCATTTTTGGCGAAAGCAAGCATCTGGAAATCGCGATGCGGGAAGCCTCGGCTGCCGAACTGCTTGGCCTCAAGATTCACGACATGGTGACGATTGAGTTTTCTTAGGGGATACGGGAAATAAGCAGACGAGAGATGACAGGGGAACAACAGGTATAGGATGGATGACAGGCTACGTGGCATGCACATCTTAGAGAAATCCTTCCCGATTACAAATTATTTTGCATATTAGGACGCATCATTTGGCCCTTTTTATAGATGGGCCTTACGCTTACTTCTACCTCCAAACCTCCAGATGCCATGTCCTCTCAGCCTGTGATTTCTCAAACCGATGTGGGTACCATTGTGCGTGTCGATACGCCTGAGCTAGAGAAAGCCTTCTATCGGCTGCCCGAAATCATCTATACCAATGATCCCAACTGGATTCGTCCTTTAATCAATGATGTCAAGAAGGTATTTGATCCCAGACAAAATCCCTTTTTTGAACATGGAGAATTGGACCGCTGGATACTGAAGGATACACAAGGGAAGGTCATAGGGAGGGTAGCGGCATTTATCGATGAGAAAAAAGCCCACACTTTTCGTCAGCCAACTGGAGGCATGGGTTTCTTTGAATGTGTGAATAATCAGGATGCTGCTTTTCTTTTATTTGATACGGCGAAGGCATGGCTAGCGGCACGAGGTATGGAAGCGATGGATGGTCCTGTCAATTTTGGGGAAAGATCACAATTTTGGGGATTGATGGTGGAGAATGACATGGATACTCCTTATCAGCATTGCTACAATCCCCTGTACTACAAAGACTTTTTCGAAGCGTACGGATTTCAGCTCTATTTTGAGCAACTCTTCTTCCGTTACCACATGACGCAGGGCATGCCCAAGCAATATTATCTTTTTGCGGAGCGGTTTGAGCGCTCGGGGAGGTATCGAGTAGAACATTTTCGGTTGGCTGAAAAAGCCAAATACATGCAGGATTTTCTGACGGTATACAACAATGCATGGAGAACTCATGATAATTTTAAAGAATTATCTCTGGAGCAGGTAGAGTCTATATTTGACTCGATCAAACCAATCGTAGATGAAGCGGCTATTTGGTTTGCCTACATAGATGACCAGCCTGCTTCTTTTTTCTTCATGATCCCTGAGATCAATCAGATCTTCAAACACATCAATACGGGTAAAATGCGTCTGATCGATAAGCTGAAATTTGCTTGGCACAAGTACACAGGGAAGTGTCGTCGATTGGTGATCTTGGCATTTGGGGTGAGTGCAGAGTACCAGAAGAAAGGAGTGGAGGCTGTCATGATGGCCAATATTGAAAAGTACCTCAAGGCCAATCGAAAATATGAGTCTGTCGTCGTCGCATGGATCGGAGACTTCAATCCGAAGATGGTGAATATGCTCGGGAAGTTTAATACAGAGATTTCCCGACGGGCCGTCACGTACCGAAAATTGTTTGATCCCAATGCGCCTTTTGAGCGTAGCCCTATATTGGATTAATCCTACCCTATAAGACGACCAAATCTTCCAAATATACCTTTTGCGAAGGATAAGGCATATGAGTTGACTTATCCCGAAGGCTCCCAACATGTTTAAAAAGGCATATGGTTCTCCTACAGGTTATTAGCCTGAAGTGAGGCAAGATCAGAGTTATGAATGTGGTAGAGGAAAGGGTATAATATTGAACAAATATTCTTACTGCGATATCGGGTAAAGTCAAAATCTTCAGTAGAAAAATATTCCAGTTCAGGTGTTGTTTTAAACAGGTTGTATTGATTTTGAGCTAGTTGTGGTATTTAATCTCCCGAGGAGGCTAACATATGTAAGCGACATGGGTTATCTTTAATACTTACGTTCTGTTTAGATATTATTCAATAATGTTGAACAATTGTTTATTCCAAGTTAACCTTTAATCTACTTTTAACACAAACCCTGGCTTATGGAAACCAAAGCAGATGTGGCACGTAACCCTGAAGCATTCATGCAGATCGGTGACTTTGTTGCATCCACCTTCTTCCTCTCTGCTCTAACCTTGTTTGTCATTGCACTCTTCATTTTGTTGCAGTTTCGGAGCGCGCCTGAGCGCTGGAAACTTCCTCTTCTACTGGCCTCCTTTGTGCCGCTAGTGGCAGCTATCGGGAACTTTGCACGTGGTTCTTATTGGGTCAAGACACTGACCAATCCGATTGAATTTAAATTCTTGGATTGGTTCATCACTGTTCCTATCATGGCGATCCTTTTCTACTATTTCCTCAAACCACTTGGAGCTAAGCGCTGGATGGTCGTGAGATTGGGTGTGGCTGCACTCTGGATGCTCGTGTTTGGATATATCGGTGAAGCTGCCCATCCTGAAGACTCTGTCCTGTGGGGGATCATCGGAAGCCTAGGATTTGCCGCTATCATCGGGATGATCATGGGTGAGGGCTATCCCAAAATATTTAAGAAGGGAGTCGATCCTGAACTTCGTCGTGGCTACTTGGTCCTATCGATCACGTTGCCCCTTGGCTGGTCTGTATATCCCATTGGCTACATGTCTGTTCCTGGGAACCTATTGGAAGGTGTGTTGAGTGTCGATACTGTAGCCATCATGTATAATCTTGCAGATATGTTTAGCAAAGGCGGCTTAGCTCTAGGGACGATCTATATCGCGTCCCAGACGAAGCTCTCTAAGCGTATGGTCTATACCCATACCCCAAATCAGAATGGAAAAGGTGATCTTGAAGAGACACTTGAGATCATCACAGAGCCTACCCGTATTTTAAAATCTTCTTCTTCCAACTAAGCCCTACATCCATGAAGAAACTGATCATTTATGGACTTGCTTGTTTTATCATAAGCACCCTACAAGCACAACCAGATGCCATGGACCTCGCTTCGGGCTTGGCGGCCTATTATTCCTTTGACGAGAAGCGGAGCTACAGCTTGAAAGAAGGAGCAACTGACGTCATCCTCAAAGGGGCCGAGTGGAAAGAGAACCGCTTTGGCTTCGTCGAGAGTGCGCTATCCTTTGATGGCGTAAACCAGCAGGTACTGATCCCCGCTAGTGGCGTCTTGGATGTAGGCGGTGGAGAAGGCTATACCCTTTCTCTATGGTTGCAGCCAAGGGATGATAACCAAGGCTGTGTCTTGTTGAAAGAGGGGGACTTTGGGATCAAATGGAATGGCATGCGTAAGCCACTCACAGTATTTAATGGACTGGCAGGTGGTTTTCCCAGCGGAACCTATGACAATTGGTCCTCAGATGAGTGGTATCACATCGTCCTGGTCAAACTCCAAAATCGCCTAGGTCTGTACATCAATGGAAACCTGGACCAATCCTGGCCCATCACAGCTAAGCAAAATGTCAAAGCCAAGCCCATTTATTTGGGGAAGCACCCCTACTTCTGGGGAGGCTTTAGCGGGACGCTGGACGATGTGTCGCTGTACAACCGCGCGTTGAATGAATATGAGATCATCATGCTCAGCCAGATTGAAAATATCCCATTGGAGAAGTATGTAGAGATTGAGCCCCTCAACAAAGATCTGTCTGAATTTATCGGCAACTGGGAAGGCGTCATCTCCCAGCCTGGGAATGCGGTGATCCCTAACTATGCGTTTTCGATACGGTTCAAGGATCTCGAAGACGATCTGCTCAAAGGATATACGAGAATCGAAGTACCTGAGGACAATGCCTACGGTGTAATCAGTATGCAAGCATTTGTCTCTGGCAACACGCTCAACTTTGAGGAGATCCGAATCTATCGCCAGAAAAATTATCTGGGCTATGAGTGGTGCAAGAAGTACGGCCAGTTGAAGTACGACAAGAATCGGGATGCTTTGGTGGGCAAATGGTATTCGAATAACTGTGAAGACATAGGTGAGATTGTCCTATTCCGCAGCGAGAATAAGTTTAACTATTATGACAATCGCCTCTCGGAGCCTGTCACGCTAGCGGAGTTAGATAAGAAGCTTCAATCGTTTGCCAAAGATGGGAAGACAAGTGGGAGGGTAACAGCCATCGCTGCAAATACGCCCAAAGAAGAAGATATCAATCCTACTGAGGGATTAAAAAGCCTGAAGATCAATCTCAACCCCATCGAGTTTAAGTTTGGGAATGCGGAGATCTCAGAAGAATCCAAAAAATACCTCGTAGAGCAACTCGTTCCTATCCTCAAGAAGTATCCACAGTTGAGGTTGAAGATCTCTGGTTACACAGATTCGTCTGGTGATGATCAAGTCAACCTGATGCTATCTCAAGCGCGCGCTAAATCCATTCGCGACTTCATCGTGCAGAACCAGATTCCTAAGGAGAGACTTGAACACAAAGGATATGGAGAGGCCAATCCCATTGTCCCCAATACGACTCCCCAGGGAAGGAAACAGAACCGTAGGGTAGAATTTGAAATATTTTTATAGAGGGGATGACCTTTACCCTCTCTATTTATGATTGATTGCCTGCTTATTCATCAGAATGAGCAGGCAAATTTTTATAAAAAAATACATAGGAGTAAACCTTTTTGAGTCGTTTGCTATCTAAGTAAATGACCAAGTTCCTCTTTCAGACTCCCACACATCTGTATCACGGCCTGAAAGTAGCCCCTAACTGACCCCTATGAGATTCTTTATTTACTTTTTTTTCTTCACTTTTTTCCTCTCGCATGTTCATTCTCAAAACTTTACCCTGAATGGCTATGTAAAAGATGTCCAATCGGGTGAGGCCCTTGTCGGAGGGAGTATTTTGGCTCCTCAAGCGCAGAGAGGAACCTACACCAATACCTACGGATTTTTTTCTCTTACCCTTCCCAAAGGCTCCTATCAAATCATCATTAGCTACATCGGTTACCTGCCTGATACGCTGGATATCCAATTGGACAAGGACCAGTTTTTGGATGTCAAACTAGAAGAAGTGGGGACTCAGGTCAAAGAAGTGGTGATTTCTGCTTCCAAAAGTGCCTATGCCAATGAGGTGAAATCTCCCCAGATGAGCCAGATCAATCTCAAAGTCAAGGATTTGAAGATTATTCCCACACTTGGTGGAGAGGCAGATGTGATGAAGGTCATCCAACTACTGCCAGGCGTGACGAAAGGAGGAGAAGGGACCAGTTCTATTTTGGTGAGAGGGGGAGACCCTGATCAAAACCTGATTTTGCTAGATGAGGCTGTTGTGTACAATGTGAGTCACCTATTTGGCTTCTTCTCTGTCTTTAATCCCGATGCGCTCAAAGACTTAGACCTGATCAAAGGAGGCTTTCCCGCGCAGTTTGGAGGGCGTCTTTCTTCTGTACTGGATATTAGAATGAATGAGGGGAATATGAATTCTTACCACGTCAAAGGAGGGATCGGCTTGCTCTCGTCTCGCCTGACGGTTGAGGGGCCCATCGTCAAAGAAAAAGCCTCCTTCACGATCTCAGGCAGGCGAACCTATATCGACAAGGTCTTTGGATTGATCGGAGTGACCGTTCCTTATTATTTCTATGATTTGAATGCCAAAGCCAATGTGATCCTGGGCGAGCGAGATCGTATTTATGTCTCTACCTACTTGGGCGATGATGTATTGTATACACCTTCTGATGCGCAAGAAGCAGGATCGGACTCGCTAGGATTGGGAGAAATCGACTTTGGGTTTCGCTTGGGAAATGTGACGACGACTCTGAGATGGAATCACTTGTACAATTCGAAGCTGTTTTCTAATACCTCCCTGATTTTTACGCGATTCAAATACGATATCAATGGACAGGTGGGAGAGAATCAGATTTTCATTGGCTCAGAGGTACAAGATTTAGGCCTGAAATTGGATTATGGGTATTTCCTCAATCCCGATCATACGCTGCGTTTTGGGGGACAGTTCACACATCATCGATTCAGACCCAACGTCATCAGTGCAGCAGGAGACATCTCCCAGCTTGTGGGGGAGAGTGAGGTCAATTCAATTTTTTCGGAGGAAATCGCCCTTTATTTACAACACGAGTGGCAGGCGAGAGAAAATCTGAAAATCCAGTATGGGTTGAGGGCATCTGGAGCGGTGGTACCTGAGCAAGTATATGCAGGTTTGGAGCCCCGCTTTTCAGCTGTTTACACCCTCAACGATAAAAATAGTTTGAAATTGGGATATGCGCGCATGCGTCAATATGTCCATCTGGTTTCTAGCTCGACTGTGGCCCTGCCTACCGATCTTTGGTACCCCGTCACGCGTGATGTCAAGCCTCAGATCGCCGATCAGTATGCTGCGAGCTACACGCGGCATTTTGAATCGATCAATACTCTGTTTACGATCGAGGCTTACTACAAACAAATGCAAAACCTGACGGAGTACCGTGAGGGAGCGAACCTCATCCTCAATGACAATTTTGAGCAGGAACTCTTGCAAGGAGATGGGGAATCATATGGATTGGAGTTTTTATTGAAGCGAGACGAAGGCCGTGTCAGCGGCTGGATTGGCTATACCTTGTCTTTTTCTCAGCGATTTTTTGAAGAGTTGAATGGGGGGAATCCATTTTGGGCCAAATATGATCGCAGACATGATCTCTCAGTGGTGGCTATTTATGAGCTTTCGGAAACCTGGGCGATTTCAGCTGTCTACAATTACCTGTCGGGGGCACGTTTTACGCCGCAGATCGGACAGTATCTCGTACCCAATCCCAGCCTGACGAGCGTCGAGATCATCCCACTCTTTGCCGAGCGCAACTCGACTCGACTTACAGCAGCTTCGCGTTTTGATCTCAACCTCGTCAAGAAGAACAAGCCGCATAAGCGACTGCGGTCGGAGTGGAACTTTGGCATCTACAATTTCTTCAACGCACCGACGCCGATTCGGGTAGATATTCGCTACACACCTGAGCAAGGGCTTTTTTATACCCAGCCGAGTTTCTTGGGACGCGTCCTTTCGATCGCCTGGAACTTTGAGTATTAGGCAGCCCACTTCTTTCACCCATCATTTTCATTCCCACAGCAAGAAAAAACATATGTATTCCTTCTTTTCTTCTCGATTCAACAACAGCTCAGTATTTTTGATTGGATTATTGTTCTTATTATCAAGTATGAGTGCTTGTATCCCTGAGCCTGTGGAGATCAGCATTCCGCAGTTGGAGCCTAGCTTGGTGGTTGCTTCTCAGATATTGGGAGATCAAATCATCTTTGTGCAGTTGAGTCGGAGCTTTGGCGCATTAGAGTTTTCGGAGTCGAATGGCGATACGCTAAGCAATGATTTCCTGGATCAGATCTTGGTGGATAGTGCACGCGTGACGGTGGCCTACCGAGATGGAGTGGATACCTTAATCAATATTGGTGGAGGATTTTATGTGACCGCTTTCACCCCGCTGTATGAAGGCGATACCTACATGCTGAGCGTATATGATTCTGCCACAGGCTTGGAGGCCTTTGCACAGAGTGAGGTCTTACCTATAGCGAATTGGGAAAATGTAGATTACTTCTTTGAGGCGCAATCTTTGACTTTCAACGATACCCTATTCACAGATACGGTCCTGCAAATCGCGGCTTCATGGCAAGATCTGGTAGGAGAGAGCTACTACATGGTCAATGCCTACAAATTATCGCTGACAGACAATGGAGATCCGAGCGATATCTTCTTTGGTCAAGCGGGTCCGCCTACTTACACCTATTCTGATCAATTATTCCCAAATGCTGTCATTGCAGATACCATTCCCTACACCAACTTCCAGCAAGGGGATACCATTGCGGTTGCCCTGTCTCATATCAGCAAGGGCTATTATGAGTACTTGACGACACGTCAGCGAAGTGCCACGAGCCTATTTGCGAACCTGCTTGCAGAGCCTGTCAACTATCCCACGAATGTAGACCGAGGCTATGGGTTCTTCAATCTGCATCTCCCAAGTGTACAACTCTTTATCTTGGAATAGACTAGAAGATATTTGCATATGTCAGAATCATGTAAGTTTGTAGATTTTAATATTGTTTTTTTCGTGGAAGGGCAATAAATTGGATACATGATATTTCACTTCTTCAAACCTTTATGCCTGCTCTTCGGAATCGTATGCTTCATGGGAACGTTATGGGCAGTTCCTCCGCAGGATTCACTCAAAATTTCTGATACAACAGATATTCCTATTATTCAGGCAGATACAGCCGATTTTGAAAAAGAATGGACACTGACTTTTGAGGCAGCCGATACAGCTCAGCCAGTCACTGTTGATGTGCGTGTAAGTACCTTTGAGAATCAGTCAGGGACTCCTTACACACTTTATTTTTTCAACGGGGACAGAACATATACGTTTGAGAAGAGCGAAAAGAAAAGTGTACCCTTACAGCCCAATGTTGATGGCGTCGTCAAAATCAAAACGGAGCTTCTACATGGGGAGCAGGTGACATTCTTCCTCACATTTACTTATGTATTTCAATTATCCGAAGGTGATTCTGCTCAAAAGGCTGTATACATTGAGAAAAGTCATCAAAAAAGTATTCGATTCATCCGCAATCCTCTTCCCGATACTGCGAAAGTGAAAGCTGATACTTCTGCTCTTAGTAGCTTAGGAGGAACCCATTATTTTTTTAATCAATCAAGTGGAAGAGTCATATCCCTCAAGTTGAAGAATGTGAAGCGAGAGGGGGCACAAGCAGCTTTGGTAAAAGACATTCAATGGCTTTCATTTATCGAAAAGCGAAAACTAGGAGATCTAGACCAAGATATTTCAGTTCCCAGTCCATTGTCAGCTATTTTTTCACTTGCTAAAACATCAGATAAAGAAGAGCCTAAACCCAATCAGCTTTTTAGAGTGGAAGTAGGCGAGGTGAAAGACGTGAGAGTTGTATTGAGCGAGACGTATCCGCCAGGTGCTTATACAGGGAAAATCCATGTTGAAACAGACAGTCGTGAACCCACGATGGAGACGGTCCACATTTGGATAAGGGCTTATTGGCTCATAGCTGTAGGTTGGATCGCCTTTGGGGCGGCTATCGGATGGTTATTCAAGGGTGTGCTGCCATTCTTTAGACGGAGGGAAGAGAAAAAAGAATCCATTAGTATCCTGCTGGCCGAATCCTACCGACTGGTTGAAGAAAATCTCACAGGCCCTCCTGCGCGTATCCTTTCTCAACTTCGGGGAGAGATGAAAGACTTTTTGAATCGCTTGTATCGCGCAGATCAAGAGAACCTGAATGCCATGATGCAATCTATCCAATCGAAGTGGAAAGTATTTGAGAAATGGGAAGCTACCTATGTGCTTTTGACAGGGGTAGAAGAGACGTATTTGGAAGAGTTGGAGATCAGTAGAGAGGACTTTGTAGGATTATTGATACGAAATGAAACTTTCAAGTGGACGAGTCGGATCGGAACAACGGAGGAGGAAGCCTGGAATACAGAACTGACAGCCATCCAAAAAGCAGCAGCAGAGAAAATCAAATCAGGTCTATCGCAGTGGGTGACTTTTGTCCTCGCAGAGTTGAATTTATATGGCGCCGTCTATTTTGAGGAAGGGATGTACCAAGAGCTTCTAGAAGAATTAGAAAAGGTAGACAAAAAGATAAAGGCTGAAGCAGAGGATGAATTGATATGGTTGAAAACACGATATGGGATAGGGGAAGTAGAAGATGAGTTAAAGGAGAAGCTCCAATCCTATGTGGAAGGCATCTCGAAAACGCTTGCTGTATCTTCAGTGGATACAGAGATACGCAACAGAATAAAACAGCTAGTGATACAGTCGAAATCTTGGGAGACGGCAAGAGCAGCTTTGGACGATGCACGAGAGATCACAGTCGCCTACTATCTTTATCAGTTTGACGCCTTGCGCAGTCGAATTTCGCAGCCAGGACTTGCTGTGAGTACCCCTCCAGCCAATGGGGGACAAGGCGGGAACCCTACGAATTCAGTCGATGAGATTAATCAGTTGGTGGATAGTGGAAAAAAGATGCTCGCTTCTCCCACGCCCCAACTTAAACAGGCTAAGGACACTTATATAGAAACTAAACAGAAGGTCGAAACCTACCTAAAAAGTCTGAAACAAGCGCAGCAGCAATCTAAAGAGAAGGGAGTAACAGATCTAAGTAAACAGACAGCTCGTGGAGGTAAGATGATCTCGAAGGGAGGAGATGGCGCTACATCTGATCCTCTTATCTCGCCGGTAAAAGGCACAGCTTTCGCTAAGATGAAGGCTAAGCAAATGAATGCAGGAAATACAATCGAAGATCGGCGCGCATTCTATGATAAGATGGCCAGAAAAGCACGGAGGAATATCACTATCTCAAGGATAGCAGAGGGTGTGATCAGCTTTGCCATAACTGTAGCCGTCGGTATGTACGCTCTATACAATGACAATCCTACATGGGGAGAGGGAGCAGACATCGGAATCGCTGTCCTATGGGGGATCAGCATCTTCCAGGGTGCAGGGAGTATCCTTGAGTTGACAGGCGCCAATGCTGCTGTATTGAAAAATATTGAAACGATTCGGAATACGATGCCTGATGCTTCTGATGCATAGAAAAAAACGATCATAAGGTATTTAGGAGGAGAAATAGCACTTTTTTCTATTTCTCCTTTCTTTTTCTCTGTTCTTTCGTGCGCTATGTATCCCATTTTCAATAGTTTCAGTACCTTTGCCGCAAATCAAAAAATATAGCCTATGCCCAATAGATTGGCAGCTGCGCATAGTCCTTATCTTTTGCAGCATGCACATAATCCTGTCGACTGGTACCCTTGGGGTGAGGAAGCCCTCGAAAAGGCGAAGCGAGAGAATAAGCTCATTTTGGTGAGCATTGGATACGCTGCCTGTCACTGGTGCCATGTCATGGAACGGGAGTGCTTCGAAGATGAGGAGGTCGCTGCGTTGATGAATCAATATTTTGTCAACATCAAAGTAGACCGAGAGGAGCGCCCTGACATCGACAAGGTCTACATGGATGCCGTCATGCTGATGACGCGTCGCGGAGGCTGGCCCCTAAATGCGATTGCCTTGCCCGATGGCAGACCGATATATGGGGGCACGTACTTCCCTAAGCATCACTGGACGGGTGTCCTACAGCAAGTAGCTCAGACCTGGATACAAGATCCTGATCGTGCGGAGACTTATGCCAAAGAACTACTCAGTGCCATCGAAACCCTTGACATAATAGATCCAACCCAACCCAAAGGACAAATTCAACGCGGAGAATTTGAGGCATTAATGGATTCTTGGGTGGAAGAAATGGACCCCGAGTGGGGAGGAAGGAATGTAGAGGCAAATAAGTTTCCGCTTCCCCAAAATAATTTGCTGTTGCTTCGTGCAGCCTATTACCTACAGGATCAACGCCTACTTTTTCTGGCAGAAAATACACTAGAAAAGATGGCTTTTGGAGGAATTTTCGACCAGATAGGTGGAGGCTTTGCGCGCTACTCAGTAGACCCACATTGGAAGGTACCCCACTTTGAGAAGATGCTCTATGACAATGGGCAGCTTCTGTCACTCTATGCAGAAGCCTATCGCCAACAGCCTCGTAGACTCTATCAGGAAGTTATTACCCGCACGGTAGATTTCGTAGCGAGAGAGCTGACTTCGCCTGAAGGGGCGTTTTATGCCTCTTTGGATGCAGATTCCGAAGGAGAAGAAGGAAGGTTTTACGTGTGGAGTTTTCAGGAAGTCCAGACACTGCTAGGAGAAGATTATCGGAATTTTTGCGACTACTATAATATACTGCCTGGAGGGAATTGGGAAGGGAGAAATATCCCCTTTGTATTAGAAACAGAAGAGGAGTTTGCGGCTCGATGGCAGCTAGACGAGACAACTTTTATAGCTTCTATGGAGGAGGGAAGAAAGATCTTGCGAGAAGCACGTGAAAGACGTGTTCGTCCTGGACTGGACCACAAGATTTTGACTTCGTGGAATGGCTTGATGATCAAAGGTCTGTTAGATGCTTATCAGGCATTGGGTACAGATCGCTATCTTCAAATGGCGCAGCGTGCGGCTACATTTTTCATGCATCACATGACAGATGGACAACGGCTGTTTCGATCTTTTCAGGGAGAAGGAAAAATTGCGGCATTTCTAGACGACTATGGACACATGGTCGAAGCCTTTTTGGCGCTTTATCAGGTGACGTTTGAGGAGCGATGGTTGGAGCAGGCAGAGAAATGGCAAGGATATGTGGACACGCACTTCTATGATGGAGAAGTAGGGCTTTACACCTATACATCTGATGAAGAACCGACCTTTGTGAAGCGCAAGATCGAGCGACAGGATGATGTGATTCCTAGCTCAAATGCTGTGACTGCACATAATTTATTTATTTTGAGTAAGCTGACGGGAAAATCCGTTTACGGACTGCGGTCAGAAGAAGTCCTTCACGCGATGAAAGGTGATATACTTGTTTCGCCTTCTTGGCATGCAAAATGGATGCAGTTGGTACTTCAGAAAATATTCCCTTTTTATGAAGTTGCCGTTGTGGGAGAGCGTGCGTTAGAGTATCTTTCGGAGATTCATGAGGCATATTATCCTCATAAAATAACCGTGGGGACTCGAGATGCTTCTACTTTGCCTTTACTAAAGGATAAGCAACCATCAGAGACAACTATTTATGTATGTGAAGGCTATAGCTGTAGACTACCTGTAAACAAGGTAGAAGATGCTGTACGTCAGTTGCTCAATGGGTGACCCTTTGTAAAGCTATACATCCGCTGATTCATCATTTTTGATCTGTAGGAAGGTAAGTATTGATACCTGTAATAAGAATATTGATATTTCGGACTTGTAATATCTCCATGTGAAAAGGAATGTCTAGCTTTTGTCAAAATATCTTAGGGCTTCTGTTATGTAGCCTGATACTTGCTCCTATCTCTACACTAGGGAATGACCAATTATTTATAGATAGCCTTCTGCGCAAACTGGAAAGGCCGCATGATGAGGCGCAAGAGATATTTTGGCTAAATGAAATTGCTTTTGCCTTGAAAACAAGTGAACCCGCTCAAGGCGTATCTTATGCCCAGATGGCACTGGAAAAGTCTCAGGTATTGCAAGACTCTCAAGGCGAAGCTAGGTCTCTCTACATGCTGGGGGTCCTCAACTGGTATCTAGGAGATCTGAGCAAAGCAGCTGATTATTTATTTAGCTCGCGCAATCTAGGAGAGCAGGTCAAAGATTCGTTAGGACTTGGTCGGACTTACAACAATCTAGGTTTGGTCCTCAAGGAAGAGGGAGACGACAGTCTGGCATCAGTATATTTTCGCAAGTCACTGGATGTAAGAAATATCATCGGCGACCGTGAAGGCATGGCTTACTCTCTGATCAATCTGGGGGATATTGCCTTGAAAAAAGGGAAAAAGACAACGGCCCTGAGTAACTATCAATACGCTTTGCAGATTGCCCAAGACAATCAAGATGAAAAAGCGATGGCTTCTACTTATGAAGCACTTTCTCAGCTCTACAGACAAGAAGACAATCTCCCTATCGCGCGAAAAGAAATGAAGACTGCCTTGCGCATTCGAGAGAAGCTAGACAACCCTTATTTTATTGCCAGCGATAAGATCAAGCTTGGAGGCATCTATACTCTGCTGGGCGAGCAAGACTCGGCTGAGGTCCTCATAAGAGAAGGCGTTCGATTGAGCCGGTCCATTCAGGCTGCGAGAATGCAACTCGAAGGCATAGAAGCACTAGCCCAGATGCATGCTCGATTTAATGCATTTGAAGAGGCACATGCCTGCATGCTGAAGGCCTCGATGCTCAAGGATTCGATTTACAATGAAGAGCGCGCCAATGGACTCGAACAGATGAAAACCAGCTTGGAACTGCGCATCAAGGACAAAGAATTGAAAATCAGGGAGCAGGAACAAGAAGTGTTTCGGTTACAAAACTATTTTATCTTGACGATTCTGCTGGGAGTTTTATTGGTGGGAGGATTGACGGCTGTTTTCTTTCTGCTGCGGATCCAGTCGCGACACAATCAAGACTTGCGTGTCAAGAATGATGAGATCGAGCGATCCAATAGAGAACTTATGCGCTCTAATTCAGAGTTGGAGGATTTTGCACATGCCGTCTCTCATGACCTGAAGCAACCCCTCCGAACGATCGGGAGCTTCAGCACACTGCTAGTGAAAAAATTCGGTACAAGTGATGACCCAGATTTGAAAATGTATCTGGACTTCATCATCGATGGGATTCATCAGATGAATCGTCTGTTGACAGATTTACTGATTTATGCAAGCGTAGGGCAAAACGAGCAAGCATTTGGAGCTGTGGATCTCAATGAAATCGTGCTAGAAGTCAAGCAGCAACTCAATCGTCAAATCAATGACTCACGAGCCCAAATAAAGGTGGACCACCTACCGATGATTCAGGGGAGAAGGTCGAGTATGCGTCAGCTATTCCAAAATCTGATCAGCAACGCGATTAAATTTAAAGGGAAGGAAGTACCCCAAATTGAGATAGGCTATAAAGAACATCCCAATTACCATCTTATATGGGTAAAAGATAATGGGATAGGGATCGATATCTCCTACCAAAAACAAATTTTCAAAGCCTTTCAGCGCCTACACACACAAGATGAATATCCTGGGACGGGATTGGGATTGGCCATTTGTACCAAAATTATTTATCAGCACAAAGGCCATCTACATCTAAAATCACAGCCTCAAGAAGGTGCGACCTTTTTCATCGAACTTCCCAAAAAGTCAGTTTAACGCTCTTTTTCAAAGTATAGGTAGAAGTACAGCGCAGTCCCAAAGTTTGCAGCATCTGTAGACACGAGTTTCCAGCCATTTCGGCCGTATTCTTCGATCGTTTTTTGGATATCAGATGTTGAATCCTTGAGAATGTGATTCACATCAAATGTCAACTTAGAGTAATAGATAAATGATTCTACTTTATATTCTCGTCGCATAGTGAAGATGATATGGGTTAAGCAGGAGGAAATATGCAAATTTTCCAGGGTATTTTCCTCTCATTTTATGTTCATTCCCGATTAAAGAGACGGATGACCTCTAAAGGGTTGAAATTGCTAAGCTAGAATAATGAATGGTGTATCTGCCTGGAATAGAACACAAGAAAAGAGACTGCCTGTATAAGACAGCCTCTACCTATGGGACTATTGATTGGCTCTATTGAACCGACTCGTAGAAAATCCTTCGTTTCATCCCGTTCGTTCCATACGAAACCTTACTCTTTCCTCAGTTTGAATGTCACAGGATTTTCTCCTTTTGCCTCTACCTTCACAAAGTAAACCCCAGCAGGAAGTGTCAAGTTAGACGCTATCTCACGGACTTGTGTATACACTTGCTCTTCAAGGAGTTGCCCCGTAGGACTTGTGAGTGTCACTTTCACTTCCGTCCATACCTCTGGTAAAGCAATAGTATACGTACCAGAAGTGGGATTGGGATAGAGTGAGATACGTTGACTCAGGGAAGAGATTCTCGTACTGAGGGCAGTGACTTCCACACATTCACTCACACGCTCGCACCCGTATTTGGTGATATTGACAGCATATTGACCAGAAACAGTCGGTGTAAACGTCTGTTCTTTGGCTCCTGGTATCGAGCGGTTCGTTTCGCAATTGATCCACTGGTAAGATGCATCTGCTTCATCTGCACGCAAGGTTGCGGAAGAGGTATCGACCAGGACTGTTGTATGGATATCCTGAATCGTCACATGGGCTTTTCCTGAAGCCGTATTGCCATTTTCGTCGATGATACCCACTGTTACTTCAATCGTTTTACCCATATTCAAACAGGTAAAAGCGTTCGGAGCGACAGAAATAGCTTCGATCCCACAAGCGTCAAAGCTCCCATCATCAATCATCTCAGGTGTCAACTCCGTGATGCCACTGCCTGCAAGTTCCAGTATGATGTCCTTAGTGATCACAGTAGGTGGGACGGTATCTTCCACGACGATCTCTACCGATGCTTGCTCTGTGCAGCCATTGCCATCTGTCACAGATACCGTATAGTCCCCAATCAAGACACCGCTCAGCACGGCGTTGCCGTCTCCCCCTGTCCACTCGTATGTGTAGGGAGCTGTCCCTCCTGTAACCATGGCCATGGCTTGTCCATCATTGTTTTCCAAGCAGGTGGCATTGGCTATCACATTGGTGGAGACGACCAGTAGATCTGGCTGGGTTACAGCCTGTTCTTCCGTGTCTTCGCAGTTATTGGCATCTATGACCTTCAGTTCGTAGATCCCCACATTCAAGTCTGTATACGTCTCTGTCTGGAACTCATCGTCCCACTCAAAGCTATATGGAGGCGTGCCTCCGAGAGCGTCGGCACTCAGCTGCCCATCGGATAAGCCAAAACAAGAGACATTGTCATCTACCTTAATTTTTGCTACCAGCTCAGAGGGCTGCGTCATTTCTGCGTCAGCTACGATCTGGCATCCATTGTCATCTGAGATATTGACTTCATAGAAGCCTGCCATGATATCCGTCACAGCTTGCGTATTGCTCCCTGTAGACCACGTATACTCATAAGGTGCTGTACCTCCTGTCACCACAGCATTCAATGCGCCATTATCCAGACCAAAACAAGATACAGTCGCATCTGTCACAATGTTTGCTACCAATACATTGGGTTCGCTCACTGCTTCATCATCACTGACAGTACAACCATTGGCATCCGTGATATTGGCTGTGTAGGTACCCGCAGCCAACCCACTTACAGAAGCTGTAGAATCTCCATTTGTCCAGCTGTAGGCATAAGGAGCGGTCCCTCCAGCAGCCAGTACGCTCAACGCTCCATTCTCATCACCATTGCACTGCACATCTGCGTCCAGGGTGACAGTAGCTGTGAGTTCGGCAGGTTCAGTAATTGTCTCTGAGTCTACGCTGGTACATCCATTGGCATCTGTGACCGTCACTGTATAGTTGGCAGCACTCAAGTTGTCGATGGTTGAGGCGGTGGAAGCATTGGACCACTCGAATGTGTAAGGCGCGATCCCTCCCTGACCAGTCACTGAAAGGCTTCCATCTGCTAGGCCGTTGCAGGAGACATTCGCATCAAGGGTGATCTGGGCGCTGACGGCTGTAGGTTCTGAGATCAACTCCGAGGTATTGGCTGTACACCCATTGGCATCTATTGCAGTCACAGTATATGAACCCGCCGCAACACCTGTGATTGAGGCAGTTGTTGCCGTATTGGACCATGAATAGGTGTAGGGAGCCACTCCATCAGAAGCGGATGCAGTCAGACCTCCATCCAAAAATCCCTGACAAGTCGCATTGGAATCTACTACAATGGAAACAGAGATATTGGAGGACTCAATGATCGTCTCTGAATCACTCCCAGTACACCCATTGTAATCTGTCACTGTCACGGAGTAGGTGCCTGCTGCGATACCTGTAATGGAGGCAGTCGTTGCTGTATTGGACCACAAATAGTCGTAGGGGCTTGTTCCCCCTGTTGCGGAAGCGGTAGCCCCGCCATCAAAGAAGCCTGAACAGGTGACATTAGAATCTATCACAGCAGTCGCTACAATAGGTGCAGGTTCTGTCACACTCGCACTATCTGTGCTCGTACACCCATTGGCATCTGTCACGACTACTGTATACACCCCAGCAGAGATACCTGTAAGGGCGGCTGTGGTCGCGGAGTTGGTCCAGGTATAATTATAGGGAGTTGTCCCTCCCGTCGCAGAGGCTTTAACGCCTCCATTCAGGAAGCCATTACAGGTGACATTAGAGTCAGCCAATGCTGTGCTGATCAGTACAGTAGGCTCTGTAATTGTGCCTTGTGCGGTCGCTGTGCATCCATTATTATCCGTTACATTTAGCGTGTAGGTCGCAGGAGTCAGTGAGCTAATGGTGGCATTCGTAGAGCTTGTACTCCAGAGATAGTCGTAGGGAGCTGTTCCTCCTGTTGCAGAAGCAGTCAACTGGCCGTCACCTAATCCATTACATGAAACATTGGCATCCACTGTTGCCGTCGCATTGAGCGTAGCAGGTGCTGAAAGCGTGAAAGATCCTGAATCGACTGAGCCACTGTAGTCGGTGACGGTCAATGTATAGGTTCCTGCTGGCAAGCCTTTTAAGGTATCTACTGCTGAGGTGGTCTCAAAAGTTGTATCCCCTGTAGACCATGTGTAGGTGTAATTCAAACATCCCCCTGTCACGGAGGCCACAAGGAAGGTAGAGTCTTCTGCGCAAAGGAGGGTCCCCCCACTCAAGGACAGAGTTACTGGCGTAACAGCAAAGGGTGCCAACTCCATTTCCATATTATCCAGTACATACTCATTGGCACTCACCCCTAGCTGTGTGAATCGAATTTCATCTATTGCATGGAATGTGCTGTCTAGGGTGACCGTAGTTTTGGTAAAAGCGGAAGTGAATGTATCTGTAGCTACTTTCATGCCTCCGAGATACCCTTCGATTTCTAATACGGCTCCTGTATTGGGGATAATCCCGAAAGCATTGAAGTCAAAGTTGCCTCCACAAGCCCTTCGCATCTTGATGCTTGTACCTGTTTGAGTCAAGGAGGGGGCAAAGTAAACACCAATGCTATCTACTGAACCTGCTCCTGTAGGACCTGTGACGGAAAACATGCCACTTTGGGCAAGTGTACCCGCAGAGTCCGAAACAAATACAAAGCCATTGTAGGGATAAAGGTCTTTGGTCACATCCTCAAAAGCTCCTGTCCCTAAGTCGTCAAAATCTAGTGTGACAAGTTGGGCATGGGATAAGAATGGAAAACAAAACACAAGCAACACGAAAAGTAGGGGAGTGTAGGCACCTTTGGGCCGTAGTTTTGTTTGACGCATGTAGTGAATCATCAAAAAATTATGTGTTAGGATGAATCATAAGGGAAGTTGCTATATTTTAAGTAAGTGAATAGTTTTCTTCCCATTTAATGCTTCAAAATTAATTTCTACAAAATCGAATGAATAAAGGGTTTTTACACTCCTCTTACATATGTAAGGGAGAAGAAATGGATTAAGTAAATAAGGTAAAACTGACGCTTTAGGGTGCAATCGAAGCATTCCAGAACTGAAGGGAAGCGGTCATTTCCTCTTGGGTGATCGCCTGGTTGACCTTTACTTTGCCCACTCCATCGAGTAAGGTACAATTGACTTCTGCTCCAATATTCTTTTTGTCATTGCGTGCGCGATCAAACAAGATTTCCTTTCGTGAAAGATCAATTGTTAGAGGGGGATATAAGCTGTGTAAATAGTGTGTAATCGTTTGGAGTCCATTGGGGGACAATAGCCCACGTGCGGATGAAATCCAGGACTCCGCTACCATACCTATTGCAATGGCTTCACCATGTAAGATGGGCTTGCCCTGTTGCAAGAGATCTCCTTCGATGGCATGTCCTATCGTATGACCGAAGTTCAAGGCTTTGCGTAATCCCTTTTCCTGAGGGTCCTGGGCGACGATGTCTTCTTTTACCTGTATAGAATGTCTGATCAATCCTTCCATGTCTCCCGCTTCGAGCTGTGTAAGATGTTGCAATTGCTCCCAGCCTGTCTCATCTGCGATCAGATGATGCTTGATCACCTCGGCAAAGCCTGAGTGCAGTTCGGCCTCTGGAAGGGTCTGTAAAAATGCTGGATAGATAAACACCCCTTGAGGCTCGCAAAAGAGGCCGATATGATTTTTGTATCCTTCAAAGTCGATGCCCAATTTTCCTCCTACGCTCGCGTCTACCTGTGCCAGTAAGGTGGTAGGAACTTGCACAAAATCAATTCCTCGCTTGTAGGTGCTGGCTACGAAACCTCCCATATCTCCAATGACCCCCCCTCCCAGGTTGATCACAAGCGATCGGCGATCTAGACGTAGATCTGTCATCGCCTGCCACAGCAACGTACATGTGGCCAGGTTCTTATGGATCTCTCCTGGCTCAATGAGCTGAACCTGATGGGGAGGTATATGAGCCTGTAAGTGCGGATAACAGTGCTTGTGCGTCAAAGTGTCAGCAAGGACCAGAATCTGTGTATAAGCCGCTTCTTCCAAAAACAAGCTCAATTCCTTCAGGGCAGATGATCCTATGTGAATGGGATAATTTCTCATAGGTACAAATTAAAGCTGAGGAGAAGAGAATTGGAAGAAAGGAGAAAAAATCTGTGACCTTTTTGGAGGAGAAGATCTAAAAGGTGAAGAAGAGAAAAATCCCTTTCAAGAAATTTCATTTTTTTCTTCGACTACAAAAGAATTAGACTAATTTAATATCAGCATTTAGCCAGTATGCCACTTACAAATTGAACACACACGTTTATGTGCAATGTACTGGTTTTTGATTACGCTATTACCCTTCGATTATGTCATTGATCAACCAACTAAGTGAACAACTGAGCGGTCCTGCGCTCCAAGCCCTCAGCCAGCAGATTGGAGCTGATGAGAACTCGACTCAAAGTGCCATCTCGGCTGCCCTACCTATGATGATGGGTGCCATGGCGAAGAACGCCAACTCATCTGAAGGTGCCAGCGGCCTGATGTCTATGCTAGACATGGACGGAGACGGTTCTATCATGGATGACTTGTCAGGATTTCTAGGATCTACTGAAAATGGCCCTGCAGCCTCCATTTTGAGCAACCTTTTTGGAGGTCAGCAATCCAATGTAGAGCGTGGTGTGAGCCAGGCAGCAGGACTTGATATGGGACAGACGAGCCAGTTGATTTCCAATCTAGCCCCTGTCGTGATGAGCTTTTTGAATAAGCAAAAGCAGGAGCAAGGATTTGATGCAGGTGGCCTTCAAAACATGCTTCAGCAAGAGCGTGGCATGATGCAGCAGCAAGCGCAAGAAGGAAACTCTCTCATGGATATGGCCAACCGCTTCCTCGATGCAGACGGTGATGGCAGTGCCATTGATGATATCCTTGGGAAGTTATTTTAAGGAGCCTGAAAGAATGGAAGCAATGATTGTATGTCACTCTGTGCTTCTATTTCTCATGAAGGTATAATGAAATTTATGACTGGTAAAGGGGGCTTAGGCTCCCTTTTTTATTGGGAGGTGATATGAGTACCAGCGAGACGTTGGCGCTGCTAGGAGCATATAGGAAGCTTCCGTTACAAACTGGAGGGGGCCAGTTCTATTCATAGCAAGCAGTAGAGATGTCTACACTATATGATCCTATTTGAAAGGATCCTTAATTCTTTTGAAAAATCAGTCCCTTACCCACCGAGTATTTGGATTTGCCGAGTAGGACGCGGTCAAGTCCGATGAGGCCATCGGTGATCTTGGCTAGGAAAGGCTCCTTGGTACTAGGACGCATGACCACCTTCTTTTCTTCATCAGTGGAAGCATTGGCGGCATTTTCTTTGAACAGGCTTTGGGCAGCGCCAATCCAGTACATTTCGAATACACCTGCCAAAGCACCTGTCAAGTTGGTCTCTTCCAGACACGTCATTCCAAGTGATTCTCCCTTGGCGCGTACTTTTTCCGCATCTACCAGATACCAGTGCCCAAAACCATAGGCACCAAAGGAGCGTGGTTTTTTACCTTGTCTTTGTCTGAAGAAATTGACGGGATCGTAGGTGACGGGGAAGTGTACCTGTGGAAATGTGACCAAGGCCTTGCCTCCTGGCTTGAGCACACGGTGGATTTCTTCTATCATCTTGTCAGGGTCGCCCGTGTGCTCGATCACATCTATTGTGACGATCGTGTCAAAATGATTGTCAGGAAAGGTGAGATCCAAGGCGTTTTCTACATGGTAGGAAAGATTAGAGACGTGGGCATTGAGTTGTGCGGCAAAACGGACATCGGGCTCGTGGATGTCGCAAGCAATCATTTCCCCTGAAAAGGCTGCAATCATCGGATCATAGTCTCCTTCCCCCGTTCCCAAATTGAGGACACGAGGCTGATCCAGGGGAGCTACATGTTGTTGGAGAAATTGACGAACATGATTGAATCGGGTGCGGTAAGTCGGGAAAAGGAGCTTATAGTTCATAAGAGCCAACGGTCATTTCAACATTCGCGCAAGATACATTTTTTGATAGATTTGCATGATTTATTTGTGTGGGAATTCTTTGGAGCGCTTATGCATGATGCGCCTTTCCTTTTGCCTAATCTCTTTCAATCCTTCTCTCAATACGTTTTCAGGCAAGGCAAACTTGGGTGTATAACCTTCAGATTAGGATCGAAAACTTTTTATACGCGATACTCGTGTTCAGAAAATGAAAAAGCACCAAAGGAAAGTAATCATCCCTTGGTGCATGGCCTTTGTACAAAAGCTACTGATTATACGCTCACATTGAACTCACGCAAAGCATCGTTTAGGGAAGTCTTTTTATTGGTTGATTCTTTCCTGCGTCCAATGATCAGTGCTGCGCTGACATGGTACATTCCTGCGGGAAAGTTTTTGGGGATGCTGCCAGGGATGACGACCGAACGAGGAGGCACATAGCCTCGATATTCGATCGGTTCTGGGCCTGATACATCGACGATTTTAGTAGAGGCTGTGAGGGTTACGTTGGCACCTAGTACGGCTTCTTTCCCGATGCGCACGCCCTCCACGACGATGCTACGGCTTCCGATGAAGGCATCGTCTTCAATGATGACAGGAGATGCTTGCACGGGTTCGAGTACTCCACCGATTCCCACGCCTCCACTCAAATGCACGTTTTTACCAATCTGGGCACAAGATCCTACAGTAGCCCACGTATCTACCATCGTCCCACTGTCTACATATGCACCGATGTTGACATAGCTGGGCATCATGATCACACCTGCTGCCAAATACGCTCCGTATCGTGAAGTCGCAGGAGGGACGACGCGCACACCCTGTCCTTTATAATCGGTCTTGAGTTTCATTTTGTCATGGTACTCAAAGGGAGGGACTTCAATGACTTCCATCTGCTGAATAGGAAAGTATAGAATCACGGCCTTTTTCACCCAGTCATTTACCTGCCAGCCCTCTTCTGTGGGGTGGGCACAGCGTAACCGACCCTTATCTAGCATTTCGAGTACTTCGCGAATGGCGTTTTGGGTAGCGCCTTCTTTGAGGAGGTCGCGATTCTCCCATGCAGCCTCTATCTGTTGTTGTAATTGTTCCATCTTTTCGTCATTAATAGGACATGAGAAAGTAACTCCTGGCCCTGTCTTTGGTTCTTTACGGCTGCAAATTAAACAGATGAAGAAACGCCAGACAAAAATAAAGGGCAGCCGCAGCTACCCTTTCCCTACACAATGAAAAATGCACACACAACCTATAGTTCTTTTATCTATGGAGCGAATGTTCTGGTTTCGAGTCTTTGCCCTAAGGCAAGTGTAGAAAATACAGGGGCACGTTTCCCAATGTGCCCCTGTGGCCACGAACTTCACGCTCAAAATATGAAGGATTTACATCCCCTCTTTGTATGATCTTATTTTTGTTTAATTCACTTTTTAGATGTTCAGATGAGGTATAAGGTCACATCCAAGAGAATTTATTTTAGGGAGGTTTGTAAATGAATAGGTTTTCTGTAATTTATTTGAAAGCAAAAAGAAATAACTAATACTATGCTCGTACCCACACTTCTGCTAAAACAGTTGTACACGTTTGGAAGCCTAAAGAATACAAATGATGGAGTCCAATTTTCTCTCAAGAATCGACTTAGCGATGCCACGTTAATTAATTTTCAATCGCTCAAAATTGGGGATCACGAAATCCCTGAAGAAGCGATCAAGCTTAAACTATCTGATGGGACGGAGCTTTCTCCTTCAGATGTTAGCCAGCACGCGGTCAACTTCCCACTCAAAGCTACCATCGACATTCATGCTAAGATGGAACATCTACCTATCGGTAAGCATCAGCTCAATGTAGCTTTTGAAGCCAAGCCATTTGGTAGGCTCAAGCTCAAAGTAGAAGGGGCTATTACGAAGGAGGAAGAGCAAAGGACGATGATCCCTCGAAGTAATGAGGATGACTATGATGAAAAGGCCATCAAAACACGCCAAAAGTTTGTAGAAGATTTTACGGGTCGTAAGCTAGAACATATTCCTCACTACTCATTTGATCCCCACATCACGCAGGGAAACTGTGAGCACTTCACTGGAGTTGCTCAGATACCCGTGGGTTTTGCGGGTCCTATCCAGATAAATGGAGAGCATGCACAAGGAGAATTTTTGGTTCCTATGGCTACTACCGAAGGGACATTGGTAGCCTCATACAATCGGGGAATCAAACTTTTGAATGCTTGCGGAGGGGTGAAGACAACCGTAGTAGATGATGCTATGCAGCGTGCGCCAGTATTTGTTATGGAAGATGCCCGTGCAGCCCGTGAGTTTTCGCATTGGGTGAGAGAAAATGAAAAAACAATTGCTGCTAAGGCAGAAGCAACGACAAGTATAGGAAAGCTCTCTTACATTGACATTTACTTGGCGAGTAAATTTGTGTACCTGCGATTCAATTATACTACAGGAGACGCGGCAGGTCAAAATATGGTGGGACGTGCGACTTTTGCTGCTTGTAGCTGGATACTCGATCACTACAACGCATACAAGATTAAGCACTTCTACTTGGAGTCCAATCTCGCGACAGATAAAAAGGCGTCCCAAGTGAACGTCATGCACACAAGAGGGAAACGAGTGATTGCAGAATGTGTAATCAAAAGAGATATTTTGAATCAGTACATGCGTGTGGATACGACTACCTTGGCTTACCATGGAGGTGTAGCCAATGTGGGTACCATATTGTCAGGTGCGAATAACAATGGCCTTCACTCTGCAAATGCCATTACAGCGATGTTTATCGCTACAGGGCAAGATGTCGCCAATGTATCAGAATCCTCTGCAGGTATTCAATATCTTGAGTTGACTCCTGAAAAGGATCTCTATATCTCTACAACGATTCCCTCACTGATTGTCGCTACCTATGGGGGAGGGACTGCCCTGGCAACGCAAAGAGAATCATTAGAGCTACTCGATTGCTATGGCAAAGGTAAAGTGAAAAAGTTTGCGGAGATCGTGGCAGGCGTCGTATTGGCTGGAGAAATGTCACTGGCTGCTGCTATTTCGTCCTCAGATTGGGTATCAAGTCACGAACAATATGGAAGAAACAGATAATTATTATATATTGTATCAAAATTAGATAGACTACTATTACTACATTAACTACTACTACTAACTTTGCGTAGGCTTCTGGCCTACGCTTTTTTTGTGGCTATTGGACAATAGATCGCTATTTTTTACAGACGGGTTAACCCCCGATACGTCTATTTTTACTTTCAAATAGAAATATCAGGGTTCACCTAATTCCTTTGATTTTGAGCCCGCATTAACTGATCACTTGTATCCTGTCCATCAAGATGGGACGTTGTGCTCTACTGATAGGTATGACCTTATCTTCGATGACGAGTGTACCTTCTTCGATATCGACAATTCTCGATAGATTGACAATGTAAGATCGATGTACCTTGACAAATTTTTCAGGATCGAGCTGACTCTCTATATTTTTGAGGGTGGAGTGGACAATCAAACTTTCTTTTTCTGTACGAAAAACGACATAGTCCCCTTTGGTTTCGACGTACAAGATGTCATCGAGTTTCAGGCGTACGTATCGTCGATTAGCTTTGACAAAAATTTCGTTTGTAGCCCCTTCATTAGCCGCTTTGGCTCCTTTGGCGCGTTCGAGTGCCTGCATCAGGCGCGGCAATGTCACAGGCTTGATGAGATAATCTGTTGCTTCCTGGTTAAAGGCTTCCAATGCATAGTCTTTTTTACTTGTCGTAAAAATCACTTGTTGTCCTTTATCCAGTTGCTTTACTAAGTCCAATCCACTGAAGTCAGGCATTTCTATATCCAGAAGTAATACGTCTGGTGATAGCTCTGGCAAAGCTTGTAAAGCCTGTATGGCATCTTCGAATACATGGATTACTTCCACATAATCTACTTTTTCACACAGTCTTTTTAAACTGTGGCGAGCCATTTTATCGTCGTCTACAATGATACATCTTAGCATGACCAAATTGTTTGGGTAAATCAAAGGATTTCGTTTTCAGGTTGTTTGCGTATGGACCCCATGGCGAGTCCATACACAAAAGCTATATGTTTATCCTAAGTAAGAGGGCAGATGTTGAGACGTGATCCCTCACGGGATGACCTCTTACATCTGTCGTCCTATTTAACAAAATAGGTTTTGGTATAGGGATCATAGATTCTTGAATACGAAACTACGGAGCGTATTCGCATAGTCGAGATTTTCACCATAGATGAGGTGATCTCCCTCTGAGATCGTATTGAGTTCATGAATCAGACCGATTCGATCTGCCTCTGCATGAATGAGGGTAGAGCCTTCGGTTTCAATCCCCAAGATACCCGTTCCTCTTCCAGGAGAGATCTGACTGTCGGACTCACCGTGGATGCTAACCAGGACAGGTTCTCCTTCGTCGATAAGATCTGCCTGTAACAGTCCTCCTGATAAGTTGAGAACCCCTCGGATGGAAGAAGCATAGCCCGCATTGCCACTGTTTCCTTCTATCCCTCCTTGTATGTCTACATAATCTAGTAGGGCTGCCCCTCCGATGGATGCTACTTCGCTTTCCTCTCGTAGATAAGCCGCATGCAGAGCCGTCACAGCGCCTGCAGCATATCCTCCAATAAAGATTTGACTTGGATCGATTCCATAGATATTCCCTACAGCTACAGACTTATGGAAGTAGCGGACAGCCGCTTTCATATCAAAGGAAGCATCTAAAATAGCCCGCTGTAGGGTCTCTGTATTTCTGTCTACATCCAACGTCCGATAATCGATGGAAGCAACCACATAGCCAGAACGGACAAAGTACTGGGCAAGCGAATGAAAGCCTCCTATATTTACACTGGCTAAATCGGTCCCGTGTGCCAAAATGAGGAGAGGCCTAGCCTGTTCTATATCATTTTGGGGTGTATACAATGTCAGAGTGAGACGTTTCGCCTTCCCTGATTGTGTGACCGCCTCGCCATATTGAATATTACTTCTGATCGCGACTTCGTTTAAAAGTTGTCCATTGTATCTTGTGATACCTTGTGCCTCATAATGCACATACTCCATGTCACGCCCACATGAGGCCACCAACATCCCAATGCTCACCAAACTGAGCCAAAGCATCCAATTTTTCATCTTCTCATTCATTTTCGTTCAAAAAATCCCCATTGATCAGATACTTGATAGGTATTTTATGATATGTAGAAGGTATGCGCTACCTATCCGATTTTGTTTGACTTAAACAGCATAGCTAGGCCTCACGATCAGCTATTCGAAACACTCTGCATAGCCTCATGAAGCCTTACAGAATCTGACTGTATAATCTTTAAGCTGCTCTGGGTTTCGTCGATTATCTGCGAGACTAATCTTGAGAGATCTTCCCATGCATAATTTTCAACTCCCCTATCTTCCATTCTATCTGCTGCTTGATACAGTTGGTCTAACCCAACCATCGCATAGCACGGGCGAAGCTTGTGAATCCATGACCCCAGTTGAGGTATGTCCTGTTGTCGAAGGGCTTCTTGGAGAGCAGGTAGTGCATCTGCTACCGTATCCATGTAGAGTTGAAACATGTCATGTGCAAAAGAGAGATCCCCTGCATACATCCGAATCAAATATTCCTCGTCGAGCTTGGGATCAAATTGAAACGATATCGCGTTCGCTTTATTCATATGATTTGGTAAAAATAATTTGATGGACTAGCATTTACCTGTTCTTTTATCTCTTTATCAGGACCACTACCGATGTATCTTCCTTTCGCTTAATTCAAACATAATACATTTTATTTTTTTGAAAAATATTATTTTTGTACTAATCCTACTTGTTCATATGACCTTTCCCGAATTCCTATTTCGACAGGAAAAATGTACTTTTGCACACTGATAATTTTTAGCTGGAGATAACCATGCAAAGTGTCGCTTTTTATACCCTAGGATGTAAGCTCAACTTCTCGGAAACCTCTACTATCGGTAGGCAGTTCATAGAATCTGGCTTCAAAAAAGTAGAGTTTCACGAAGCTGCAGATGTATATGTGATTAATACTTGCTCTGTCACAGAGCAAGCCAATAAAAAGTGTCGAAAAATCATCAAACAGGCTTTGCAGCGCAATGAGGAGGCATATATCATCGTCGTTGGATGCTACGCACAGCTAAAACCCCAAGAGATCGTAGAGATTCCAGGCGTAGATATGGTTGTCGGAGCAGGGGATAAATTTCGCATCACTGAGTTGGTAGATTCTTTTACCAAAACAGACAATCCCTGTATTTTTAATGGGGATATTCAGGAAGTGAGCAGTTTTACAGATGCTTTTTCGATAGGGGATAGGACGAGGACTTTCCTTAAAATACAGGATGGCTGCGATTACAAATGTACGTTTTGCACAATTCCTCTCGCCCGAGGCAAAAGTCGTAGCGACACTTTAGAGAATATCGTACGAAACGCACGAAAAATCGGCGATTCAGGTATACAGGAGATTGTATTGACAGGTGTAAATATCGGGGATTATGGCAAGGGGATAGAGGAAAATCACTCCTTTTTGGACGTTATTCAGGCACTAGACCATGTAGACAATGTGGCACGTTTTCGGATCTCCTCTATCGAGCCTAATCTGTGCCACGACCGCATCATCGATTTTGTATCTCGCTCGCAGCGCTTCATGCCTCATTTCCACATGCCGCTACAAAGCGGGAATAATGAAATCTTGGGTATGATGCGCCGCCGCTACAAACGTGAGTTATATGCTGACCGGGTGGCCAGAATTAAGGAGCGGATGCCACATGCTTGTATAGGAGTAGACGTGATCGTGGGCTTCCCTGGAGAGACAGACAAGCACTTCGAAGATACGTACCAATTTCTGACAGAACTGGATATTTCTTACTTGCATGTCTTCACCTATTCGGAGCGCGAAAATACCCTAGCTGTAGAAATGCCAGATGTGGTACCATCCAAAGTAAGGCATCAACGCAACCACCGCCTACGCATGCTCTCAGACAAAAAGAAACGTCACTTCTATGAGCAGTTTGCGCAAAGCACGCGAGAGGTACTCTACGAAGGAAAAGCAGAAGAGGGGCGTATTCATGGATTTACGGACAACTACATCAAAGTCATGCGTCCTGTAGACCCCGCACTGGTCAACCAGATCGTTTCTACTCCTATGACATTTCCCAATCCCCAAGGACTCATGGAGGTCGCAGCTACCGTGCATTCCTAACATGTGAATTTTGATTGTGGGACTGACGCTTTGCCTTGGATGCTACGCCTGCTCACTCATCACCTGCTTAATAAAACGGGAAGGTATGCCCTATCACCCGTTGACTAACTCCTGGACTGGATTTAAGCTGTAGAGTTCGAGGATTTGCTCTTTCCCGCGGAGCTTGATTTTGGTGATATATTCAGACGTGTATTGATCTCCCAAGTCGAGCTGCTCCAACAATGTATCTGACATGAGCAAGCGGCGGTTGTAGTGGTTGCACTCCATCTGTATGCGAGAGGCGGTATTGACTGTGTCTCCGTGGAAGACAATGTCTCGCTTGAAGTCTCCTATTTCTCCTGCGATGACTTTCCCGATGTGATAGCCTGCTTTGAATACAGGTTCGTAGCCATAAGTCTCTAGATAGTAGCTCCTTTTTTTTGCGATGATTTCCCATATCTCAAAAAAAGCAGCGACACAGTTGATTTTCCTCAATCCTGCTTCTCTGGGCCAGCTGATCACCACTTCATCACCGACATACTGATAGATCTCTCCGCGGTGTCTACGCACGGGCTGCGCGATATCGAAGAAAAAATCATTGAGGAAGAAATGCCATTTCAAGTGCCCCAAACGCTCCGCAATGGTGGTCGAGGCACGCAGATCCATGAACATAAAGATACGCTCTTCTTCCTTAGGCGAATGATATCTACCCACCATATAATTCAAGAGGACGTTGGGACCGAGGAGGCGAGATACTAGTGTGACAAACTGGAGGACAAGGAGCAGTACAAAAATATAGACCACACCATAGGTAAATTGTCCATCTCGAATCCATGATTTCAAGGCATCGGACTGGAGAAGTTGTGCGAGAGAAAGATGGTTGTCAAAGGCTGTGTAGACACTCGCAATGAGTAAAAGGCTTAAGCTGATGACTAGAAGGTAAGCAAGGCTTCTTATGATCAGTACCACAAAAAACTGCTGACGTCTCAGTCCTGTCTTGAGTAAGAGGCGATCCAATACGACCGTCAGAAAGCCGATCATAGCACCTCCCAATAAACCCGTAATCACATAGGCTATGGTCAATCCTGCATTTAATGCCATGAAAATTCCTCCTACCAGACTCCCGTAAGACGTACGTTCAACAAATTTTTGTACTACTCTCCGATTCATGTAAAGGGTTCTGCGTAAAAGCCTTCTTTGAAAATGACCATCCAAATTTGCCACTAAGAAACTAAAGAAAAAGGACTTTTCCCCTTCTAATCAGACGGAATAAGCCTACATATTTTTCGGAAAGTGAAAATGAAGCGTAATGGAAACGGGATTGCCTTAGTTTCTTAGCTGTTCGGAAATCTGTGTTCAAACGTTTCCAGCCAATCGTCGATTTTTTCATAATGGAGGACGCCTGGTTCTTCTTCAGCTTCTTGTCCCAAAGCGAAACCATAGGGTACGTGGTCACTGTGGACAATGAATTCCTGCCCTTCTTCCATCGTTTGGAAATGGAGAAAGCTCTTGTCCATGATGGAAAGGAGGGCCATTCGGGCTTCTGTACCTGTCATTTCATCCACACTCGGCATTTCTAGTTCGAAATAAACGCCTTTATGATTGCGAAGTTCAATCAGATCATCTAGATCAGTCTTAGCGGGAACTCTCAATATGACGGGAACATCCAGATCCAGGAGATCTTCTCCCCAATCTTCAAGGGGTAAGGTCACGAACGAGATTTCGACAGACTTTTGTACTTCAGAGAGTTCAGGGAGGCTCTCCCGCGAGAGTTCTACCACAATCCGGGGACCTGAGAGCCATTTGACAATGTTCCAGACCATGGGAGCTGCCAGTTTTCGATGGCTTCCACGTACAAGGTCAAAACCAATAAGATCAAAGCCCACCGCAGCACTAGAGCGCGCATCTTGGAGGTTGGTTAGATGGCTGATTTTCAGTAGAGGACGCACAGATCAGAGTTTTTAATTCAAAACGCCCGCTAAAATAAAGGAAATATTCGACTTTCTTGATACCCACCCTAAATATCTGCATGCATATGTTTCAGTAGACAATGAGAAGTGAGAGGCGATCCCCAAAGAGATTTCACTTCGTTCAAGACCTTAGACTCTAAAGTATTAGCAGTCAAAATCTCTTCATATTTAAGATGCCTTATTTTTTTGATCAGGTACTTAAATGACGAGTAGCAGACGACTTTACTCACACAAAGTTTTTAATTTTAGGGAATAAAATTAGAGTACAAGATGGCGATGGATGACTATCGTTTCTTTTTTACTTTCCTTATCAAAAATAGAATATGTCTGAGTCTGCATTCATTCCTTATAAAATCCCCACTTATACAGGGGAAGAAATGCTCCAAATCAGCCAGGAGTTCCATCAGAAAATGGATACGCGACGTTCTTTGCGGATGTTTTCGGATCTTCCCGTACCCAAGTCCGTCATTGAGCAACTGATCATGACCGCTTCTAGTGCTCCTTCAGGCGCACATAAGCAGCCTTGGACCTTTTGTGCCATCAGTGATCCCAAGGTGAAGTCGATCATTCGCGAAGCGGCTGAAAAAGAAGAGTATGAAAACTATCATGGGCGTATGTCAGATCGCTGGATAGATGACTTACAGGCCTTTGGTACGGACTGGCACAAGCCCTTTTTAGAGACGGTCCCCTGGATTATAGTGGTTTTCAAGAAGGCGTATGATTTAGAAGAGGGACAAAAAAAGAATAATTATTACGTCAATGAGTCGGTAGGATTGGCAACGGGATTCCTACTTACGGCCATTCATCAGGTGGGATTGGTGGCGCTCACACACACACCAAGTCCGATGAATTTCTTAACAAAAATTTTGGATCGTCCTGAAAATGAGCGTCCTTTCTTACTAATTCCTGTAGGGTATCCCGCTGAGGATGCTGAAGTGCCCAATATCGAACGGAAAGCCCTCGAAGAAGTGGCTGTTTTCTATGAAGCTGAGGATTAAGGTCTTCCTGTCGATTTCTTACATCCATTAAAGTGGTTTTCTTGGCACGTCATGACAAGAGTGTATCTGTTGGCGATATATTTGCAATGTCTTAAGCAGGGATTCCCCAAATTTCATTCGCGAATTGCGATAGAAAAATCTTTGCTATGCGGAAGCACAATGGCATGCGCCCTCAAGATGTCCTGATCCTTCTCAAAATCATCACGATAGGACATCACAACTGGCGATACTCAGATATTGCTCAGTCCCTACATATCAGCCAATCCGAAGTGGCCGAGGCCCTCAATAGGTCTATGCTGGCGCGCCTTGTCGACGCCAGCAAGAAGCGCGTATTTGTCAGCGCCTTCATTGAGTTTTTGGTGCATGGACTCAAGTATGTATTTCCTGCACAGCCAGGAGCCACCGTACGTGGCATCCCTACTGGACACTCCGCCAAACCTCTCCGAGATATCATCGAATCTGACCGTGAAGTATATGTATGGCCCAGCCCTATCGGCAATATGCGTGGGCAAGCCATCACCCCCCTTTATCCCAGTATCATTGACGCCATTCGCCATGACCCCATGTTGTATGAACTCCTCGCTTTGCTAGATGCCATCCGCGTAGGCAGAGCCCGCGAGCAAAAAGCAGCGATTGAGGAGCTATCCAAACGAATTAATCATTACTATGCCACTTCAGACACTGAAAAAAATCAGCCTCCTAGCTGATCGGTTAGATGGCTTAATGCACCAAGTAGTACTCGTGGGAGATGCCTCTCTCGAGTTTTATGCGACAGATGCTGCCGCACAAGAGCACCGTACCTCACGTCAAGTCCAATGCCTCGTGCAAGCGAGTAGCATGGGCGACCTGTATCATTGGGGAGAAAATCTTAAGTCTAGAGGCTTTGTTCCACACGACGATCTACAACCTCACCAGACCTTTCAGCAAGAATCCCTCTCGTTGCACATCATGCCTCTGCGGCCCGTCATCAGAGGGGTACAGCAGATATGGTATGAGGAAGGCGCCTTTCATGCCTACTCTCACCAAATACCCAATGGTCCACGCGTGCGCTTGCTTCCTGCAGCCTATTTTCTTGCTGCCAAGATCGAAGCAGTCAATGCGAGCCGTAAGCGGAGCTTTAGAATGGATGAGAACTTTGAAGATCTCATTTATCTCTTAGACAACAGGAGTGAGATCCTGCATGATGTCGCCCATACTTTCTACAATGTGCGGGAATACATCCAGGCGCAATTCCAGATTTGGTTGCAAGACCCTAGTTTAGAAGAAGGTATCTGCTACGCACTACCCTTTGATGCAGGGCAGCAAGGCGTAGAAAAAATCCTAGATATGATGCGCAGCCTCTCGGACCAGCGATTGGTCCACGCTATGGCGAGCTAGTTTCATTTCCATACATAAAAGTCCGCCAATAGACTATCTACATTTACTTAGGGTGTGTATACTTGCATCATGAAGCTTCGCATCATTTGGTGGATAGCTGCTGGAGTCTTTCTGGCGATGCTCTGTGCGATATTATTTGTCATTCCTCGAACAGACACACCCTCCTTATGGTCAGCATGGACCGTACTATGGAGTAGCTTTGGGTTCATGATTTGGGAGCATCTCCAAAAATCTGCTGTTCCCCTCAGTTGGATTGTGGTGCTGGCCATCCTGGCGCGTGCATTAGCAGGTATCAGCCTTCCCAGCTTATCGGATGATTACTTTCGCTTTGTGTGGGACGGGCGCTTATGGACACATGGAATCAATCCCTTTATGGAGGTTCCCAGTTTTTATATGCAGGACCCTGCGCTGGCTTCCCGCTTGGGCCTTTCGCAAACCTTATTTGATGGACTCAATTCCCCCGAGTTTTTCACCATCTATCCCCCCATCCTCCAAGGTGTTTTTGCTCTCTCTGCCTGGATATTTCCCGACAATATCTACGGGGCAGTACTCATCATGAAGCTGTTTCTCTTCTTGGGAGAGATGACGAGCCTGTACCTGTTGTATAGGCTCCTAAAGGCATGGGGCATCCCCCTTTCTCGTTGGATCTTGTATGCTTTGAATCCCCTGATCCTATTGGAAACCATTGGGAATGTACATTTTGAGGGACTCATGATCACCTTTTTATTGGCCTTCTTATGGTTGCTCCATCAAAAACGTATAGGGTGGGCAGCGGCAGCTTTTACCATGGCAGTTTGTACCAAGTTACTGCCTCTGATGTTTATGCCCCTGCTGTTGCGACGGTTGGGCTGGCGTCAAAGCCTGATATTTGGCCTGCTAGTAGGAGGGCTTTGTATCTTCCTGTTTCTCCCCATTTTCGATCGAGCCACCCTTCTCCACATGCTCGATAGCGTAGATTTATATTTTTCCAAGTTCGAGTTCAATGCCAGCCTCTGGTATCTCATAAGGGAGATGATACAATATGAAAACCTACTGACTACCGTAGGACCTTATTTAGGTATTTCTACCGTCTTACTCATTCTGGTGTATACGTTTGTGGAAAATCAACCAACACTTGCCAATCTTCCGAGAGCGATGATGTGGACATTGGGAATATATCTGTTATTCGCTTCCATTGTACATCCCTGGTACCTCACGACTTTGGTTGCCATGAGCATGTTCACAACCTATCGTTGGCCGATATTTTGGGGATTTATTGTAGCAATCACCTATACGACTTATCGCGTGATTCCTTATGATGAGTGGCTGTTGGGAGTCTTGATAGAATATGGGGCTGTCATCATCTGGCTGCTAGTCAGGCCCGAAAAACGCTTCTCACTCCTGAATAATGACTCAGGAAAGGAAAAATAACGTAATCATACCTGTCAGCATTACATACTTGAGGTAGTTGCTCTGTAGGCCAAACTCTCGAGGATTGGAAGCCTTCACTAGCAATCTAAGGATCCAAACGGTCGGGATCTGTACGATGGCCACGGATAAAATCAGATATAAGTACATCCACTTATTGTGTTGAGTGCCATAATACAGGAAGGGCAGGTAGCAGGAAACGAGAAAGGTTATATAGAGTAGAACGAGGATACGTTTCGTCCCTTTGATCCCGATCTGTATGGGCAATGTCTTCAACTTGAAGGCGAGGTCTCCCTTGATGTCCTCTACATCTTTGGTAATCTCTCGGATCAGCGTAATCTCAAAAGCAAAAATAATCGACCAAATGAGGGCCATATTGAGTCGATGGGTCAAGTAATAGGCTAGGATGAGTACAAGGGCAATGAGAAATGAGATGGTGAGATTGCCCGCCACACCTGTGCGTTTGAGATAGCTTGCATAAACAAATAGCAAGAGGACAGAAAGGAAATTGATGAAGGTGATCTGTGGCCGTCCTGCGTGTAGACCTATCACAAGGAAAGAGAATCCTAGAATGAGGATATTGACAATGATATAGGCCGTCAGTACTTTTTTGGTGGAGAGATGGGCGTTGACAATGGCTTTGTCAGGCTTGTTGATACGATCTATTCTGAAATCATAGACATCATTAATCCAGTAGCCCGTAGCAGCTATAACCACAATGGTGAGTGCGGTTCCCCAAAACGAGAGCTTGTCAATGAATTCCAGTGTACCTGTCGCAAGAAAACAGGCGACAATAAAAGCCACAAAGGAAATTAGCACATTGACAGGCCGCGAAATTTGGACGAAATGCTGAATATCACGCCACATGTAGGCAGATTGCAGATGATGTTAGATACACGAGTAAACAGACGCTTCCCGCTTTGAGCGGCTCCTGAGCATATTTATGGGCAAATTACACAAATACTTAAACTAATCCGTCCGACTTTCTGGTATACGTACGCGAAAGGATTGTGTGCCATCCCCAAAAGCAGTAAGTTGCACATACTTACAAAGACACAAACAAAGATGGTTTTTGTTTGGTTGATATAGAGTATTCTGAATACCTTTGGAGAAAAGAACATCGCATTTATGGCTAGCAATATTGGGATTTCAAAAGGCAGTAAGAAAGAACGAGAATTGACTACAGCGGGGAAGCTATACTTGCCCGAAGTTGTGAAAGGAATGGCCTATACGCTCCGTCAGATGTTTCGCCCCACCGTGACGATTAGTTACCCTGAGGAGAAACCCGATTTGGGCGCGGAGTTTCGTGGGCGTCCTGTACTTGTCAAAGAAGGAGAGAAGGAGCGCTGTGTCGCTTGTGGTCTGTGTGCCCGTGCTTGTCCACCGCTTGCGATCAGCATGCAGGCAGCAGAAATGAATGACGATCCCAAGGAACGATATCCTGAGCGCTTCGAAATCGATATGCTCCGTTGTATCTATTGCGGATACTGCGAAGAGGTCTGTCCTGAAGAAGCCATTGTCATGAGCACAGAATATGACTACAACTTCCAGTCTCGCGAAGCGGCTATCCACGGGAAGGATCGTCTGCTCAAAAGCAAAGAAGAGGTGAAGGATCGCCTCGAATTCCTAGAGAAGCGCCGCAATCCAAACTACGGTGAAGTGTATAACTTCGATCACACCAATAACATCCACACGCTTCGCAACCGCGAGGAGGAATAAGATCAGTGGATTCGAAATAAAAAGAGAGGCTGTCTCACATCGAGGCAGCCTCTTATATATTTGGTTCGTAAAGAAACCATATGTCTCCTGAGCTCTCTTGCTACTTCTCTAGTACAATGTCTATAATCCACGTTTGTGTACTGTTTCCCCACTCTCTGCGTAGGATTTGCTCAGCTTCATTGAGCTTGAGCACTTCGAAGACATCGGGATCTTCTCCGTTTTGAAAATCTAAGGTCAATGTCTGTACTTCCTCATCATAGACCCACTTCACATTGGCTTTGTTGGCCTGACGCATGCCTGGGACATCTGCATCTGTAAAGCCTGTTCCGTCCTGATCAAATTCGAATGTGCCCGCATTTTCTTCTACCAAGGCACCCTTACCTGCCGCGATGTATGAGTATCGTTTGATGCTCCAGGTACCCACGACCAAACTGAGCTGCGCAGGATCTTCGATTTTTACATTGGGATCTACGGTCTCCGCAGGACCGCAGGCGATCATCCACCCTGTGAGCAAAAGGAGGCTAAAAACAGAAAGTAGGGGTAATTTCATACTGTTAAATGTTAATGAGGCAGGGATGGAGAGGTGAGAATAGGCTGTATATAAGTCCTGCAGTTGTTTTTGTTGTACGGAGTATCAATATACACGATTTTTTGTGCAAAAAACTTACCAAATACCACATCTTTAAGTGTATCAAATGAATTTTCTGTTTTCCTCTTAGGATTTGTACCTTTCAGGCAGATTGAAACAATATCTACCTCTTACACACGACACCTATTTATTCCTCTCAAGCTTTGAAGAGGAAAACATAAGCTAGATATTTAATTTTATATGCAGATTCACGCAACTACCGTACTAGGTATTTTACATAATGGGCAAGTGGCCCTCGGTGCTGATGGACAGGCTACCCTCGGCAATACTGTAGCCAAAAGCAATGTCAAAAAAGTACGTAAAATCGGAAATGGCGACATCATGGTGGGCTTTGCAGGTTCTACCTCTGATGCCTTTACACTGGTGGAGAAGTTTGAGGAGAAAATGAATATGTACCGCACCAGCCTCACCCGCGCTGCGGTCGAAATGGCCAAAGACTGGCGCACCGATCAGTATCTCCGTAAGCTGGAAGCGATGCTAGTGGTCATGAACAAAGAAGAAGGCCTCTTGATCAGTGGAGATGGAAATGTGATCGCCCCTGAGAATGATATCCTTGCTATCGGATCGGGGGGGGAGTATGCCCGATCTGCTGCACTGGCGTTGAAGCGTCACTCCCCAGAGATGACCGCTGAAGAGATCGTCCGAAATGGCTTGACCATCGCAGCGGATATCTGTATTTATACCAATCATAACATAGAGATTTTAACTATGTAGCAACTGTTAGCTATGAAACACTTCTGGGAGGATAAGAAAGATCTGGCAGATGATTGGAGTCACCTTCATGTAGAGATTTCGGAAGCATCCGATCCAGGCATTTATGCGCAGACAGGAGGCAATCATCGACTGAAATTACTGTTAGATGGGCATCCGTTTTTGTGGGCTTGTATCGCAGCGGATTATTGGGATTGCGAGGTATTGGTTGACCTCGATGGGTTTTTTACTTCGCAGGTTGTCATTCCGCCTATTACGGCGCGGAATCTTCGTTTAGCAGCGACAGGTCCTCATCAAGATCCAGCATTTTGGGCGAGATTCTTTTTCCAAAAACTGGCAGAAAGTCCATTCCATTTTCTGCATGCTGGGATGTGGCATCTTTATGCTCTGAGGGAAAAGTATCCTTCGCAAGTTCTACTGACTAGTGCCTCCTACACGATTGCGTTAGGTTTTGGAGAACCTGCAATTCTGCCGCTTAAATCCAAGCCCGATGTGCAGTCTGCCCGCGTCAAATGGTGGAGAAAAAAGGTCCGAGATGGAACTTGTCCGCCCCTATTCGTCTGGTTTCATAGTGGGGTTCAAGCCTACCTTTTGGTCGATGGCCATAGTCGCCTGGAGGCGCATCTCTTGGAAGGGAAAAGACCTCAGGTCATCGCAATAGCCTCCGTCAAAGAAGTAACATATCCCAAGGATCCCAAGGTGCAGGCGCACATACAAACGGCTATCGAAGAGCGCAACAAGCATCGGTACAAACGTCCATTAAGTACAGCGGAAATCAACCAACTTTTGTTACAAACCTATGACAACCGTCCGCATGCGCTACGGATCAATCGCGCGGTTGGCAAACGTGAATTTGAGGAACAGTGGGTACAGGAAGTGAGGGACTTTGGAAAGAAATGGAGCTTAGACTCAGCGGTGATAGAAGGTATAATAGAAAGAGCGTAAGATTTGTCTAGCTAGTCGGGATTGGAAGCCATTTTGTCATGCTCAAGAAGGTATGATGGGGCGAAATCAAGGAAGCTAACTCTTTGCATCGCAGGATATAGAATTGTCTCTATTACATGATATCTTTAAAATTACCTATATCCATTAGCCTCAATTTCCGACATGCTATGAGCCGTCCTCGCTGGAAACGCATTCTTCGCATACTATTTTTCATTTCCATCCCCTTTCTCCTTTTCGGATGTTATGTCACGTATCTGTTAGGGATGCAGGCATATGATCACTTCAAAAAGAAGGAGTATGCAGCGCAGGCAAAAGATACCGCTTCACCTACAGTATATGTGGACAGTGTGTACATAGAATATTTGGAGGAATACCGCGAAGTCTATGTCTACCTTCCACCCGATTATGCAACAGATACACTCCGTTATCCTGTCTTATATTTTTTCGATGGCAATGCCTTGTTCGACGATGCGGTGTTGAAAGGACCAGAGTGGCAACTCGACAACCTCATGGATAGTCTGTCTGCCATTGGCGGGCAAACGTCCATCGTCGTGGGCGTGATGCATGCAAAACGTAGAACTCCAGAGTATATGCCGATGACGCCTCCGCGTACGAGTGAAGTCGATCAGGTCTTTGGAGCCAAGCACGCCCAGTGGTTTGCCACATCCCTCAAAGCTTGGGTAGATAGCAGTTTACGAACGAAGCCTGAAGCACGTCATACCTGCATCGGAGGTGCTTCTTTGGGAGGGTTAATGGCCTATTATTGCCTGATGGCTTATCCAAAAGTCTATGATCAAGCGATTGTCCTTTCTCCCTCCTTTTGGGTCAATGATTCCATTTTCTCTATGCATGAATCAGTCTCAGATCTGCACAACAAGCGTATTTACCTAAATGTAGGAGAAGAGGAAGTATATCCCATGTTACCTGATGCCCGCAAGATGTACAAAACATTAAGAGCAGCAGGTATGCCTTCAGAAAACCTTCGTTTTGAGATTATCGAGGATGAAGGTCATTGGCACCCCACTTGGAGAGCAGGTGTAAAGACCGCCTATCCATGGATTTTGGCGCGGTGATGGGTAGGGGGACACAAGAAATCAGGTTATAATAGAGCAGGCGTAGCCTCGAATGGAAAGCGCAAGTATGGTCATCCTGACGACCATTTCCGTAGGGAAGGAGGAAGGAACTAAAGCAGTATAACTGAGATGAAATCTCATATCTAGTGTCATTTAGGTAAGATCCGTTTAGATCTTTCTCCCGCTATGAAGATTGCGGGACTTCGTAGCGGCATCAAGATGATCCCGCTATTAAATTGCGGGACTGGCGCAATTTGTTGGAGCTACGCTGTAGTATACATAACCTGATTACATCTGTCCACCTACTTAAGTAGGTGGACAGATGTAATCAGGTTATAATAGAGCAGGCGTAGCCTCGAATGGAAAGCGCAGGGGGGGTCATCCTGACGACCATTCCCGTAGGGAAGGAGGAAGGAACTAAAGCAGCATGAAATGAGATAAAATCTCTTATCTGGTATCATTTAGGTAAGATCCGTTTAGATCTTTCTGCCTACTTCGTAGCGGCATCAAGATGACACAGCTAGCGCAATTTGTTGGAGCTACGCTGTAGTATACATTACCCGTTTTCCTCTGTCCACCTACTTAAGTAGGTGGACAGAGGAAAACGGGTAATTCAAAAAGTAACATATTGCTGATTACTAATATATTAAGTCTCCGTTCTCCCGTAAACGGGATCGACTCTCGGAATCTTTCGTCCATCTACTGAATCTCTCTATCCATAACCTCTCTACTTATTATGATAGAGAAATAATAACGAAAGGGTAATTTTTTCTCGCCTTAATAATATTTCGAAAAATGAAACCCTTTTTGGATCATTTACGAAATAAGGATAGTAAGTAGTGCTTACACCTCTCATGATTTTTGCCCCTCATCCATAGGGGAGAATCCATCATGATCTTTTTTACCCTGATACCCTTGCAACCATGATTGATACACATCATCATTCTGTACAAGTCGAAGATAGCCTTACATGCAATTCACTCCATGACCTGATTCAAGGTAAGCATCTTGCCTTACGCATTCCTCAGTTTGTGCCAGTTGAAACGTGCGTCCAATGGCAGCAGTATATACGTGCCGCTGAGGATCTGAAGCGATATGGACACGCCCAAGACGTGCCTGTGAGCAGGATTGGGATGACGCTTTTTGAAACAGAAAATCAACCCGAGAAATTAGCGGCCTACCTGGAAGATGCGGTGCATACTTTCTCTCGTATTGAAGCTTTACTTTTGGGAGGAAATCCAATTTGGCAACTCCATATGGAGTTGGGAATGACTTGGCCTACCAGTTTTGCACGCCCCAAAATAAACGATCAAGAGATGAATCCAGGAATCATTCGTGCTTTCGAAGCCGATCCGCAAGGAGGTCTCCCTCCACATGTTGATTTCCTCCTCAAAGATGTCCCTGGCGCTACTTGTTTTGAGGATATCGCATGCCAATTGGCGGCGAATCTCTACATAGACACGGGCAAAGGAGGTGGAGAGCTAGAAATATGGGACTTTATGCCGAGTGCAGAAGAACTTCCCACTTTATTCCAGGGACATCATGACTTCATCGACCGATCCCAATTGCCTACAGCACCTTTGAGGATTGTGCCACAAGTTGGAGAGTTGATTCTGTTTCGTTCGCAGTGTGTACATGCCGTCCGCCCCGTAGAGAGAGGTATGCGAATGGCAGCTTCTTGTTTTATCGGGTACTTTGGTGATGAAAAACCACTACATGTTTGGGCCTGATTTTCCAACGCTGAAGGGGAAAAGTATATCTTTATAAAAAGAAAACCTTAAACGTGTCAGCATGGAAACAACCAAAAATGGAAAAGCAAACATTCGAAAGTCGGTGGATGGCATTTCTATCTCAATTCCCTCCAGAAAAAATATTCTCCTATTAGGAGGTACTTTCTTGTGGCTTTTTACATGATTTTTTATGATGGGCAATTTGGGCGAGAGATTTTCTCTACAGATGGTTTCCTGCCTGCATCTATTTTTATGATCGTCTGGCTGATACTATGGACAGCGGGAGGGCTTGTGGCTTTTTTTTCCCTAGTCTGGGGATTATTTGGAAGAGAAGAATTTGCGCTCATGGGGCAGGAGGTCCACTATAAAAAGCACATCGGTGGAGTCGGAAAGAACCGCATATTGCATGCGTCGGATTTGAAAAACTTCCGTTTCAATCCTCATGCCGCTGACTGGCACCGCAGGCGCAACCCCTTTCATGTGATAGGGCTGACTGATGGTAAGATCAAGTTTGACTATGGAATGAAAACCTATTCTATGGGTATGGGCGTAGACGACGCAGAAGCTAATCACATTATTGCGGAGATTGAAGCTTATATGGGCTAAGAAAAAGAACAGGGGAATGGTGCGCCATTCCTCTGTCTTCGTGTTGATCCAATTGTAATCAAGAGACGACTGATTTTTATCATTCCTTTCCCTCTTGTCAGATCCTAACTTTTCCTAGGACTCAAATGCGCGCTTATGTCTAGCCCCACAAAAGGATACATTCCGATTTCGGAGATTCGCCCTCGCTTCCAGGTGGATCTGCCAGAATCCATCGATAGTTTCACCCACAAACTTAACACAGCTCTTGCTGATCCCGAAACCCCTTGCCTAGGACAGATTACGCATGGATATGGGACCTTGCGTCTGCCTCCTGAAGTCCAGCATTATTGGTCCCCACAACTGAGCTTGAGTCTAGAGGAAAATGAAGCAGGGGGTACACATGTCAGAGGATTGTATGGACCGAGAGGTTCTGTGTGGACCATGTTTGTATTTTGTTATGCCATTTTGGGTTTTGGCATTGTGGTCATTTCCATGATTGGGCTTTCCAATATCTCGCTTGATAAGCCTGCCCATATTTTGTGGTGGATACCGCTTTTGATCCTCGCTTTTCTCTCTTTGTATATGGTGGCAGATGTTGGGAAGAGAAAAGGAAGAGACCAGATGATCGTCATTCACCGATTTTTAGAAGAGCGTTTTTAGCGTTTATATGATCTTGGCTGCACCTCTCTTTCGTTTAAAGGACAAAAAACCTCCCATCAGTGACAAGATGAAGCCTGGAACGGAATATTCTGTGCATATTCTGGAAAAGGTCAATGATGGAAAATAATTTTGATGAGTTGATGAATGAGCCCGAAGGAAAGGTCGGGCTGAACCTTGCCATCTTCAAAGATCCTGTTGCAAGAGAAGTCAGCTGGGAACAGATGCATGAGGGAGGAAATAGTTTCATGACACACAAGCTGCAAACGCTGAGCAATCAGGTTTCGGCCTTTCAGCCTGTCTTTTTTGCGAAGCTCATCCCATCCATATTTTTCCTGGCTGGACTGATCCTCATAGGTGTCGCCATCTTTGAATCCCTCTCAGCCAATGTCATGTTGTACATTGGGATTCTGCTATTTTGGGGAGCTGCGCTTCTCCTCATGGATCAGTTAATGGTCTACACCACCTTTGATCAACGGACATTGAAGATCATCCAAAAGAGGTGGCTCAGAAGTATATTCAAAAGGAAAGATGCGGAGAAGCAGTTTGACTTGACGTCTCTTTATGCCATTCAATTACTGTCTGAACGTATCAGCACATACGATGAAGAAAATGATAGAAGTAGTTCGTATCGGAGCTATGAGTTAAATGTCATATTTGAGAACAAAGAGCGACTGCATATCTTAGATCATACAAACATCGAGCAGATACGAGCGGATGCACAAGTTTTAGCAACGTCGCTGGGGATACCTGTTTGGGATCAGCAGGAAGCAGAATTACCTCTACCCGACGAGTTGTAGCAGCTTAATCCAGACTATATTGCTCTCATTGACATCATTCACGATCATCAACCCGAGAAATCAATCACTTGACTCCTATGGAAGAAACATCTAAGCGGCCTGGCTTATTGGAAGCATTGACGCATATGCTCAATCGCACTTCTGTAAAAAGAAATCTGGATCTGACAGTCTTTGGACACCCTTTAGCAGAGGAAGTGAGTTGGGCACCTCAAGCCATGGGAGGATCGAACTTCAAGACGCATAGTTTTAAGGAACTATCTAATTCAAAAGCAGCCTTTGCGACTTCTCGCGGGATGTATGCCTTCAGTCTGGTTTTTACGATCATGGGTGGAGGCTTTGCCTTCCTTCCTGCCTTTGTCGATTGGGAAGGTTCTGCACTCTTTGCTTCTCTAATTGGTTTACTCTTTTTTGGAGTAGGGCTTTATATGCTGTTTTTCTTTTCTCGAAATAAGGTATTTGACAAGGAATCAGGCTACTACTACAAAGGTTCTCTGCCTAAAGGAGATTCTTTGGGACAAAGAGGAAAAAACTATGTAGCGCTCGATCAAATTGTGGCCATTCAGATTCTGGATGAATATGTGAGTGGCAACGAATCTTCCTACCACAGTTATGAAATCAATCTCGTGCTAGTGGATGCTACGAGAATCAATGTTGTAGACCACAGCAAAACTGAGCAGATCATGGATGATGCCGACAAATTGGCGTATTTCCTTGACCTGCCCATCTGGAATAAAGCGGATGCCTACGTAGACGATACATTAGAAGACGAAGATTTTGAATAATATCCAAGCCTTACTGTAATTCAAATGTTCCCTCTAAGTAAGCGCTACTTCCCAAGTCTTGACTTCTCTTTGAAGGTTGAGATCCCCCTACAAATACCTTGAATTTTCCCTTCTCCAATATCCGCTCGCCCTTTTCATTGACCAACTCCATCATCTCAGGCGTAAGGGTAAATGTTAAGTCTTGGGATTGTCCTGCATCTAAACGAACCCTTTGGAATCCCTGCAAGCTATAAATGGGAGTATAAGTCGAAGCTGCCTCATCTCGAATGTATAGCTGGACTACTTCCTCCCCTTTATATGGACCTGTATTTTTAAGGGTAAAAGAAACTTCCAGTGACTTCCCTGCTTGAATGCTAGGAGCAGAAAATTGAAGATCAGTATAGGCAAATGTAGTATAGCTCAGACCAAAACCAAAAGGAAAAAGGGGCTCCTTTTCCATGTAGCGATAGGTGCGATTGCGCATCGCATAATCTTCGTAGGGCGGAAGATCTTCTACTGCATAAGGAACTGTAACAGGCAAGCGCCCAGAAGGGACCTGTTTTCCAAATAGAAGATCTCCTAGCGCCAAACCTCCTTGCTCCCCAGGATACCATGCGTAGATCACGGCGTCCGCCATCTCATAGACTTCAGGACAGGCGATGGCTGAACCAGAGGTGATGACTACCACGAGCTTTTGGGCTTTCGAACGAATCGTCTTGAGGAAGTCGATCTGATTTTGTGGTAAGCCGATGTCCACACGATCTCCCTTGTGCTTGCTCGCGATGGATTCCCCTTCCTCTCCTTCGATCAGCTGCGAGATACCTACACAAGCGATCGTCACTTCTGCCGTTTGTGCTTGACCCGAAAACCAATCCATCGGATTACGGTTTGCTTCGTCTAATAGGGCACCTTGGCTGTATTGGATCTTGGTATGGGGGCTAGCACTGGCTACGATGCCTTCGAGGAAGGTATAGAGATTGGGGCTCATCCCATAGTAGTTGGCGATCAAGGCTTGTGTGTGCGTGGCCATAGGACCTGTGACGAAGAGACTGTTGGTCTCCTCTGAGAGTGGCAAGACGCCATTATTTTTGAGGAGAACCATAGACTTTGTGGCCGCTTCTCGGCTCAAGTTGAGATGGGTATCTGTGGCAATCATTTCTGCGCCGATCTGATCGAAGGGCCCACTTCCAACAGGATCGAATAAGCCCAGTCGAAAACGCGTGGGGAGCAATTCTCTCAAGTTGGCATCCAGCATCTCCTCTGTGATTAGGCCCGCTTCCAATGACTCCATCAAAGTATGATAGGTGCTCCCGCAGTTCAAGTTACAGCCAGTCTCTAAAGCGAGGGCTGCTGCTTGGATAGGTGTCTCGACGATCTTATGTCCCTGAAAAAAATCCACGATGGCCCAGCAATCAGAAACAAAATATCCATCAAAACCCCATTTTTTTCTCAAAATCTCCTGCATTAGATAAGGGTGGGCACAGCAGGGTTTGCCATTGGTACGGTTGTAAGCCCCCATCACCCCTTCTACTTTTGCTTCTGTCACTAGGGCTTCAAAAGCAGGAAGATAGGTTTCCCACAAGTCCTTCATGCCTACTTCGGCATCAAACTCATGTCGCAAAGCCTCGGGTCCACTGTGCACCGCATAATGCTTGGCCATGCCCGCTGCCTTGAGGTATCGGGGGTGATCGCCTTGCAAGCCTTGGACGAAGGATACGCCCATTCTCGCAGTGAGAAAGGGATCTTCTCCGTAGGTTTCTTGTCCTCTGCCCCAGCGTGGATCACGAAACAAATTCACATTGGGAGACCAGAAGGTGAGACCTTGATAAATCTCGCGTTGGTCGCGGGCAATCGATAAGTTGTACTTGGCGCGTGCCTCTGTCGAGATGACATCTCCGATGCGGTGCATCAAGGCTGTATCAAAAGTTGCGGCCATCCCGATGGCTTGTGGGAAAACGGTGGCTCTGCCATTGCGGGCGACACCATGTAGGCATTCATTCCACCAATTGTAGGATGGAATGTCCAACCTTTCGATGGCAGGTGCATCAAAGCGGAGTTGACTGGCTTTTTCCTCAACGGTCATGCGTCCCAGCAGATCTTCCAATCTTTCTTCTAGGGCTAGATCGGGATTTTGGAAGGGGAGAAGGTCTGACTGAGCTATACTGGGAATGGCCATGGTGAATAAAATAAGGAGCGTGAGCAGGTAGCGTTTCATAATAGTAGGAATGATGAGAGGGAATTTGTGCATAATGCTTGTAGGAAGCAATGCCAGCAGTCGTTTATTTGGGAAAAGGAAATAGGTTATTCGCTGCTTCCTCCTAGGATATAAAGATAACCTCTGAAAATATGAATATGGGACTATTGAATATACGTGTGTGGGGACTAGCCATTTTATGCATCCTCTCTTCTTGTAGACAGGACACTTCTTATACAGAGAAAAATGCTGTAGGTCTTGACTCTACTAGAAGTAAGGCGAGCCTAGATTCTTTATCAGCAGATACTCTAGACATTAAAAAAGCAGATTCCATGTACACAGCAGACTGTGACTTTTGGATAGAGCAAATTCTAGCATTGGCTGAAGAGGACTATCGTCAGGTTTTTGAAAAAAGTAAGATTCTCGATTCTACTATGCGCCATATGCTCCCCTATGTTCGTGAGAATATATGGAAGGAAAAATCAGGGGTGCAGTGGATGCTAAAGTCTGATGATACTTATATCGAGGTACTTCCCAAGTTAAT
>JBCBPW010000042.1:0-57217 GCA_039820545.1 Bacteroidota bacterium | reverse complement strand
AAGGAAATAGAACCGACGGGTGATACGCCTTCATCAGAAACACATAAACCCTCAGTAGAGGAAAGAATAAGAGCTGAAAACACGGCTAAAGAGAAAGCAGATGCAGTTCAAAATATACAGGTAGAAGCTCCTATCAACAGAGAGGTACACTCGCCCTCACATCAAATATCAACTGTAGGAGTTACCGAAATCATCCAAGAAAATAAAGCCAAAGAAATGCAACCAAATCCTAACCACCCATCCTCAAAAGAAGAGGAAATTCAGGCACTCAAAGAGGAAATTCGCCGCATGCAAAGTGAATATATCGACCTACAAAAGAAACATTCAGAGTTGAAAGATAAATATTACGAACTGGTAATGGGTAAAAGTATATAATACAGTATATTCCTTGATAATTGCATTCTTTAAAGGCCGTTCACCTTTTCTACTACCTATATGATACGCCCCCTCTTCATTTGGATAATCTTTCTCTGTCTCATCCCTTTCTCGCACGCCAGCCAACATACCTCCATGATCCCCCCTCCCGATACGCTGTTGATCGAACGATTAGAAGGGGACAAACAATTCAAACTGGTATCAGGGGATAAAGTCAAGGTAAAGACGTTCAATGGCCAGCAATATAAAGGGCCTGCAATGCTGACGGAGGAAGGGGACCTCCAAATCGCAGGTAATACCGTGAAGCTAGAAGACATCAAGCGAATCTCGACAAAGTCACGGCCACTTTCTCGTGTGCTGGCTTTTGTGGGAGCAGCTCCAGGTACATGTTTGACAGGTTTTGGAGTGGCACTTACCTATATAGGGGCCACGAGCGGGACTGGATTCGGAGCACTTTTCATATTCGCAGGTTTGACCTATGCGTTAATTGGACCCCCTATTGCCCTCCTAGGATATAAAATATTGAGCCGAAGGGTCTTTCATTCCTACAAGTGGCGATTCAAAATCAAGAGAGGAACCTTGTAAAGCCACCCTTAGAACGTGGACGTATCCTCGACCTACAATCCCAGCGTTAGAACTGTCCCTGGAATTTTTCTGTAATCGAAAATAGGTTAACTTCGGGGATGGCAAAGCTAGACTTTTTTGGCAAACACAAACGCAGAATCTGGGAGCAACTCGCGGAGCAGTTGGATGGAGATTTTTTTCGAGGGGGAATGACAAAATCGGCGCGTGTAGAAGCTTTTTACGAAAATTGGCTCATCGTTTTTGATCAATATATGGTGGATAAAGTGACGTATACGCGCGTACGGGCACCTTATATCAATCGCGATGACTTTATCTTCAAAATCCAACGAGAACACCTAGGACATCGGATTCAAAAAGCCTTTGGCATGCAGGATGTCATCGTGGGCGAACCCGAATTTGATCGTGAATTTGTCATTCAGGGCAGCGATGAACGAAAACTGAAGATGATGTTTGCCAATCCGCATATCAGAGACCTCGTCAGCTACCAACCAAAGATCCTGCTGGAACTCAAAAGGGAGGCACCACTTTTTACTAAGCCCAAATTCCCAAAAGACGTAAACGAGCTTCATTTTCGTGTAGCGAAGGTGATTCGTAATCTAGATAGATTCCATGACCTGTATGAGCTATTCGCACATACACTCGATCATCTGTGTGCCATCGGGACAGCCTATGAGGACGATCCCAACTTTAGGTATTATAAATAGCAACGCTTAGAAACTTAGACCATGTTTGGCACAATGAAAATCTAGCTAAAAACAGAGATTTTAGGTTCTGGTGAAAGCTATCTTATGAGATTTAGCGGGCTAAATGGATCAAAATTGATGAAGTGCGTGTTCTGAAAGTACAGAATTTTCGCAGATTTGAAGTTTCAAACATGGTTTTAGAGATGGGGTGGATATAAGCAAACGAAACAAAAATCTTTGGGACATATAGTATAAATAATGACTATCACGAATCATTTTATATAGCTTCAAAGAAATGGACTAAACATATTTTTGTAGGAACTTTAAGAAGCTCCATAAGAATTCATTCGGGATAGCCACTAATAGAAATATAGAATCTCTCCTCCCCAAAAAGCTGGATGTAGTACTCATATTAACCATGAAAATACAAATAAATGATGCTTTGAGTCATTTATTCCTCATCTTGTAGGTGTAGGAAATACATAATACAACGCTTATTTCCTCACTTTTTCCTGTAAATAGTATCACCCAATAATTCAATCATCATGCCGACCCAAAATCAGCAGGGTACTCAAGTTCCCGAGCAAACGTCTACGTCTCAAAGTCTCAGCACCTCTCCTGCAAGTGGAGATAATTACATTCAGCCTGGTAGTAATTATGAAATTGTAAATATTGCCAACGGGAATCGCCTGGATATAGCAGGAGCCAATGAAGGATCTAGTGCGACAACTAAGCCCAGTAACGGTACAAAACATCAGAACTTCCAATTTGCTCCAACAGGCATTGTCCCAGATCAATACTTCATTGTATGTCAGGTATCATCCAATAGATTCCTGGATGGAATCAATGGGCCAGGAGAAGGAAATGTATTTAGTAATGGTCAAAAGGCCTATCCAGGTTTACCTCAAGAGTACCATAACATGAACCAGAGATGGCGCCTTATCCCAGTTGACGGAAGAGAGCATAACTATCAGATTGTCAATGCGCAAAATGATCGCTTTCTCGAAGTGAGGGGAGAGAATGTTGTCGCTAGTCCTCTTAAAACGAATGATCCTAATGCTCAGCTTTGGTGGATCAACAGAAGATAAGTAACCTTTATCAATCATTTTCCTGAACCATTTTTCTCCATAGAGAAGAAATGGTTTGGGAATTTTAATGGTTAATGCTAACGAAACCCCTCTAATACAGCTACCGCTAAGCCCGATGCGCCAATGGCTACCGAAATCCCTACAAATAACAAATAGGCGACGATCCCCGCAATCGAGATTCGCTGGATCTTTTGATGCACCCGCTTGTCATACACTACAATCGAGATCAACAACAGCAAGGGAACAAATGTCGCATACATCCCTCCACTCGCGCCAGGCTCCGAGCCAATCATCAAGAACTCCATCTTCCCAATTCTGACCAAAGCCTGCTGACAAAGTAAAATCGAGGCAATGAGCATCGCCCGCTTATGGATGAAAGCATGCTTACGGTTGCGATAACCTATATAAACGAATACCAGGAAGAGCAAAAGCTGCCATACATCCCCCGTGATGATCAAGGCGCGAAATGTCCTCCCATCATCCTCAGTTGCTGCTACATGCGGAGCAAAATCTGTATGGTACAATTCAGTGGCATAGCCCAACACCCAGAAGCCTGAGGCAACCAATATCGGAGCGATTAAGCTGAAATAAACACCTAGTCGTGCATGTCTGAGAACTTTTCCTTGCTGTATCCAATACGACTGAAGCACAATCGCTACAATCCAAGCAGTGGCGCTGACTCCGTGAATGATCAAATGAATAGGGAGGGGAGCCAGATCATTGAGTGGGCGAAGGAAGAAAGAAGGACCAAAACCTACGACGACGATCAGTAGGAGAATGACATTGACTACGAAAAAATAGGGTTCCCTTTTCTTCATATGCTTTATTTCTTCGAAATCACCACCTTCTTACCTATCAAGTCATCTCTTTTCAAGCAATCGACCAAATACGCGCCCACAGTTTGCCGACTGATGAGTAAGCCAGGCTTGGGATGGTTGTCGAATGTCTCGCGAATCTCCTCGGGCTGCTTCGCATGGATCAATCCTACAGGCCGAACGATCGTCCAGTCGAGAGCGGAAGCTGATAAGATCTCCTCCTGCCGCGTATGATCCTGGTAGGCTATCCCAATGTTGCTATTGTCAATCGTCCAGCGGAACCACCAAGGAATATCCGCCCGAGAATCCCCCACGCCCCAAGCAGAACAAGTCACGATTCTTTTTACTCCCTCCTTTTCTCCTAGACCCGTCAACAAGCGCATCACATCTGAGAGATATGTTTGAGGCGTACGCAAGGGCGCCCAAGGAAAGTCTGATGTCCGCGAAATATTCAGTACGCTGATCACTGCCTCACAATCTGCTAGCGCATGAGATAGAGATTCTGGTTTACTCGGATCTCCTTCTATCAGCGTGAGCCTTTCCTGCGGATCTATCCTTTGAATATTACGTGCCAGCACACACACTTCATGTCCGTTTTCAAGTGCTTGAGCTAAAGCCCATTTTCCCGTTCGACCCGTTGCACCTAGAATAAGTATCCGCATATTTTTTGATTGGAGGAATTGCGTATCAAGATACAACATAACCATTAACAGCTTCTGCCCATCGAGTGGGAAATATGATGTATACGATATGAGACTTTATTACAAATCATCTTGTAGAAAACTTGTGGAAGGATGAAATAGCATCCAAAGAATGAATTGTAATCTATGCGCAATCCAAGCTTATTGCAAAGATAACAGCGAACTATCTAGTGAAAGCACCCCACTACTTAAGGAAAAATCACGGTGAAAGTGATCGTTTTGGGAGGAACAGGATTTATCGGATACCATACCTGTCTACAGTTACTTCAGGGAGGACATGAGGTGGCGAGTGTTTCTTTTCGGCCTCAAGATCCTAAAAAATGGTTTTCTCCAGAGATCCCCATGTACTTCCACAACCTATTTGAGATGTCTACTGGGGCGTTGATAGACATTTTCACTGGATACGATGCGATGGTGTACGCTCTAGGGCCTGATGATCGCAATGAGAGCTTTCCACCAGCATATGATTTCTTTTATGAAAAACTCGTCGTAGCTCCCATCCGAATTTTTGAAGCGGCTAGAGAGGCAGGAATCCAACGCGCAGTAGTAGAAGGCTCCTACTTTTGCCACTTTGCCCTCAAACGCCCCGATCTCCATCTCGACAAACACGCCTATGTCAACTGCCGTTTGCAACAGCGCGAGGCCCTCATCGCTACAGGTCGAGGAAAAATGGATGTCATGGTCTTGGAACTGCCTTATCTATTTGGGCGCATGCCACAGAGAGATTCTCAGTGGAAAGAGCTGCTGATTCGGAGATTTCACCGTGCCCCCATCATTCTTTATCCTAAAGGTGGTACCGTTATGGTCACGGTAGAGGATGTCGCCCGTGCTACACTTGCTGCGCTCCTTCATGGTCGACATGGCACCTGCTACCCAATCGGCACTGTCAATATGGACTGGGACCAAATGATCCACATTATGCTAGAGGAAATGGGTATGGCAAATAAGCGCATTATCCATATTCCGCGCGTGTTCATGCCGCTCATTGGCTGGGGTATAAAAATAAACCAAAGGAGAAAGGGAAAAGCATCAGGTCTAGATCCTCTGCACTTAGCCGACTTTATGTGTGAATACTTCTATTATGACTCGTGGGAATCAAAGGAGGAACTGAACTATGGGAAAGAAGACGTAGTGCAGGCCATTCGAGAAGCTGTGCAATCGAGTCTTCCCTTGTAAATTAGCGACAGAGGGAGCATCATCTACAATTAGTGCAATCAGATGATATTCCTTATTTTCCTCCCATGAAATGGACCTTCTACCTTCTCTTACTGGGAGCAATAATATGTTCTTCCTGCAACCCTACTTCTCCCTCACAGGAAGCTACCTCTTTTTATCCTACCTCCAAACCTCAAACGCGTTGGTGGTGGTTCGCTACAGAGATCAAAAAGCCTGACATCAAATACCAATTGGACTGGGCAAAGGAGATGAACTTCGGTGGAGTGGAGATCGCATGGGTGTACCCTCTCTATCGTTACCAAAGGATGTATGCCCGCTCCTACGGACGCCACTATCCCAAGGACACCACCGCACAACAATGGCTGAGTCCTCAGTGGATCGACGTCGTGAATTATACCAAGCGCTATGCAGACTCGATTGGGATGTCCTGCGATTTTACCTTTGGGAGCGCATGGCCCGTGGCAGGGGAGAATATCGACAAGGATCTTACGACGAAAATTTATGGGGATACTTCCTTTCGGCAGACATTGACCTTCTCGTGGAACTATCCCGATACGCTGCTGGTGATCAACCATCTAGACAGCAATGCCTTTTATACCTTTGCCGAACCTATTGGAGAAGGTCTAAAAGATGCCTTGAAAGGCTCAAAGTCTGCGTTTTTCACCGACTCATGGGAAATCAAGCTCAACAGCACCAACAAAATCTGGACAGATGGCTTTGAGGATCGTTTTCAGGAGACTTTCGGCTACGACATCATTCCCTATATGGAGCAAGGGCTGGATTCTTTTCCCGATGTGCGCTACGACTACATGCTCCTTCTGGATCAGTGTGTGACGGAGGGTTTTTATAAACCTTATGTGAAAAAATGTCAGGAACTAGGTGCCTACTCCCGTGTGCAATGCCTCGCCTCACCCACAGATGTGATGACGACCTACTCCCTTGTGGACATTCCCGAGACTGAGTCCATGCTCAACAATCCCAATTACTCACGCATCGTGAGCTCGTCTGCTGCGTTAGCCTCCAAATCCATGGTGTCGAGCGAGACCTTCACCTGCATGTATGGCTTCCCTGCAACCTACCTCCACAAGGAGCAAACCGCGGATCTCAAGATGGTGGCAGACGCAATGTTTGCCCAAGGCGTGAACCAGCACTTTTACCACGGCATGCCTTACAATCCCAAAGGATCGGATACAGTCACTTTTTTCGCCACCACATATTTTGGTCCTGGAGGCAGCCTAGAACCTGAGTTGCCTCAGTTCAATGCTTATATGGAACGTGTCTCTGGCCTTATGCAACAAGGCAAGACTTATTCTGATGTCGCTGTCTATATTCCCTATGAGGACGGTGTCATGAAAGGGGCTTATCCTCCTGAGCGGCAACGTGTATGGGTGTGGGGGGAATATGAAATGCGCTATATTTTTCCACCTGAAGAGACCGAAGGCTATCATCCGCTTTGGATCAATCGCCATTTCTTAAATGAAGCGACATTCGAAAACGGAAAACTCACCGTAGGAGATGCCGCTTTTTCGACTTTGTATATCGACGTACAGTATATGGATATTCGAGCGTTGGAGCGAATTCTAGAATTGGCGCAGCAGGGACTGCCTATTTGCCTAAAAAATACGCCTCAACAACCGGGCAAGGACAAATCAAATGACTTCGGAAAGATGTTGAAAGACCTGCAAGCCTTATCCAATGTCTCCAATGATTTTCAGCAGGTTATTCATCATCCCCCACTTATAGAAGGAGAAAATATGCCTGAATACTGGTGTCGCGTAGAAGCAGATGGAACGCATTATATTTTCCTCGCTCAAATGCCCGCAAAAGGCCTGGCCTACCCTGTGTATTCTGGACAGTCCTTCATGGATTCTTCAGACCAGAAAATGCTCACCCTGCATGTCAATGGTCACACCATCGAGGAAACCTTTGAATTTGCTCCTTATCAATCGCTGATGCTCAAGATTTCACCTGACGGAACTTGGGAGTTTGTAGACATTGAATTTGTACCCAAAAATCCTGTCATTAGACCTAGGGAACCTCAGCGCATGAACTTTTAGGGATGTCCCACTATTTTTACTCCATACCCTTTTCAACAAATCCACAATCGGAACCGTTTTCATCTTATGCGACTGCTATTCTCCATTTGTTTTCTCTCTTTCATGCTCTCCTCCTCAGCAACGGATTACAACGTACTTGACTATGGAGCGAAACCCGACGGAACGACCCTCTGTACAGAGCAGATTCAGGCTGCTATCAATGCCGCTTATCGAAGAGGAGGAGGGCGTGTCGTCATTCCTAAAGGGCGCTTTCTCTCAGGCTCTATCTATCTAAAATCGAAGATTGAGTTGCATCTGGAAGAAGGAGCAATTCTCCAAGGGAGTGTAAATGCGGATCACTACGAACGCCTGGGACTGTGGAAAGCCCTACTGCTCAGTGATGGTCAACATGACATTGCCCTATCAGGACCTGGGGCACTCGATGGAAATGGCAGAGCTGTGGCCTTGCGGCTAGACAGTTTATTTTATGCGGGTGCATTGGATAGCGCACATTATAACTTCGCAGATAGGAGGCCCAAGTTTTATACCCGCCCTACCTTGATCCAATTTCTGAACTGCCAGCATGTAGATGTCAGAAATCTCACGCTCAGGCGCGCTGCTTGCTGGGTACAAAGTTATCAGCAATGCGAAGATCTGACGATTGACAATATCAGGGTCGAAAGTGACACCTACTGGAACAATGACGGCATCGACATCGTGGACTGTCAAGAGGTACGTTTGACCAACTCCTATTTCAACTGCTCTGATGACGGTATTTGCATCAAATCGCACTTTGCAAACCTCATCGGGGAGAATATTTTCATCAATAACTGCACCGTCAGGTCTAGTGCGAGCGCCATCAAGTTTGGGACCAACTCCTTGGGAGGCTTCCGCAATGTGACCATTAAAAACATCAAAGTCTTCGACACCTTTCGCTCGGCGATCGCCATCGAGTCCGTCGACGGAGGCGTCCTAGAGAATATCACCATCGATAGCGTCGAAGCCACAAATACTGGCAACGCCATCTTCATCAAGCTGGGACATCGCGTCAAGGGAGATGTTGCCACACTCAAAAACGTCACGATCCAGAACGTCAAGGTTGAAGTACCCTTTGGGCGGCCTGACCATGCCTACGAGCTACGGGGACCTGATCTACCCTTTTTCCACAATGTCTTTCCCTCCTCTATCACAGGTTTTCCAGGACATTATGTAGAAAATGTAGTGCTCAAAAATATCGAGATCACCTTCCCTGGAAAAGGAAACAAAGGACTGGCCTACCGCCCCCTATCAGATTTAGATCAGATCCCTGAAAAAGAAAATGTGTATCCCGAGTTTTCGATGTTTGGAGAATTACCTGCATGGGGCTTTTATGTGCGCCATGTCAAGGGATTGGTCTTCCAAAATATTAGCCTGAATTTACAGGCTCCCGATCATCGACCTACTTTTGTATTTGATGACGTGCATGGACTAGATATGCGGGAAGTACAAGTCTTGGGGGAAAGCAAGGAGAAGAAAGTAATTTTGCGCAATACCAGCGATACGAAAATTGAAGACAGCGCATGGATTCAAGAAATCAAATAAACCATCTCACGTACTTATTCGCCCTGAGCGCGAGCATTTTTCTGCTCTGGGGATGTCAATCTCAATCAGGGGCCTCAACTGCTACTGAACTGAACATGCTGGGGCGGGGAGGGTTATTGACGACGCACTTTCAGACCTTGGAAGAGCTACAAGAAGTCGTACAAATCGAATATGCAGCCGATGGTAAATCATGGGTACGCCTCACCCATCAGGGCAAAGGGCATCAAGTCGTCACCCAACTGGATGCGGGACTCAGCGAAAAAGATATTATCAAAACGCGAGACAAAGGATTCTTTGCCAAAGCAGCCCTTGGAATACGGGCGCCCTGCTTTGTCATGCACCGACAGGATTTGATGCGTGCCTACATCCTTTCACGCAAAAGAGACCAATACTATGGAGGAGGAGATGTGGCTTTCTATCACTTGGCAGAGGCTATGATGAACCATATCAAAGAAGAAGATCTAGCAAAAATTCCTCCTCAAGATATATCTGAAAAAGGCTACATCAATACCTTCAACCACATGACAGCCCAGTGCTTCATTACGTCTATTTATTCGGAGGAATTGGCAGATTTCATCGCAGACATACATGAGCGCAACATACCCGAATTGATCACAGGTAAGTTTACCGAAAAGCAATTGAGCGATCCCAAGAATGGCGCTGTAGACAACTACGTCGACATGGTCAACAATGAGTGGGGACAAGAACTGGGGAAATTATTGAAGCAAAAATATCAGCTCAGTGACACCACACATTGGACGCCTCAGCTATTAACCAATTTCTTAAACGATCAGCAGCAATACTACAGTTGGATTTTCGAGATTGGATTTGAGCCGTTTCGTCCCAGCGATATCATGGTCATCCGTTACGCTGCCAAAATCAATAAGGCGATGGCTGGGGTTAATGGTATGCGATAAAGACGCGATGAATCGCGCGTGCATGATAGTTAAGAAAGAATAGAATTTTTCCTGCGTAGTTTGATGACTAGGTATAGCGTCTGTGCTGGTGGAGATGTGATAATCTTGTCTCTACAAACAACAAAAACGGGCTCAACTGTCCTTCTTCATCACCCGGTACTTATATTCCTTCGCAAAGTCTTCTCGCACCTCCTGCACAGCTTGTATCGTATCCACGCCGATAACGTTCCATGCTTTCAACTGCTCAAACCAGTTGGGGATGTCCACCCCTACACGGTCTAACGTCGCATCTGTCAGGTCTGCCTCTTTCATCACAGCTGCACTGAAATTTGCTATCTTCATTTTGGTGCGCGTCAGATCCGCCTTTGTCAGATTGGTGCGCTCAAACTGTGCCCCAGTCAAGTCGGCATCTGCAAGAGTTGCCTCGTTTAGGAAAGCCCCTTTCAGGTGGGCGAAATATAGATTGGTGCTGTCAAAGTTCGCCTTGCGAAACTGCCCCGAATTCAGGATAGCGCCATTGAAATCGGACTTCCGCCAATTGGCACCGTTGCAGGCAGTCCAGGTCAGATTGGCATTTTGTAAGAATACATTTTCTGCGGAGACATCTTGCAAGGTCGCACCATTCAGATTGCTCTCGGCGAGTCGTGCGCCATTGAGCACAGCACCTGTCAGGTCGGCATCTTGCAAATTCGCATAAGATAAATCGACGCCACTCAGGTCTGCTGCTTTCAAATCAGCCTTTCGTAAGTCAGCCCCGATAAAGGAAGTCTGGGCTTTGAGCTGGGCGAAAGAGGTGGAATCTATGTCTATCTTCGATAGCATCAGCAAGAGGAGTCCCCGCTCCTTGCTATATTTTTCCTCTGGAATTTGTCCATCCTCCCAGCGGTGATCGGGTTCGAACGCGTAGCTCAAGGTGGCGACTCTATCGATCATAACTTGGGAGAGCCTACGATTAGGGTCTTGGGCTAGTTCTGCTTCCAGGCTCTTTAGGAGGCTACTTGTCAAGACGATGGCATTCGTACTTCGGGTAGCTTGGCTGTAGGCGAGTTGCTGCTTGATATTTTCGTCTTGGGCCTGGAGCTTCGATTGATAAAAGGCATTTTGCCGGTAGATCATGAGGCTGCTCGCGAGGCTTCCTAAGATAATTATTCCTGCGACGGCTAACCATAGCAGTCGATAGCTACTCTTTGTCTCGGCGGTGTTTGGACTTTGATCCAACGCTTGAAAGAGGCGTACGTTTTTATTCCACAAAAACAGCAACACCCAAACCAAGGCTCCTACTGCCAAGCAAGCCAGGAAGCCCAACCCAAATGCATAGTTATTAGGCAGAAAGGGAAGGCGTAGATACCCCAAGAACCAGCCTATTAACCCACTCAAAAGTAGCCCTATCACTATCAGGCCTTGTCGCTTCATAAATCTTATATTCTTTATCCTACATCGTCCAATAATCTACCACCGTCACATCTTCCACATAAGGCTCAATCATCTTGACGAATGCTTGATGGTCAGGATGCGGTAAATATTTGGCACGGTCCTCTTCTGATCTGAAAGTCACGAAAAAACAGTGCGTTAATCCTTTATCTAATCCTTCAGGACTGTTATTTGTTCCCCACTCGAAGGAATAAATCTCTTCTATCTTTTCAGGTAAGGCAGCAAAGGCTTGCTCGATTTTTTGAACAGTATCTGCTGTGGCGGCTTCGTTGAAATTAAACAGTACCACATGTCGGAGCAGTTTTTCGGGCGTATCCATTTCCATCTTTTTAGTCTCAGATAAGACTTCGACTTCTTCTTCTACCTCTACATTTTGGCATGCATACGTACAAACAAGAGAGACAGAGAGTAGTAGGATGATCTTTCTCATACTGGAAAGGTATGGATTTCTATCGAATGTTGAACAAAGCGTCTTGAAGCAACTGGTTAATCCAGGCTATCCAAGAGATGTTGCTTACGATATGCTAGGACTTTTTGAATCCAGTCGGGCGTGCCATGGGTTTGGATGAGTTCCTGTATTTCAGGTTTATCCAAGTCGAGACAAGGTTGGTACTGGTAGAGATGTTCAAACACCTCCTTATATTCCCAATGTGCAAAGCAACTCGCATGCATACCCGAATCGCTGTATTTCCATAAAGGATGGCTTTCATCCAGAAATGCTTGCCAGCTGATGATTTCCTCTGTTTCTTTCAAGACTTGACCACAGATGGAGCAAGTAGATTGTCCTAGTATGAGTATAGCCATAGATTCTTGTATATCTACTTAGGGATAAATTATATTTCATGCTACGTTACCAGTGTAGCCTAACCAGCAAGCCTCGCAATCAAAGACCCCAACTAGTAAACCTAGCTACAAAATGATATGAGGTTACAGCAAACAACAGACCCCTCATTCCTCCTTACATAGACAAATCCTCAATCTTCACCAGAAACCACTGCCCTTCCCTTCGTTCAAAATGATAGCTGACGCTGATCCCATTTTCCTCGCCAAGATATGCTACTGTAGCTTCTTTCTCTTCTACCTTCTGTGTGACATCATAGTTGGGGGTTCGCTCAAGGGCAATCTGACGGAAGCGATAGGAGGAGGACTTGATCTGAGACTTCGTAGGGTTGAGGTCTCCATCGAGCGACTCGACAAGCAGCGGAAACACCACACGTCGCACGTGAAAGGCCTCGTCCCGATTGAATCGCCGAATAAAGTCCTGAAAAGTTTCGGGCTGAGCAGGAGTGGTAGGTATTTCTTCGATATCTTCTTCCACAGATTGGCCTTCCCCACAAGCCCAGAAAGGCAGGAGTAAGACGATATAAAAGAAAATATGAAGCCCCTGTTTAATCATGCGGAAACCCTGATATGCGCAAGCTCAAGTTAAGACTCAATCACTTCCCGAAAAAGGCTTCTTTTTGTCTCTCCTCATTTGGCAGCATATCACTGACCATCCGCGCCCGTCAAAACCATCGACCTGTTTTGAAGATTTTTGACACGTATCTGTACTTCCGATTGCTCATAAAATACCTCTCCTGCCTTCATATCCAAAATCTCCATGTCCTCATAATGCCCTTTGTAGTAATAAGGAATATCTGTCGGAACCTCCTGCAAAGCTTCATGGAAACACTCCATCATCCACATACTGAGGATTTCTGTTTCCATCGTGATCGTCTTGGCCCAGAGGAAGTCTTCTACTACATCTTCCTCATCATAATCAAATGGCGACAACTGATCCATCTCATACTCGCTCAGTACCCCATAGAGGTCCTGGAATAACTCCATCTTCTCTCCCAGCCAAGCTGTTACCTCGATATTTTCATACGGGAAACTGACCAATACTTTGCGAGCACCGATTTCATTACTCTTTGTAATGATGGTGCGAAAACCTTCTACAGCCTTCGGTTGACGCTCGTGTAGGTAGGTGTGAATGGCTTCGATTCTTTTCCAAACGTCTGGATTCATACCGTTTCATTATTTGATGGGACAAGAAAACAAACAAAAGTCGATCCCTTATCAAAGGACCTGCGCTTAAGATGTGATCTTTTTCTCCTTATTTCTCGACTGCTGCCTTCAACAGCTCCATGTCTTAGTGTTCTGAATGACAAGTTTTGCCCCTTAGCTTTTCTCTATCCGCCGAAACGTTTTATCCAAGTCTAATTTCTGCCTCTGATAGTGGCTAAGGTCCTGCTTCTCTTCTTTCATCTTATCAAGATAATGCGCCTTGGTACAACCCATCTTTTGAGCCAATGCAAGGGTTTCCTCCACAGATTTGTACACATTGCCCATCTTGGTGATGAAGAGAACATGAGGAGGCACTTGAGCCAGCCTGTAAGCGACCTGCTTATGGTGGCCATCCACCATGTGAAAAATCCATGAGTCCTCGACATGAAGCCAAACCATCACAGGACGATCTCCCCTCAGGATAGCTTCTTTATATTTTCCTACTGTCTCACCATCCAAACTATGCTGCGTAGCTGTGACAGTAGGCATTCCTCCGTAAGTATTATAACTTTCATATCCCGTATGTGCATGAATCGATTCCATATGGATACCTTTGCATATTTCATAATATCCAAAAGTGTATGTCCCATATGCCAAAAAATCCACAAAGTACGAGGCAGCCTCCACAAAGTCTCCTTCATGCTGTATACCCTCCTTGAGGATTTGTCTAATCCTATAATTGGTTTGCACTGCTTGTCGCGTGAGCCCTTGCGCGATATGATACCTCCATGTGGTTCCTACTTCAGCATACCATTGATAGTGGATAGGTTTTCCTTTGAAGTATAAGATGGATTCCTGGGGGTTGCCCATAATGTCTAATACTCCGTTTTTGCCGTATGTATTTAGGCTGATTTTCATGGTCTCGTACGCTTTGGTAATAACATGTTTTCCTATACGCCAAATATCTCTATGCGTTAGGTATCACCTTCTCATTTAGGTCTAAACAGCACAGAAGGCAGTATGGACCATAGGATCAGCACCCCAAAGTAAACCATCTCGGGGATGTTTTGGAACCAATTGGCTTGGAGTAGACCTGCTACCATGATGACATGCGCCAGCAAAGACCAGACGAGACCCCAAAGGATAAGTTTTCTTGCTCCTGCATACTGTTGTCGCATGAATCGTAAGAACCAAAGATATATAGGAATGAAGATAACAAGGGACGTCAGAAGGCCAGGATTGTAGGTAAAATTGACGATACTCGCTAAGATATGAACCACTCCATTTACGATGATGATATGGGCCATGGCACTCAAAGGAAAAAGATGCCTGGGGCTGCGTACGATGGCCAACGTGCCTACTAACCAAACCAGTGAAGTATTGATGATAAGAATACTTGCTCTTGTCAAAGGTCCAATAGTTCCTTCGGGCGCACCCAGCATACCCAAGATAAAGTTGTTGTTGAAGGTGTAAAATGCATACGTATTTCCAAATAAATCTATCCAGTGCTCCTCATACTGGTGGATGATGTAGGCAATGAGCATCAAAACCCCAAGGAATCGGGCATCCTTCCATAAACCTTTGATCTCTCCATCTGGACGGAAAGCAAAAGCACCTATCAGCAAAAAAGGAACAGCATAGGTCCCTATTTTCATCCAATTGTCGAGTAAAAAATCATATTGTCCTAGCGGCAGCCAAAGCATCGCAAATAGCAATACTACACTGCCATAGAGAAGATGTACATGTTTCATTTCCTGGTTCGTTTTGGTTGGAAGAACCAAGTTATGAGCTGAGAAGGACAAAAAGGTTGACCGAGGTTAAGACTTGTACCTCTTCCTCAAGAATCTACTCAGCGCTTCGGGAGAGATGCCCAGGAAGCTGGCGATATGCTTGGAGGGCGTATGGCGAATGACCTCAGGATAATGATTTTCAAGAAAATGATACCTTTTCTCTGTACTAGAGATTGTCTTAATGGTCGTAAAATGCTTGTTTTCCAGACTGTTTTGGATGATTTTTTTTCGAATGAATAATCCCATATAAGCAGAGTGGAGATACCAATCGATAAACTGCTCAAATGGAATTGAAATAAACACTACATCCGTGATGGCAATCAAATTATCTTCTGCGAGCGCGCCTGTAGCTGCACTGACGATATTGGTACTAAAATTCCCCTTCTGAAAAAATCGTGTAATGACATGCTTATCTTCATATCGATATTCAGAAGCCACAATGCCCTCCATCAAGTAGATCACTCGATTACAGATTTCCGTTTGAGGAAAAAGTACCGCTCGCTTTTTAGCCGATTGCACCTCACAGATCTGAGTAAAAGTATCCCACTCTCTCCCATCTCGATTGTCTGTGATAGCTTCTAGCTCATGCGCAAACGCAGAAAAGGTGTTCCATATGTGATGAGGATCAACCATGAGAAAATTTCTATCTGGAGTCTCCGATTAAGATTCACTTCCACATACTCAAGATGGGGCAAGAAATTTCTGCACCTCTTGAATAAAAAAATCTGGAACCTCGCGATGTAAAAAGTGTCCTGCCCCCTCGTGAATGACCAATTTGAATTCCGCTTTCATCTTCTCCTCCATTTTGTAGAAAGGATCTAGCACCAGCGCGCCATCTTTTTTTCCAGCCATCGCGAGCAAGGGGATTGCTTGTATTTTTCCATAAAACCTCAAAAGCTCCTTGTTACTTCTATTCTCATAAAAAGAATAATAATAGCCCAAGGCGGCCTCCAGTCGTCCTTCTTTTGCAAACGTCGCCTTCACCTGATCGCTGGTTTCCTGATAATTTTTCCAAGTGGGAGACCAACGCTTATATAGCACATCGAGGTAATGAAAGTTATTTTTACGAGTATAGGCGAGAGATCGGGCAGGTGTACTAAATCGCCAGAAATGACGCGCTTTGTAAAGTGTGATGAGATCCGCTTTCAGGACACGTGGATGAGGAATAGCTACCGTGACAGCTTTGATGACGCGCTCAGGGCAAAGATTCATGATGGCATATACCACCGATGCCCCCCAATCTTGTCCGACTAAATAAAAGCGTTCAATCCCCAACTGATCCGCCAGCACTTGGATATCCTCTGCAATGGTCTTTATCCTGTAGTCTCCATCCTCAGGAATCCCCGTAGGATAATAGCCTCGTAAATAGGGTGCCACGCAATGATAGTCCTTAGAAAAAACATCGATACTCTCGTCCCAGGTATGCGCAAGATCAGGAAATCCATGAAGAAAAATGATGGTGGGACCTTCCCCCTTTTCGATATAGTGATAGTCCAGTGAATGAATAGAAATATTTTTGACGGGGTGTCGGGAATGAGGGTCCATGTAGGGTAAAGTTTAGCTAATGGGAAGAAGTAATCTATCCTCCAAAAAGATAAAAAGATAGATAAGAAGAAACAAAAAGTGCCTTTCCCAATGACCTACTGTAGCCCCCCTCATGATCACGTATGTAGGCTCAGCATAGAGAAAATGGACATTTACCACCTATGGCTTAGCCCTATCCTTGCCATAAAAGGGGCGCCTGGTGTAAAATGGATTTCCTCCACCGAATTTACTTCATCTCTCAACTTGGATTCTGTCAAGAACTGCGCCTCTCGCCAGTCTGTATTTAGGATATTCTCAATCGAAAGCTGAACCTCCCATCCACGCCATTGGTAGGTACCAGAGAGGTCCAGCAATTGATATCCTTGTGCGACAACTGAGTAGTCCTCATTCGCGGGACGATCACCCAACCAGCGATACCGGAGATTTAGCTGAATGTTTGCGTAAGGCTGAAAGCGCACTCCTCCTGTACTGCTCCATTGGGGTGCCAAAGGAACAAATGACTGCTCAGGTGGCACATCCTCAAAGCGAGCAGAGGTATAATTCGCATCTGCCGTCAATGACCAAGAGGGTAAAAATCGCCACCTCAAAGATACGTCTGTTCCCCATCTCCTTGCAGCATCGCTCACCTCTATCACTCCTTCGTCTCCTACATACACCAACTCTTGAGAAGCATACAATTGCCAGCCTGCTGCCTGAATCCACAAAGTAGGTAGAGGTTTCCAAATAGCTCCAAGGTCCCATCCCCAAGCAGGTGCCAATGCCGCACGACCAGGTTCCAGGAAAATCAACCTGCTATCATTGGAGTGAAAACCTCTGCCCACCTTGCCGTAAAGTTGCATCTTATCAGAGACATCGTAGCTCAATTGTACACGGGGACTCATCATCCCCTGCGAACGCATCGCGCCCTCCTTCGACTCTATAAGGGCATCGTCATAGCGAAAACGAAAGAAATCATATCGCAAGCCCCATACCACTTGCCAGCGACTTCCCCATTCGAGCTGCTGCTTCAGGTATACACTAGCATTTGTCTCATATACATCTCCCAAGGCGACTTCTTCTCGCGTGAATATCCGCCCAAATGTTCGGGAAAGCTCATTTTCACGTACGTAATCTTCTCGCCATGACCATCCTACCGTCGTATGTACATTTGTACGTCCCAATTGAAGTGATTTTGTCCAACTTCCACTTCCTCCCCACAAAAACCGATTTTCACGTTGGCGAATTTGATCTCCTTTTAAGCTGTCTTCCAAGAAAAAGGTAAAGTTGCTGTATAACTCAAATTGATAAAATGTAGCATAGAGCTGTTGCTTGAGGAGAGAACCATCAGCAAAAACATGTTGAAATTGCAACTGTACATTTTGTCGGCTGGTCTGCCCACCCTCTGTACTGTCTATCGCTCCCCATCGCGTGATGAGTCCTGCTTCCACAGCCCGCAAAGGAATCTGCCCAGAGGCATCCCAGTTACTTCCAAAATGACTGGCTGTAAACATCAACTGGCTAGAAGCCCCTATCTGCGCATGGTATCGTCCCCAAATATTGGCTCTTTGCAGGTTTTGAGCTGCCTCAAAGTACCCCCTCGTAGCCAAGTATTCGCCTGCCACATATAGATGGTGTTTGGGCTGCTGTGGCAAGAGCTTGACCATCGCCAATGCACGTGTCGTACCGTACTGGCCTACTTCTAGTTTGATTCGATTCTCATCTAGACGGTCCTTAAGCTGAAAATCTGCGTAGCCTGCCGTGGCAAAGTTTCCCTGTTCTACTTCATAGGGCCCTTTCCCAAAATCTACGCGCTCGATCAACTCAGGTATCACAAAATGTAGGTCTGAATATCCCTGCCCATGTGCATGCGAGACCATGTTTACAGGCATGCCGTCTACAGATAGCTGCAAGTCTGTCCCATGGTCGATGTCAAATCCTCTAAGGAAAATCTGTTCGGCCTTACCCCCACCTGCATGCTGGGCGATGAATACACCAGGAATGAAAGGCAATACCTCCTGTGAGGATAAGACAGGTCGTTGGGATAGATCCATCTGCGAGATCATCTCGAATGCTCTCCCTGGTCTCTGAGCAGAGATGGTGATACTTTCAATTGCGATACTCATAGGACGAAGCGAAATCTCTACCGTTTCAAGGCTATCAGGTTGGAAGAATACCTTTTGTTCGAGCAACTCATATCCCAGATGATAAATCCTCACTTGATAGGTACCTTCCACTAAGTCAGGAATAGAGAACCGTCCCATTTCGTCTGTGGTAAATACGGTGGTATAACCTGCAAGGCTTAGTTGGACACCTCCTAGGACCTCGGAAGTCTCAGCGTCTATGATAGTTCCTTTCCATGCACCTGTGGTGGGTTCACCAGCATACACAACCGATATCGTAAGGGCTATCCATAGGGATAGAATGTGTAGAGAAGATTTCATAATCAATAACATTAAAAAGCTATGAAAGGGGGTAAGAAAGGAGGCGTAGGATACGATGCGCCTACACTTTCTTACCTGTGAATCTCATGAAAGAGATAGGGTGATGAAGGGAGAATGAAGGCCATTACGGATGATTCATTCTAATCTAAAATGACAAGTTGATGTTTCTTGAGAAACGTAATGAAGTTTTTGAGAAGATTCACAGGGTGAAAAATCTCATGAATCCACTGTTTAAATGTAAGTAGGTGGACAAAGGAAATAGGGTGATAGAAAATGATCCTGTAGTCTAGGGTTGAAGCCGCTAGCCTTTATTATACCACCCTTCCAGGGTTCAGAGCGGGTTCGTTGTCCTGAAGGGACAGTGTCATACAGCATGTGGAGTTTAGTCCCATGCTCAAAGGGTATGTTAAACAACCCGTTTTTATCTGTCCAATTTCTCAGGAAGTTTCTAAGGTCTCATTCAGCTTTTTTAGCTCGGCATCTATTTTACCCGTGCGGGCCGCTTTTTCTACATAAGGGCGGGCCGTATGAGGAGCATCCATGTATACATAGATCGCTCCCATGAGCTGATTGACATCAATGTTTTCAGGTCGCTCCTCGTAGGCTCTCTTCGCGTATTCCAAAGCTTTCTCTGGCTGCTCCAAAAGCTCTAGGTACAGGCGCGCATACTCAAGGTCCATTTTGTGACCGTTAGCCACATCGTCGGCCAGCATTTCCAGGATCTCTGCTACCATTTGTTGGACCTCCTGTGTTTTTCCTTCTGCCTTCATGATCTTGGCCATGTCGATGTAAAATGAAACTTCGGGAATGATCTCCATAGCTTGCATGAGTTCTGCTTTGGCCTGATGTGTCAAGTTCTGCTTCTGGTGCACGTTTGCAAGTGCCGCGATCGCAAAGGGGTAATGAGGACGCTGCAACAAAATACCTTGAAACTGTGCCTCTGCCTTATCAAGCGCGCCAGATTTCTTGTATAATTCTCCTAATGTAAGTCCAGCCCATGCCGTCTCCTCATAGCCAGGATATCCCGCCTCGACTGCCATTTGCATCGCTTCTATTGCACCCGTTAGATCGCCGTGGATCTCACGTAAGTAGGAAATGCGCGCGTAAGACCTCAAATCAGGACGAATGGAGACCATCTTATCAGCCATCTTCACGGCTTGTTCATACTCCCCTAGCTCGACATGTGCATCTACCAATACACCATATATGAGTGCATTGTATCCATTGATTGTGATGGCCTGCTTAGCTGTTTCTTTGGCATCTGCAAATTCATGTAAGGATAGCTGGACGCTGGCTTTGAGGGATAAGGCTCCAAACTTGACATCTTTTGGGGGATTTTCTATGAGAATGTGATCCAGGATCTTCAACGTGGCTGGATAATAGTGGCCATGCTCACCTGTCGCGCGCGCTTCCAGCATGCAGAGCTGTGCCATTTGCAATCTTTTCCGATAGTCTTCTGGCTTGACCTGAAGGGCAGCCTTCAACTCTGAATAGATGTTCGTGACCTTCCTTTGCTCCTCCACCGTCCCGATCATGGCATGGCGTTCTAGCAGTTGGGGAACATACAATGCGGAAGACTGTGACACTTTGATCGCAGATGGTTGCTGTTCTTGTTTGGATACACACCCACTCCCCAAACCTAACAGGAGGCAGAGAAAAAGTACCATCCCAAACGATAGGTAAAAAGTATTTCCTTGAAGTTTCATAGCAGATAATTTGTTGATTTGATCTACTTACGAAGTGAGACTGCTTGCTGGATTTCTGATTTGTAAAAAAATAATCTTTCCTCTGGATCATTTCATCCACAACTGAAGGATCTGTAGAATACAGGTACTCCCTACCGTTTTTTATGCGGCCTCACATTACCCTACCAAATGCAAAGTGGGCCACCGCTCAAAGGAAGATGGCCCACACGCTATGGTACGAATCATGTATTTCTACATGCTACCTTACTACTCTTTCAAAATCTCCTGTGTAATAGACACGTTCGCTGTGACTACTTGAACAAAGTAAACGCCTGTAGACAGTTTGCTTAGATCTAGTTTCAACGCACCTTCATCTTCTATACGTTTACTCGCGACTATCTTCCCATCTAGTGTCAAAATATTGACTTCTACCTGCGCGAGTCCTTCAGGTAGATCCAGCGTCAGTACATCCGTGAATGGATTGGGGTATACGCTGAGCGACGCTCTCAGAAACTCTCGCTCAATATCCGTCGAACGGATCGTTCGGGCTAATCTTCCCTTGTATATGCCTCCTGCCTTGGGTGCTGCAGGTTGAGACGCGATACGGGCCGAGCTACAGCTTACATTGAGTGGAATGCTGAATTCAATGTCATTGGGCTGTCCAGGACGAAGGGTCTCGTCGATCCACCATACACCTGTGATGTTGTCATCGCCGAAGGTACTCCCGTTTTGAGGATTGTTTTTCGTCTTAAAAGTAGAGTTGCCAGGGAGAGCCAAGAGCGTATCCCGCTGCGGCGTCCACCACTGCGCATAGATGTAGGGCAACTGCTGGATGTTGGGATTGAATACATTCCAAGTGATGGAATCTGTATTGGCATTGTAACACACAAAAGTAATATCCAATCGTCCTACATGGGCAGGTATCTCATAGACGGCATCGTTGGAGGGAGCAGACTCCTGCTGACCAGCAAAAGCTGTCACACTATACGTGATAGGCTCTCCAAAAATAAGTACTGTATCTGTAAAGCTCGTCACATTGGCCCCTACAGAAGCCACCATTTCCGTGCCTTGAGAGGAAGTACGACGAATGACAAAGCCTTCTTCATTCGTAGCATTGTCTTCCCATGTCAGGGGTACAATGAAAAAAGTCCCATTGTCAGCGACCAAATTTGAGGGAGCAGCCAAATCACCTGTAGGATCTAGCACAGTAGGCTGATCATAGATGACAGGAAGACCACCACATTTGCCATCTCCTGGCCAAGGTGTCTGTACATAGGGGAAGGAAGAACGAAACGTGGTATCGTTGGTCTCTATTCCTGTCGTATAGGTCAATACATTTAACAAATCCTGGGTAACAGGCGAAGCATAGGGATCGTTGGGGTCAAAGTCATCGTACCAAAGCCCAATAGCAGCCAAAACTACACCTCCCACAGCCTGCAATTCAATTCTTGTCACATCATCTTCCAAACGACGACCATTGGGAAAGCCATCCATATTGGGAATGAATTCTAAATAGGTATTGCCAGCGAAGGTAGGATCTGTCAATCCCAGCACAGCTGCCTGGATCAGTCCTGAAGAACTGAAAGCAGGATCGTTTCGGTCTGTGACAGGTGTCGCCATGTTGAGGCGAAGCATGTCTCCCCCGTTGGGCAAGAAGTTATTGACGAAGGGCTTTCCTACTGCCAGGGGGTTTCCTCCTTTTCCTGTAGCCAATTGATAGGGCGGAACATTGGGGACGCCTGTGTGGAAGGCTGGCCATAAGTCTACAGAACGCGGTTTCCCTGCTGCGGGAAGGAGTAGGCTGCCAAAAATGGCATCATCCAAGGCTGTGCCAGCTACTGCGGGGCTTCCCTTCAACCCGAAGAGCCCATCTTGACCATTTCCGAAATCAAAGGCACCAAGTGAGTTACGCTGGATACGCAAAGGTGCGAAAGCGGGAACTGCTCCACCAAAAAGGGAATCGTCCATGTACAGTCCCAATTCAGGATTGTAGAAGTACTCAAAATGATCGGGATTTTCATTGTAAGGGGTGCGCGCATTCCACTCATCCTTTTCCCCGATAGGGATCACTGCCTCATTGGTCAAAGGCATACCCAAGCGAGATACCTGCACCCAATTTCCTGTGTAGCTACGCGTACCGTCTACATTCAATGTACGCATCGAAGGACGTGAGGCAGAGGCCCAAACCCCAATGACAAAGTCGCCGTCCAAAATATTGGTAGCCTGACTTACGTCCTTCCCATCTTTCTGAAGAAGATGGATGGGGACCTGAATCGCTATGGTACTGACATTGAGGCAAGAGACACCATCCTTGGGTGTATCACTTTGGCGGGGAGAATCCCCTAAATCGAAAATACCGCCTAGATCGACAAAAAAAGGATCGTCTGCCGTCCCACAAAATACCTTCTCGCCCACACTCGTCGTCTGAATCGCTTGCTGAACCAAGTCTTCATAGGTCGAACCAACACCTATCGGGCTATTGATCGACCTTGCACCGATATTGGGAGGAGGGACCATACCTGATGTGATTACTGTCTGGAAACTATGTCCACCATCCATACTTCTTTCCATCCTGTAGGTGGTTTTGAGGTTTTCCTGCCCTAGTCGGATGTTGAAAAAGGTGGTAGGGTCTTCATTTTGCAAATGGAAAGTAAACCGATAGATGATATCGTCACCCGTGGTCGTCACATCATTATCAATATGGATTTCATAGCGGATGTTCTCCCCAAACTGGTAATAGTTGGGTCCTCCTTGAGGCAGTTGAAATGGCACATAGTTGGCAATCAACGTGACTGTTTGCTGGTCATCGGGACTGCGAAACGCGTATACGTCCGTGTTATCCGCCAAGGGATCGTTCGAAATAAGTGGGGCTTCGCGGTGACTGGACGCCCATCCGTCAAGGGAGAGGCATATCAAACCCAGGCACCAAAGCAAGCCGAAGCTTTGGATAAATGATTTCATTGTATGTTTTATTTTGTTAGTAAGTAGATGAGAGTCGTGCGTCTCATTCCGCAGGAGCCTTTGAATTTTTTTCTCAAAAACTACCCGCATGTACGACCCATAGCCAACCTCACATTGTCTAGACACCTCTCATACAGATTCTCTTTATTGACCTACTTCTGTCCCTCTCCAAGGCGCTTGTACATAAGGAAATACAGATTTAAAGGTAGTGTCATTCTCCTCGACGCCTGTAGAGTATTGGAGGACATTGATGAGCTGATTCGTGACAGGTGAGGCGTTAGGATCTATAGGATCGAAGTCATCATACCAAAGCCCAATAGCAGCCAATACAACACCTCCTACAGCCTGCAATTCAATGCGTGTCACGTCATCTTCCAATCGACGGCCATTGGGAAAGCCATCCATATTCGGGATAAATTCCAGATAAGCATTGGAAGCATAAGTCGGATCTGTCAAGCCTAATACTGCTGCTTGAATCAACCCAAGCGAACTAAAAGCAGGATCGTTGCGATCGGTGATCGGTGTCGCCATATTCAGACGAAGCATGTCTCCCCCATTAGGTAAAAAGTTATGGACAAATGGCTTACCTACGGCTAGTGGATTTCCATTTTTTCCTGTTGCGAGTTGGTAAGGAGGGAAATTAGGGACGCCTGTATGGAAAGCAGGCCACAGATCGACCGAACGAGGTTTTCCTGCTGCGGGGAGTAAGAGTGTGCCAAAAACGGCATCATCCAGAGCTGTGCCAGCGACAGCTGCGCTTCCCTTTAGTCCAAAAAGTCCGTCCTGTCCATTTCCAAAGTCAAAGGCACCGAGGGCACTTCGCTGAATCCGTAAGGCAGCAAAGGCAGGCACAGCACCCCCAAATTGGTCATCGTCCATATAAAGCGCCAATTCGGGATTGTAGAAGTACTCAAAGTGATCAGGATTCTCATTATAAGGTGTGCGAATATTCCACTCGTCTTTTTCACCGATGGGGATCACGGCTTCATTAGTCAGGGGCATACCCAAGCGCGAAACTTGTATCCACGGACCTGAATTTGCCACGGTTCCGTCGGCATGCAGGGTCTGCATCTGCTGACGGCTAGCGGAGGACCAAACACCGATAACAAAGTCCCCATCCAGGATATCAGCGGCCATATCGACCGTTTTCCCATCCTTTTGAAGAGTTGCAATCGGAACCTGGATAACGATAGAATGTGTGTTGAAGCGGGCAAGGCCATCACGCATGACATTCGTACCCTGACGAGGAGAGTTTCCCAAATCGAAAATCCCACCTAAATCCACGAAAAAAGGATCATCGGCTGGACCACAATAGACTTTTTCGCCTGTGGACGCAGTTGTAATCGCTTGCTGGATCAGACTTTCATAACTCGCGGCACCAAGCCCGACAGGTGATTCTATCGAGCGCGCGCCAATGTTGGGAGGAGGGACGATGCCGTTGGTAATGATGGCCACAAATGTATTCCCTCCGTCCATACTCCTTTCCAAAGTGTAGGTAGTCTTGAGATTTTGCTGTCCCAGACGGATGTTGAAAAAGGTGGTCGGGTCTTCATTGACTTGCTGGAATGTCGCACGGTAAATGATGTCGTCGCCTGGGGTTGTGACATCATTGTCCACGTGAATTTCATATCGAATTCCTGTACCAAACGTGTTGTAGTTGGGACCACCAAATGGCAACTCCGCTGGGATGAAATTGGAAATCAGCGTGACAGTCTGAGGATCGTCAGGACTACGGAACGCATAGACATCCGTATTGTCCGCAAGGGGATCATTGGCAATCAGCGGCGCTTCTCTGTGACTAGAAGCCCAACTGTTCATCGGGACACAACAGAGGCTGGTGATCAGCCCCCAAATGCCCACATACAGAAACTGGGTTATTCGTTTCAAAGCATTAAATGATTAGGTGAAACAAAGATTTGTGACACCTACGTAGGAAAGGGAGCAAATGGATTTTGATGGATTGATTTTTTCTTAGAAATGCCCATCAAATCACCATGTAGAAGAGGGCCATCCCCTATGGAGCATGGCCCTCTTCTACACAAAAATCATTTTTCCCTTCTAAAAAAATCAGACCGTTACATCACCCATGACGACCATTTGGCTCAGGGTGGGAGCTTCACTGCCTCCTGTAGGTTCGATGGTAATGGCGAAAGCAGCGGGTTTTCCTGCGATCTGTGTCAGGGTGGGTACGCTGGCCAAATCCGTAAGCAGTCCTGCCGAGACAGGCTGTCCGTCAATGATCGCCCAAAGCTGATATACTTGCTCCTCTGATAGGTTTTCCAACTGCCATTGATAGAGGCTGATTTGCTGGGTTTGGGGGTTCCATTTTACCCAGGCCTCAAAAGGTTTTCCATCTACGGTACTCTTCAACTTGACATTTTCGCCTTGGGAATCATTTAAGTGAGCGATCCAGTCTGACTGCTCATCCACTTTTGTTTGAAGCGTCTGATTTTGCTGAGCAAATGTCTCTGATTGGGAAAGTAAGTCTGTGTACTGAGCATCCGTACTCTGCCACTGCATGTAGAAATAAATATTGCCTGACAAGCTGACGATCAATACAATGGCAGCAGCCAGCATCCAACTGGGCACCATACTTTTGGTAGGAAGAGAAACCTCGGAGGCCATCGAAACGATCGATGCGGTTTCTTTTTCTTCTTCTACCTCCTGATTTTCTGTCTGCGTCTCCTCCTCAGTTGCTATCGCATTCATGACCGAATCCATCACATCCAAACGCTTGGCCGGTGCATGGCTTTCGCCCGTTTGGATCAATGTGGCTTCTATCGCCTCCACCTCCTGGCGTAAGCGTTCATCATTCGTCACTTGCTGGTGGATATGGCGGGCCTCTTCCTCTGGCAACGTACCAAGGACATATAATTCCAAAACACCTGATTCCATCAGTTCTTCTACATTCATTTGCCCATCCATACCCTCAATTCTTTAATGGCCTTTCTGATTCTTGTTTTGACCGTACCCAAAGGAAGATCGAGCTTCTGGGCCATTTCTTGATGTGAGTATCCCAAAAAGTAGGCGAGCTCAATGACCTCCTGGTATTTAGGGTCTAACTTCTTGACCATTTCTCTGACACCTATTCCATCTATATACGGAGATTCGCTGGGCACTGGATTCCCTGTATCCGAAATGGTCATCGACTCCCCTACATTGAAACTTTCCTTATACACTTTCGAACGCGTCTTATCTATAGCTGTACGACGACAAATATTCAAGAGCCATGTAAAAAGACGCCCCTTTTCAGGATCATACGTATGGGAATTTTTCCAGATTTTGACCAAGCTCTCTTGCCAAACATCTTGTGCAAATGCCTCCGTCTTCACGATCCGCATGATCACCCCTACCAATGCCCGTTGGTAGTACTGATCAATCAGCTGCAATGCCTGACTGTCCTTTCTCCGAAAAAGCGCAACGATGTCTTTTTCTACGTTCGTTATCTCTTGACTAGAGGCCAAATGTGGTTATTTAACAAATAAAGAAACGTTTTGCTTCAGCGGATTAAAAAATAATATGCGTATTTCCAAAGAATGGAGAGTAGACTGTTCCTTAGCAGCCTTCTTTGAAAAAAATTATCCTACTTTTTCCCTCTCATTCTCCGAGACATCCAGCATCACAGGCTTATATCCTCCTCTAGACCTAAAATAAAGGATTAAGCCCACATAACAAATCAGCATGATGATGGGAAAAATCGCTACCGTAGAAAGGGCACCCTTTTTCGCATCTCCTTGTATCTCTGTAATGGTGCTACGATCTGCCTCTGTGGCACCTTCTAGGGCTGCATTGTCAATGGCATAATATTCACCGAAGAGGCCCGTCTGTGGCGACATGTAATCCGTTTTGAGTTGCGTACTGTTGGCTTGGTCGTAGGCTGAAATACTTTGCTCGATGCTACGATCCTGAATATTGCCCAAAAATACGGCTCCGACGATCCCTACCCCCAGCATCCCAATGGCTGAGATCCCATTTAAGGTCAAGGCCCCTCCCTGAGGAAACTGCTCCGAAACAACGCCCAGCATCGTAGGCCAAAAGAAGGTCTTGCCCAAGGCGTAAATGGTAGCTGCAACCAGAATCGTGATGCCTGCCGCTTCTGATAAGAAAATCAATCCAATCGCTGCTACAACAGAAGATACGGCCAACAATCCTAGAGGAGAGAGGCGATGTACGATCGGCCCCGCAAAAAAGCGTAAGCCTGCCATGATCGCAGAAGTGTAAATGATCAGCCAGAGAGAGTCTAAACCAAACTTATCAAACTCAGGCTCCATCAAAGAAGTAATCCAGCTATCTGTTCCCAACTCGGTCGTGGCCAAGGGAATCATGATCATGACCAGGAGGAGGAAAAGCCCATTGCCCAAAGACTGGGTATAATATCCATAAATACCTGTGAGTAGCACTGTAGCACCTACCACATACCAGATCGAAAGGTCAAACTGATTGGCAATCTCAGAAGAAATCAGCGAAGTAATGATCAAAGCACCGATGATCCCGACTTGCTTGAGCATGTCTTTGTAGGAGACACCTGCGGCTACGCGCTCATTTTCAGGAAACTTCCGCCCAATCAGTAAGAAAAGGTAGGCTACCACAGGAAGGAAAATCAACGCAACCTTTACTTCCCACATCATTTTGTCTACTGCCAGCGCGTCCAGCCCCAACACAAGTAAGCCTCCGACAACCAAACCCGCAGGCCAACCCGCGTGAAGAATGTTGAGCCACTTGGTTTTTTCTTCCTTAAACATGGTCGCAATGACGGGATTAATGTAAGCTTCTACCGTACCATTGCCCAAAGCCATGATCAAAGTTCCCAAATAGAGCATGTCATACCCCGTTGCAAAAATCGTGATGAAGGCGGAGATGACATGACAGATAAAGCCGAATAACATGGCATTTCGGTACCCTACACGGTCGATCACCAGAGAGAAAATCACGATACTGATCGCAAAAGGCCAGAACCCTACACCCAGAATCTCTCCTTTCTGTGTTTCGGTCAGGTTGAACTGTGCCCCCCAGTCAATGATGATCTGCGTACGCGCCACGAAGCCGAAGCCCGTCGCAACTAGGGCGATGAAACACCCCCAAAATAAGAACATGTCGTAGGACTTGTTCACCTTCCTATTCGCTGTATCCATAGTAGTAGTTGGTTAGTAGATGTGGAGGAGGAAGTTCAAGCGAAATGACCTTTTGATCCAAAAGACTACTTCTCTTATACATCTCTTCATTCACATATATGAATTTAGGACTTTTTTTGAGACCTACCTCAACATCTGGAAATGGATCGGAAAATCCTTACAATCTCTCGAGAACTTCTCCACTCAATTGAAGATTAATACAGTGTAATAAAAGTTCTATACTATAATTTTCGAGCTTAGTAACAGGTAATCTGGGGGCGCGTTGGGCTTGGAATTTGGAGATAGGGGCGGATGTATGTGTTGGGCTAAAATTCCATCCCGAGATTCATCATCGGGATTGGTTCTTTTTCCCTAAAAAGAACTCCCGCTGAAGGCGATAGTTAAGTATTAAAAAAATTATGTTACAGAGTATTAATTCATCTTCTCTACATTTACTGCAACCGACTTAGATGCAGGTGTATGGCTCGCTCTTGCGGATAGCTCCAAAGGCACCAAGGGATTGGATTCGGGGAAATAGGTTGCCAAACAGCCTTTTGGAATGTCATACGCCATGACTTTGTATCCCTCTACGCGTCGATACTTCCCTCCGTAATCATTGCTCAAAGCCACAAAATCACCTTGCTCAATACCCAATGCTTGCATATCCTCTGCATGCATAAATGCCACCATCCGACCCTGATAGACGCCTCTGTAGCGATCATCTAGCCCATAGATCGTCGTATTGAACTGGTCGTGGCTGCGAATGGTCATCATCATGAAGGCATGGCCCTCAGGTCTTCCCTCTGCCAGTCGATTGATCGTAAAAACTGCCTTCCCCGACTCCGTCTGAAAGTCTCCGCGCCGTGCGCCGTTGGGTAGCTCGAAGCCATTGTGTGCCTGCAAGCGCGCATTGTAATCCTCAAATCCTTTGATGGCCTTGGCGATGAGATCGCGAATCTTGTCGTAGTCCTCTATCAGTCCCAGCCAATCGATATCATCCTCGGGCAAAGTGGCTGCCGCCATAGAAGCCACAATTTCGGGCTCACTCTTGAGGTGAGGGGAAGGCGGATTCAACACTCCGTAGGAAGGATGGACGATGCCCATAGAGTTTTCGACGGTGACAAATTGAACTCCACTCTTTTGGATATGCTTGTCGGTACGTCCGAGACAAGGTAGGATCAACCCAATCTTGCCATGCGTCAGATGTGAGCGATTGAGTTTCGTGCTGATATGCACCGTCAAGTTACAACTCTGCAAAGCCTGCTCTGTGACAGGCGTATCAGGTGCAGCCGAGACAAAATTCCCACCCAAAGCAATGAACACCTTAGCTTTTTGGTCTCGCATGGCAGCTATGGACTCCACCACATTGTATCCATGAGAAGAGGGAGGGGTAAAATCAAAGGTATCCTTGAGTTTATCAATCCAGGCCTTTTTCGGGCGCTCATGAATGCCCATGGTGCGGTCTCCCTGTACATTCGAGTGTCCACGCACAGGGCAGGTACCTGCTCCTACTTTGCCCACAGAACCTTTGAGTAGGAGGAGATTGACCACTTCACGCACATTGTCGACGCCATTTACGTGCTGCGTCAGCCCCATGGCCCAGCAGGCGATGATCCGATCGCGTGAGGCAATCGTTTCGGCAGAGGCGATAACGTCTTCTTTTGTCAATCCTGTTTTAGCAATCAGCTCATCCAGTTCGTATTGGGCTAAGTCAGCCTTTAGCACCTCATATTCAATGGTTTTATCCTTTATGAATACCGTATCTAGCACCTTTTTCCCTTCTTCTTCCCACTGAATCAACAGCTTCATCCAAGCTTTGAGTAGAGCCACATCTTCGTTGATGCTGACCTGTAAGTACTGATCTGCGATGGCTGTCCCCTGCCCTGCCAGTCCCTTGAATTTCTGGGGATTCTTGAATCGTAAGAGCCCCGCTTCCTTCAGCGGATTGATCACCATGACCTGCGCCCCCTTTTCCTTGGCTTTTTCTAGTGCAGAGAGCATACGAGGATGATTTGTTCCAGGATTTTGGCCAAAAATGAGGATCAACTCCGCTTTTTCGAAGTCCTCCAATACAACCGATCCCTTACCTATCCCCAACGTCTGCGAAAGCCCTACCCCACTAGACTCATGGCACATATTGGAGCAATCGGGGAGGTTGTTGGTGCCATATTTTCGGACAAAGAGTTGGTAGAGGAAGGCCGCCTCATTGCTGGTTCGGCCTGAGGTGTAAAAGATGGCCTCATCTGGATGAGCTAATATATTGAGCTCTTGTACTATCCGTTCAAATGCGGCCTTCCATGAGATCGGTTGATAGTGTGTCTCACCTTCACGGATGACCATAGGCTGTGTCAACCTGCCCTGCTGCCCTAACCAGTAGTCACTTTTCTCACGCATCTCCGCCACGCTATGCTTGGAGAAAAAAGTATTTGTCGCACGCTGACTCATGGCTTCTTCTGCAATCGCTTTTACTCCATTTTCGCAGTACTCTCCCAACTTGGAGCGCGTCTGAGGATCGGGCCACGCACAGCCTGGGCAGTCTACGCCTTTTTCCTGATTGAGCTTGTTGAGGACCTTCATCGCCTTACCGATAGGCATGGAACCGAAGATCATCTTGGAGGAAATACGGACGGCCTTGAGACCTGCTGCCTCGGAGGCGGGTTGAGCGAGTTGAGGATTATCCTTAGTTTCAGACATAGGGAAATGATTGGAGCATGTAAGTGCGCGTTGATCTGGGAGACATATTCCCATTTCGTCATAAAGTAATAAAAAGCAAGATGGAAGCTAAGCAGAATCTCATCGGATGGGTGCTTGCGGGAGGAAAAAGTCAAAGAATGGGGCAAGACAAAGCCATGATTACCTACTACGGAAAACCACAGGCTTTATACATATGGGAAATGTTGACGCATGAAGGAATAGAGGCTCATCTGTCCGTGGGAATAAATCTAGGAATGGCGGATAGGCTGGGGGTTTCAGGCATAATGGACTTGATTCCTGGTCAAGGCCCTCTAGGTTCGATTTACACGGCTCAGCAACGATTTCCTCAGTGCGCTATTTTGTTGATGGCTTGTGATATGCCACGAATAGGTAAGGAGGACGTGAGCCTATTGATAGAAAAAAGAAAGCCTACGGCAGATGTATCGGTATTTTGGAATACAGAAAGCAATCAAACGGAACCTATGCTGAGCATCTGGGAAACAAACAGTCAGCCCTTTGTGAAAGAAGCATTAGATCAAGGCAGACGATCGCTTATGAGGCTTTTAGCAATAATGGATGTACATGCCATTCCTCATCCTTTTCCTGATCACTTTCTCAACATCAATACACGAGAAGAATGGATAGCCTTCCAACAATCAAGAAGGCGCTAGCTCTGTAAAAGTATCTGATTTATCCTCTGTCGGCCTGTGCGCACAGGGGAAGTCTTTCTCGATCAGGATTTCTAATTGTTGATTATTTTCTAAAGGAATATGATGATGAATTCCCACCTGATGGGATGCCATCCAGCGTTGTCCTATTTCTTTAGGCAAAAGTACTTCTATTTTTCCTTCTGTAAATATCGCTTGAACCTCTGAAATTTCCTCTGCCATTCGAAGTCCAAATACCAGCCATTGGCTCCCCCCAAAATGGACACTATCTACTACTTCACCCTCCGATTTTAAGATGGCTAAGTCCGATTTCCTAGCTCGAATTCTGATACTATTGGTCACACATCTCAGCTTCATCTTCTCGACTTTTTATTCGACTATAACACCCAAACTTTTGACCAAACCCTCCAATCCTTCTTTGGAAAATTTAGCCTTCTGCACGTTGTTCTCACGTGGATCAATCAAGTAGCTTTGGGCTCCACGAAAGTCCGCTTTTCTCAAGTCCGTCCGCTCGAATTTTGCTCCCTCCAAGTTGCTTCCTGCAAAGCTTGCTTCACCCAATTCTGCCTCTGTAAAATCTACCTCTTTCAAGCTACAATTCCGAAATAATGTCTTTTTCAATTTCAATCCAAAGAAGGAGGTATGATCCAGAATACAATGGTCAAATCGCATCTCCAATCCCATCTGATTCCCTTCTTCCATATGCAAACCCATCATTTTACATTGTGCAAATTGTACGTCTCGAAAGGCTGTATTTGTCAAATATGCATTACTCAGATCACAGTCTTTCATTTCGCATTCAATGAAGCCGATGTCACTCAAATCAACCTGATAAAAGCGACATCGGATAAAGGTACATTGGTCATAATTGGCCACCTCCAATTCCTCCTCTGTAAAATCCTTGTCCTCAAATATACGATCGGAAATATAGGTTTTACTCATAAGACTTTTTCATGAATCATTTTGCAGAGATGATGCAGAAAAGGAAACCATGCGCCGCTACCCCCCATACATGCTACACGATCCAATCGGAGATCCGTCTGGTGGGGAAGGTGTAGGAGGCAACTTGATAAGTTCAGGCTGTGTAAAATAGCGATTGATCATCTCTCGGCAATACGTCTCATGTGCCTCTTGGAGTTGATCCCCTGCCTGAAAATTCTGTCTGATTTCCAGCTGTGACGCTACATTGTTTTTGCCTTGGAGTCGTAGATTATCAGGAAATAAGCTGACATACAAACGATTCAAAGACCTATTAGCCAATGCTTTGGTTTGTCCCTGGCTCCGAGGATCTAGCGCGAGATGAATCAAATGCTTGACCAAGGCTTTTTGTACGACGCGACGCACAGCGGCTTGCTCAGATGACTGCAAGATGCGGTCGCGCTCGCTCACCTCACCAAACACACGTTCTGTGAGGACATCAAGCATCTGATGTAATCCCCAGTCATTGTCATTGTAGGCGTGAAAAGCGACCATCCGATTGGCACGCTCAGGATGTAGCAGCAGTCTCAGCGTCATGTCAGTAGACGTCTCTGCTATTCCTAGCGGATCTAGCGTAAATCCTGTTTTGATCTTGAAATGCTCCCTTCCTCGATTGTAACCCAACGGACGCGGAGGAATCATCTCTACCAACTCAGCTGGTAGCGTTAAAAAGTCGGGCTCCAACGTCTGAAGCAAAGCTTCCATTGCTTTCTTCTGCTCTGTAGCCGAAACGACCTCTGGATCAGGTTGGTTATCTCCCCTTACTTGGTAGCGATAGCGACGACCACCGATCACTTTGGCTGCGGCTTCTACCTGATAGCGATGCATGAAGTAGACGGGTACAAGTACGTCTTCCATCATGGCTAAAGGCGTCCCCATAGGAATATTTTTTTCTGAGAAATCATCCAATGCATCTTTTCGTAAATCGATCAAACGCTTTAATTCGTCTGCGGCGTCCTCTCCATTGTCCCAAAGATGCGTCTCTGGATGGCTACTTCCCTGGGGTCTTGCTTCAGCATCAGACAAGAATACCTGGCCTATTTCTTCGCTTTCTTCGAGGATTTCCCTCAGGCCTGTAGCTATATCTTTATTCCTAGGAAAATCTTGATAGCCGTATATGATGGAGCGTTTGTCCCATTCTCCTATTCCTGTGTCATACGCATTTTCGGTATTCAGTTTACCCAGCTTAAATCCGAAATAGGGATGCGGATAATCCATTACAGAAGCGCGGTCTATGCTACTGGCGATATAATTATGAGCAAGGCCGAGAGTATGACCGACTTCATGCGCCGAGAGCTGACGTAAGCGAGCCAACGCTACTTTCTCCAACATAGGATCAGGTTCCTTGCCGTCCTTGTAGGCTTGAATCAGTCCTTGCGTAATCAAAAAATCCTGGCGCACACGCAAAGATCCCAAAGAAACGTGCCCTTTGATAATCTCTCCTGTACGCGGATCTACGACGCTGGCACCATAAGACCAACCACGGGTAGACCGATGTACCCACTGGATGACATTGTAGCGTACATCTAGGGGATCTGCTCCTTCTGGCAACACCTCCACGCGGAAGGCGTCGATATACCCTGCTGCCTCAAAGGCTTCATTCCACCAACTAGCTCCTTCGATCAGGGCAGAACGAATCGGCTCTGGTGCACCTGGATCGACATAGTACACGATAGGTTCTACGGCTTCACTGGAAGTGGCATTAGGATCTTTCTTTTGTAGGCGATGGCGTGTGATGAATCGCTTCTGGACAGGTTGATCTATGGGTGTTGCATAATCGGCGTAGCTAAATGGAAAGTAGCCTGCGCGTGGATCAAATGCCCTCGGTCCATATTTATCGTCAGGAAGCTGGATGAAGGAATGGTGCATACGGACGGTGACCGCCTGTGGGGTAGGCGTAACCGAACGAATGTAGCCTCCTGTGGGATTGCCATTAAAGGTCAGCATGGCCTCTAATTCTGTATTCAGGGGAAAATTTTTGCTGCGTGGCAGGTAGACGGCGCTGCGATTCTTGTCTAGGCGATAGCTACCTTGCCCATTGCGCTGCAAGCTTCTGCTGACGCCATGTGCGTCGCTGAGTAGCATATCTGTCAGGTCAATCAGGAATCTACTGCCAGTCTGAGCGGCTACCTTAAATCCTGCCAGGATGGATTGCGCAAAAGCTTCTTCTACAGCTCGGACCTCTGCGGGGTTGTCACTATTGGCACGATAGTCATAGTTGGGTTGTACCAGCAGGACTTTAGGGCCTACACGGTGAAATTTGACCACACGCTCTTGCCCTAGTTGTCCACGATCTAGTCCGATATCATTGGAGCCAACACCTGCACTGAGCGAATTGACATACAGAAACTCATCTCCTTCTCGTACGACTTCTAGCCATATTTTTCCTTTCTCCTCATCCCAATAAAAAGGGAAGTATCCTTCGAAACGCTCCATATCCTCTGTAAAGGTTTCGATCGAAGGTGTCTCTGCGGCAACATTCATTTGGAGAAAAGCCATGAGAAAGGCTGACATTATCCATCGGTAGACTGGCATAGGTATATTTATCATGGTTTGTTTGGTTTGATTTATTTGTATGCAGTCACAACTTATGAAAAATCTGTTATTGATCCTTCATCCCTTCTACCTCCTGATGCCAGACATGAGGCCTTAAGGCTTGACAGCATGCGCTTGAAGAGCTTCTAGCGGGACAATCTCCAAGGCTTTTTTGTGTGTAGAGGCAAGCACTACTGGAGGGGCCAAACCTGCCTCGTAAGCTTCTTTCCATCGGCTGGCACATAAGCACCACTTATCACCTGGTTTCAGGCCAGGAAATCCATACATAGGATAGGCTGTTTTGAGGTCATTGCCACAGGACGCACTGTAGTTTAGAAAATCTGCTGTCATGATGGCGCATACTACATGTATCCCACGATCATCGGGACCTGTCTCGCAGCTACCTGTACGATAAAAGCCTGTCATCGGATCTGTGCAGCAAGATTCGAGGGGTGTCCCTAATACGTTTTGTGCTGTTTTTGTGGTTTGTCCTTTGAGCATAGAAGATATCAGTATGAAAGTAGCGAATAAGAGGAGAATTCTCATGTAAACTTAACCTGACGATTCTACCATTTGTTCAAGAAATAAGTAGGAGCCCTTGGGATAAAACATTCGTTATAAAATTCATAAATATGAATTTATATTAAAAAATACTATATATAAAATTGTAACATCCAAATAATGTATTTTATAATTTCCCTCCATGTCCCAAACCTTCAAGCTTTCTATCCTTTCTAGTTTCACCTGTATCTTTTTCATTTTCCTTCTTCTCAATTTTCCTCAGCAAGTTTCTTCTCACACTCCTATTACCAAAATCGAACATGCCAGGGGCATTGTCATTGAGATTGATGATGACAACTTTAGACCTTCAACTGAATCGCATGATTCTGTAGTTCTGATTAGTCCCAATGTGACGACCAAGCAGTCATGGATTCATGCGCATAGCATAGCAAATGTCCAAACTGTCACAGTCATAGATGTTCATGGGGTCACACTTGCTGTTCAGGAAATAGGTGCTGCTGCTTTTCATCTTTATACGGGTGAGATGGACCCAGGTCAGTACTATATCTTGATGAATGTAGAAGAGCAAATAAGTGTCATTAGTTGCCCTATTGTGATCCAGTCTTAATATCATGGGATAGCAAACGCATGAGCCAGGGCTTATTGTGTACAGGATTTGTCTTTCTGATTTCATTCAAAATTTTTTGTTGCTTTTCAGGAGTCACTGTCAATATCCGTTTGTAGAGTCGAAACTGATTTTGATAAGCAAGCTGAAATCGGGGATTGAGACGCTTTCTACTTTTGGTGTACCGCAGATGACGCTCTGTTTGTTGTAGCCGCCACTCTGTATCCTCAGGATAAAGGCCGTGATGCGCTTGCAAGCTCAGCCACCTTCCGTTGACCTCGAAGGACTCTACCTGAAATCGTGCCATCCCAAGTAGTTTGAGCACTTTGGTAAACTGTCCTTGTTCTGTCAAAAGCATGGCTTTACAGATGGTAAATGTTTCTTCTCTCAGTCCAAGTGGAAGTTGGTCTTTGAGTTGGATCATGTACTTCTGCGCAAGTGTGTAGGCTTGGGTCCGGATACAAAAGATTATCAGATTGCGATAAGATGCGGGCGATAGTACCCCTTCGATTTGAAGGATATTGTGCTCAATCGCCCAGATATATAAATCACGGACATTCATATAAAAATTATGGACCTCTCGCTTATTCAGCAATCGTTGAAACTGGCTGTAAAAGATGCTAAACATTGTGTATAGATCTGAAGGGGCCCACATGGCTGTCGTGAGTTTGATTGATGCAAACAGAGCGTGTAGCTTTTCCAAGCTGATATTCTCAATCGTATCATAGATTGTAAGGTAGGTACGAAGCTTGAGGGATATGTCACTTCTATCCTCTGGGATCATAATCTGGATGAGCGCGCGAATTTTTTTTAATTGGGGTGTTTGCTCATGCGATTTTCTATTTGAACGGAGCCCTAAGTAGAGGGTTATAAGTTCTAGGAGGTTCGCTTCTAGATATAGATCGGATATAGAAGTAATCTCTGATTGCCCCCAATCGGGCTGGATATTTTTAAGCCCTGGTATCAGCTTGGATTGATTCTTAAAAATGTACCATTGCTGTTCTACGGCCATCTCGTAGCGCCAGCGGGCGAGGTCTTGTGCTTGGACTTGTGTATCAAGCCGCTGGTGCATAGAAGGAATGCGCCGAAAATGACGTTGAAACTCCTCTGTAAGTCCCCGTCGACTGAATGCATCCAGGATAAACTTATGTCGTGTATGGGGGTCCTGCCTAAAGGATTGAATCGCCAAAAATTCGTGTAGCCAATGCCTCAGGTCACTCAATAACTTGCGCAATCTTGCATCGTCGTACGGCTTGTCAGGGTATAAATGATTCCAAACTTCCTGATCCGATGTAGTGGTATCCACCTCCTCTATCAGTATCATTGCCAATTTTTGGACAAAAAATTGACGGTCATGCAGTTCTGCATTCAGCCATCTCATGAAATATTCTTGCTCCGACTTTGAAAGTGCTGCAAGAATATATTTCACTTTCCGTTTTTTCATACTGAAGAAATTTCTCTTGGTACAATTAGCATATAATTTTACCTAAAACCCCTTTTTACAAGTCTTATTTGCCTTTTTAATACGAACAGCGCTTAATATGGCTAGTACAAATGATGATTTCTTCTCCTTTTGGCTAGTTAATGATATCCATAAGTTTGGTTTATAAATTAAATACCCAATTAACAATCATTATGTCAAAGACTAGAAGTCAAGAAAATTTGGCAAGGGTACAGAAAACTGTGAGTCAAGCACTTGGCGCAGGTGTTATTCACTTGTCCACTGAAGACCAGCAACTCGGTGGTAAGACAATCAGGCTAGCGGGACAAGATCTTCTTCATTTTGGATCTTGTAGCTACCTCGGTCTTGAGCAACACCCCCGACTCAGAGAAGCCGCCATCGAAGCCACAAAAAACTTTGGTACACAGTTTTCTTCCTCACGCGCCTATGTTTCTTTAGGACTGTACCAAGAACTCGAAGCAATGCTGGAGCATTCTTCGGGTCAACCCGCACTTGTGAGTGCATCCACTACCTTGGGACACTTATCCTTGGTCCCTCTGATTGTAGAAGAAGGAGATGTGATCCTTTTAGATCATCAGGTACACGCTAGTGTACAAATGGCCACCCAACTCATGGTGAGCAAAGGTGTCCGTATTGAGTATATCCGCCACAACAGAATGGATATTCTAGAGGAACGAATTCAGAAGCTATCGTCTAAGTATCGGAAGATATGGTACATGGCAGATGGGATCTATTCTATGTATGGAGATATTACCCCCTACCAAGAATTGAGTCGTCTCCTCGAAGCTCATGAACAACTTCATTTGTATGTAGATGACGCACACGGGCTGAGCTGGACAGGAGAAAAGGGAATGGGAACAGCTGTCACCCATTTCAAAGGTCATGAACGTGTGTACATAGCAGGTTCTCTCTCCAAAAGTTTTGCCGCAGGTGGAGGTGTCCTCTTCTTCCCTGATCAAAAATCCAAACAAAAAGTACGGATAGCTGGCGGGACCATGATTTTCTCAGGTCCCTTACAACCTCCTGTCATTGCGAGTTGCCTGGAATCTATCCGTTTGCACTCTGAACCTGAAATTGCCGCTCTACAGCAACAACTCATGAACAAGATTCAGGTAGCCAATCGGATCATCCGTCAGAAGGGTTTTGATCAACCTAAAGAAGCAGATACTCCTATCTTTTACCTCAAAATGGGAGAACCTACGCTTGCGATAGAACTAGTGAAACGCCTGATGGACAGAGGAATTTATGTCAATACAGCTACCTATCCCAGTGTCCCTTACAAGAATGCTGGGCTACGAATCACACTCAACAATAAACTGAGTCTCAAAGACATTGCCCTTCTGTTTGATACAGTCGAAGAAGAGTATTCCGTGGTTTCAGAGGTGAACCTTCAAGGAAATCAACAAGTGAAACCTTTACGTCTAGTCGCCGCTTCGTAAAAACTTCACTTATTTCCTTGTCCAAGAGCAGGTTAATCGCCTGCTCTTTTTTTTTACAAAAAGATAAAAAATCAATATTCTAAATACTTAAAATCAGTCTTAAAAAAGCACTTCAAGACTAACTATAAATATCTTATTATCAATTATTTATATTGGGTTTCCCTACCTTCTATCTGTTTATATTCAGGCAACGTTATACTAATACAATTATTGACTTATTTATAAGTATAAAATTTTACTTATTGGATACTAAATCCATTGGGGTATGCATATGATTACTCGTTTTTGGAAATGGGTCTCTACCCTAGGCTTACAATCCGATCTTACCTATAGCGAATCAAGGAGAGTACAAGTCTTGAATAGAATCGCATTTGTAGGTGGACTAGCCGTCAGTCCTCACATTTTCTCTTATCTTGATCATGGTGCGCTGACAGCAGCCTGGATACAAGCTGGTACGATCATTACTATTTTCAGTTCGCTATTTTGGAACCATAAGGGACAATATCTACTCGCGCGATATACCACCATTGTCGCAGCGATCGTCAATATCATGGTCATCTCTCACGTCATGGGATCTGGGACTGGAGAGCATCTGGGTTTTCTTGCTACAGGCATGTGTACTTTCGTGGTTTTTGATAGTTCGGAACGTCTCCATATTTTCTTCCTGACGAGTTTAACCGTTATAGGCTTTGTCGTTTCAGAAATGGGGACGCTACCTTTTGAGACCATAGATATAGAACCATCTGCCACCTATCAGGCCTATCTTCAAAACTTAGCCATTACCTACATTCTTTGTATTATCATCGCGTTTTACTTCCAAAATATCTCTAACCAGCAGTTGTTAGATGTCGTCACCCAAAATAAACGCCAACTTGAAGCGATTTTTGAAAATGCTTATGACGCCATATTTTTTATAGATGCAGAAACACTGGGAATCATTGCCGCGAGTAAGCAGGCACATAACTGGTTCGAACCCCAGCAAGTTAAGCTGTCTCACCTTCCACTTCCCTTTATTTTTGGAGATCATATACAATCGCTAGAGCGCATCGCCAAGGGGGAACTCCTTCGATGGGAAACTCAGACTGAACTCAAACGAGCCAATGGCACTTCTTTTTGGGGGCAAATCGCTTGTTCTCGTGTAGAAGAACTGCAGCAGCATTATATACTGGTCCGAATCGCAGACCTGACCAAAAGTAAAGAGGTAGAAAAGGAGCTGATCCGTGCAAAAGAAAAAGCAGAAGAAGCAACTGCAGCCAAGTCGCACTTCCTCTCTACGATGAGTCATGAGATTCGAACGCCTATGAATGCTGTGATCGGTATGACAGGTCTGATCTTGGAAACCTCTCTCTCTGACGAACAACGCGAGTATGTAGAAACCATCAAAATGAGTGGAGACAATCTCCTTTCTATCATCAATGACATCTTGGATTTTTCCAAGATTGAATCGGGTAAGATGGAATTGGAATCAAATGATTTCTTCCTGCATGAAATATTTGAGGATACTTTAGATATTCTGGCTAACAAAGCACTCAGACGAGGATTAGAGTTGATGTACTACATCGAACCTGATGTTCCCCACCTGATCAGTGCCGATCAGATCCGCCTTCAACAAATTTTACTCAACCTGGGAACCAACGCCATCAAGTTCACAGAGAAAGGGGAGATCTTTTTTCAGGTGAAATCCCTGAAGCGAAATGAAAACCAGCATCAGATTCATATTTCTGTTACCGATACAGGGATCGGGATACCTGAAAATAAACGACACCGCTTGTTTCAGTCCTTTTCTCAGATCGATGCATCCACTACACGAAAATACGGTGGGAGCGGACTAGGACTCGCGATCTGCAAAAGACTCGTAGAACTCATGGGAGGAGAGATATGGGTAGAAAGCGAAGTAGGGAAAGGATCCATTTTTCACTTTACTCTCAATGTCAAGGCGGGACAACATGAAAAGATCAAACATTCTTCCTATCAAACGGCTTTGAGTGGAAAGCGCAAAGCGCGTATCCTTGTTGTCGATGACAATCTAACCAATCTCAAGATCCTCCAAAAGCAGATCTCTCAACATGGGCCTGAAGTAGTCACGACAGATTCTCCATTCGACGCTTTGGCCCTTCAAGACGAAAAATCTTTTGATCTGATCATCCTAGATATGCAGATGCCCAAAATGGATGGGCTATCTTTGGCCAAAAATATACGGGCTCGATATCCTGATGAGAAAATACCACTCATCCTGATGAGTTCACATACTGTCACGGCACATTCGCAAGAGGTGCTCAGTGTGTTTGATGTGGCCATGAATAAACCCGTTAAACAAGAGATTCTCTTGCGGACACTTTCTGCCTACTTACATGATAGGAAGAAAACCGTCAAAGCAACATTTTCTCCCAAGTCTGCTCAAGCCATTACCAACATGAACAGTCTGGCACGCAAATCAAAATCCTCCGAAGCCCCAAAGTCATCTCCTCAATTACCTCCTCTAAAAATACTTCTTGCCGAAGACAACGTAGTAAACCAGAAAGTAGCCAGCCGTATGCTCAGTAAGTTGGGACTGACAGTCGACATCGCCCCCAACGGAGCGGAAGCCGTAAAGTCTGTAGAACAGGTTCAATATGACCTTATATTTATGGATATACAGATGCCTGAGATGGATGGTATCACAGCTACCAAGGAAATCCGCAGAAGATCTCCTCATCCTGGGCAGCGCCCGATCATCATTGCCATGACAGCCAATGCGATGGATAGTGATCGAGAAGCATGTCTAGCTGCAGGAATGGATGACTTCCTCGCCAAACCTGTAAAGAAAGAGCTTATCGAAGATAAAATCATCCACTGGTTCCAAGGACAAAGTAGTAGAAAAGCCTCACGATAGCCATGGCTTCTAAGTCAAAGAAAATGGCTTCCTCAATCAAGAAGAAGCCATCCATACAGTATTATATTTCTGCCTTACCGTATATCAAGCCATATTCACTTGATAAGCGCGTTCATTTTTCCCTTCATAGAAATTGAGATAAGCCTGATTCACGATGCGGTTACCTCCAGGCGTAGGGTAGTTTCCCGAGAAATACCAATCTCCCAAATGCTCAGGGATTGCTTTGCGGAGGTTTTCCAAAGGCTGATAAACGATTTCCAATTCACACCCCAATCCCTCAGGACGGAGCATTTCAGTGATTTTTTCTGAAATCTCATCCTCTGTAAAAGGCGCATAAATTTCCTGTACGACATTGCGTTCGTGCATCACACCTTCGCCTTTCATCGCCATGATCTTCTGGTATACCCGATCTATCACCGCGGATTGGCCCCTCTCTTTGAGCAATTCGATCGCTGCTTGGAAGGCGACCAACTTTTCGATCTGCGACATATCGATTCCGTAGCAGTCGGGATAGCGAATCTGCGGAGCAGAGGAGACCACCACCACTTTTTTGGGTTTCAACCTAGCCAGCATGTGCAAAATGCTCTTGCGTAGCGTCGTCCCACGAACGATCGAGTCATCAATGGCTACAAGATTATCTACTCCTGGCTCAATGATTCCACGCGTAATATCATAGACGTGCGAAACGAGGTCATCACGTGAGTTATCGTCTGCGATAAAGGTGCGCATCTTGGCATCTTTGATGATGGCTTTTTCTGCGCGCGGACGACGATGAAGGACTTTCTCGATCTCATCATCACTAGCTTCTGCTGCGAACTCTTTCATCCAAGAGACTTTCTGCTTGTTTAGGTAAGTCTCCATCTCTTGTACCAAGCCAAAAAACGCACTCTCAGCGGTATTGGGAATGAATCCAAAAACCGTCCGATCCAGGTCGTGATCTACTGCATCAAGCACTTTGGGCACGACATATTTTCCCAGAGCCTTACGCTCTTTGTAGATATCCACATCACTGCCACGAGAGAAATAAATCCGCTCAAAAGAGCAACTTAGTTTTTCTCTAGCTTCTGTAAAAGGCTTCACTTTTACCCGCGCTTCCCGTGCCTTGACTGATACGATATGGCCTGGATCCAATTCTTGGATTTGATAAGGATCTAGATTGAAAATGGTACTGATGGTCGCGCGCTCAGACGCCGCCACAAAAAATTCATCGTTATAGAAGTAGTAGCATGGACGAATGCCATTGGGATCGCGCATGATAAATGCATCTCCATTCCCAATGATGCCTCCTACCACATATCCGCCATCCCATGCTTTTGCAGCATTGCGCATGATCTTGATCGGATTGAGTTCCTCGGAGATCAGCTGAGTGATTTCCGCAGGAGAATATCCTTCTTTCTTGAACTTGCCAGCCAAATGATCATTTGAGATATCCAGAAAGTGGCCTACACGCTCAAGCACAGTTTCTGTATCTGTCTGAAATCTAGGATGTTGACCCAGCTCCACCAGTGTCTGAAATAAATAATCGACATTGGTCAGGTTGAAATTTCCTGCCAGGACGAGGCTTCGGTTGATGTACTCCTGATTGCGCATCACGGGATGACAAGCATCGATTCCATAGCTCCCATGTGTCCCATAGCGAAGGTGCCCTAGCATGACTTCCCCTGCGTAGGGAAAATGTTGCTTCAGGATTTCGGCTTCGTGATAGTTATGGGGGAAGTTTTGCTTGTGGAGTTCGAGGTCTTGGTCGACCGTTTTGAAGAGGTTGGTCCAGGGATTGGTTTGATTGTCGCGGATGCGGCGCATGTAGGGCCTACCTGGTTTGGTATTGAGTTTGACCACAGCTAGACCCGCTCCATCCTGGCCCCGATTACGCTGTTTTTCCATGAGGAAGTACATTCGACGAAGACCCCAAAGTGCAGATCCATACTTCTCCTGATAGTATTCTAAGGGTTTGAAGAGGCGGATCAAACCGATCCCACACTCATGCTTGATTTGTTCGCTCACAGTAGTTTGCCTAAAGTGTCAATTACAAAAATAACGATTATCCCAAACAAAGCATATATTTAGTTGAAAGACATATTTCAGCCTAGATAGACTGATTCATTTGCCTTACTTGACGCATCCTCAACAAAATCAAAGAATATTTTCCTACTGATCAACCATTTAGCTTCCAATAAGTTCTCTGCTTCTTCACTCCTCTTATCCTTTCATCTTCTCACACTTACAATTTGTAATGGTCTCAGAATCCTTCGTGTACTTAGCTATGTATGAAAATCTAGCTACTACCTGTACGACCTACACTTCAAATGTAAAAAAACTCATATTACAATTTAAGCAGATGTTCTCCACATATGTGCAGAAAACTATGATTTGCTGAGAAATTGATTAACTTGAACAATACCTAATAGGTTTTGCGTATACGGCGCACCTAATCCCTAGGGTTCAAAAATAAGACCCTTAAAACGGGAAATGTCACCACCGAGACGATTGGTACATGATAATTTTTCGGTTTGTGGCTAATTTCTATTCATGTTCATCAACCATTCGCCTGTAATGGCAGAAGTCACTATCAAAGACAAAAAATTTGTCCCATTTCTTTCTGCAGAAGAAATACAGGTTCGTGTGCAATCCCTTGCCACAAAAATCAATCAAGACTACGCTGGAAAAAAACCGCTGATGATTGTCGTCCTCAATGGCGCATTCATTTTCGCAGCGGATCTGATTCGGCATTTGGATATTCAGCCTGAAGTGCAGTTTATTCGAATCTCGACATATGGAGATGCTATGAGTAGTTCAGAGACCGCCCAGCTCATGTTGGGATTGGAAGTAGATGTAGAAGGGAGAGAGGTGATCCTAGTCGAAGACATCATAGAGTCGGGATTTACAGCTGCTTATTTCATCGACCACGTACTAGATCAAGAGCCAGATTCTATCAAAATCGCTACCCTCCTCTACAAATCCTCTCTATTCAAAGGTAAGTATGTCCCCGATTACATAGGATTTGATATTCCTGAAGCCTTCGTGATTGGGTATGGACTGGATTATGCCCAGCGAGGAAGAGAATTGCCAGGGATCTATCAGTTGGCCCCTGGAACTTGAGTAACACCGTGCCTAAACTCAGTCGACTAAAAATGAATGGCCTGTTTTCCAGTTGAGCAAACGCTTCTCAATATCAGAGGTGATCGCTTGGCGGATAGACTGATGTAGTTCTAGCTTAGAGGGATTTTCTTCTGACAATGCACGATTCACCCATCCCTGAATATTGTGAAAAATCGTAGAGTTTATTTTCAGTTTGACCCCTGAGTTCTGATACAAGGTCACTAAGTGAAATAAGGAATCCAGATCTGGCATCAGGATTTTCTCCGCTTGGTCCTCCACTTCTCTCAAAATTCGTTCTACATCTGGATCATCAGAGGTTTCGAGTAGCATCATCTGCTTTCGAATCAAGTCTTTATAACTCTCTTCCAATCGAATAATTCCCTTTCCCAACTCATCTACTATCTTTTTCTTCGCGCGAAAATCTAATCCTCGCTGTACCAGTGCCGTCGCAAAGACCGCTCCCACTCCCACAAACAAAAATTGAACGAATCCCATGCTATTGATCTTTATTCTTAGGACGAATGAAATGCCCTTAAATTTTACGTAGGGGCCAGGGAAAGGATTATGTCTCACGTAAGATGACAGTCATCAAAAGGGCTCAAATAAAAAAGGGACATGCATGAAGCACATCCCTCTATATCATTTTATGTCGCCCGTTAGCCATAAGAGTCGAATGCTTCTAGGCATCAATCTTACTGAACTGTCGCAGGAATCGAATGTCATTTTGAGAGTACAGTCGGAGGTCTGGTACGCGATAAAAAAGCTGCGCAATACGCTCGACTCCCATCCCGAAAGCATAGCCTGAGTACTTTTCAGGATCAATGTTGCAATTGGCGAGTACGTTGGGATCGACCATACCACATCCCATGATTTCTACCCAGCCTGTATGCTTACAAACGTTACAACCTTTTCCTTTGCAGATCAAGCAGGTCACATCCATCTCCGCGCTGATCTCTGTAAACGGGAAGTAAGAAGGACGTAGCTGTATGGCCGTATCTGCTCCAAAAATCTCACTTGCAAAGTACTGAAGTGCCTGCTTCATGTCCGCGAAGCTGATGTTCTCATCAATGACCAAGCCTTCCACCTGATGGAAAAAGCAGTGAGCGCGTGCCGAGATAGCTTCATTGCGATAGACACGACCTGGAGCTAGGACGCGAATCGGGGGCTGATTTTCTTCCATGACACGAACCTGGACAGATGAGGTGTGTGTACGAAGCAGATAATCAGGATTACGATTCACAAAGAAAGTATCCTGCATGTCTCTTGCAGGGTGATTATCGGGAAAGTTGAGCGCGGAGAAGTTGTGCCAATCATCCTCAATCTCAGGGCCTTCCGCAATCGTAAATCCCAGTCTTTCGAAGACATTCACGATCTTGTGTAGGACAATGGAAAGGGGATGGCGCGCACCTGGCACATGGGCATCTCCTGGGAGGGTCAAATCATGTGGACGATCTCCTTTGGCAGCCTGCGACTTCAGTTGTAGTTGAAATTCCTGCAACCTATTTTTCGCCAAATCCTTTAGCTCATTCAAGGGCTTACCTACCGTCGCCTTTTCACTACCTGGAAGCGCACGGAAGGCAACAATCAGATCATTGATGACCGCTTTTTTATTGGTAAATTTTCGTCTATACGTGTCCAGGTCTTCTTCTGATTGCACGACGAAAGCTCTTACTTCTTCTACCAGGGATTGAATTTGATCCAGCATAGGATTGAAAATGGTTGAATAAACTGTGAAGAGCAGACATTATATCGACTACTCTTTATATCAGCGCTCCAAAATTGCAATAAATCTTTCAGATCTCCCATATTTTATGAGAGATCTCACGAGGGGCGATACGTATTCTGAAAAATTACTAGTAAATGACGTTACACTTGGGGAGACGTCCTTGTAAAGCAATTACGTCTTCCAGCAAGAGTTGGTTGTAGGAAATATCCATTTTGCGCAGCTTGGATAGCCCTCCCACCCATGCAGGAACCTCTACAAGTCGGTTACTTCTCAAGTAAAGCTCCCTCAGGTTGTCCATTTCCTTGACCTCATCTGGTAATACATTCAACTTATTGTTTGTCAAGATAAGGACTTCCAGGTGTTCCAAATCTGCGATCCTTCCAGGCAATTTCTTGAGCTTATTGCCACTGAGGTCTAGCATTTGGAGATTGGGTAGGCGAAAAACCGCTGTGGGTATTTCTTTCAATTTTTCACTAGAAAGCGACAGCTTATATACTTCACGGGGATTGCGCATGGCTTCTCCCAGATTGGTATACCATTTTTTGTTGGATAGCTCGTCAGGGCTCAGCAAGATGGAGTCGGGCTGTAGATACAACTCCGCATCCATGATGGGGGATGCTACGCCACGCGTGAGAGAGTCATTGTCCATTGCTACAGAATCTTGTTCTGTCTGAGCAAGGACGATGAAAAAAGAGCAACAAAAGATGACGGTAAATATTGTTCGAATTGCCATGAGCGATAATTAGATTCTTTCAAAGATAAGGAATGAGTATCAAAAGATTCAACAATTTGGATAAGCTAAGAGTTGAAAAAACATGGGAAAAAAGAAATCAAAAGACTTATCACAGCGAGATATAGACCGTATCATCGAAATGGCATGGGAAGACCGCACAACTTTTGATGCCATCGAAGATCAGTTTGGACTCAAGGAGCAAGAAGTCATCAAGCTGATGCGACGCGAAATGAAACCTTCTAGCTGGCGCATGTGGCGCGCACGTGTACAAGGAAGAAAGACCAAGCATGCCGCCAAACGCGGAGGCGATGTAGACAGATTCCACTCTAAAATGCAACGTCAGATCACACACAATAAGATTTCGAAGCGATAGATCCAGACAATAGGACAGCAAGATTACAGACGTAAGACTCGAAGTCCTTGAAGAATAGAGAAGATACTCAGCTTCTGAGTAGTGTGGATTATCAAAGGAAAAAGGCCCATCAAGATGTATTTGATGCGCCTTTTTTGGTAGATCCAAGATATTCAATGCTTATCGAGATTCTCCCTCCGCGATACGCAGCTCACTCATGATATTTTGTGCATTCGCATATTTGTCGATCACAAAGAGGACATAGCGGATGTCTACCACGATGGTACGATTCAGCTCAGGAATCACGTGGATGTCTCCGCACATGGACTCCCAGTTCCCGTCAAAGGCACAACCAATCAGCTCACCCTTAGCATTGATCACAGGCGAACCAGAGTTACCCCCCGTGATGTCATTGGTCGTCAAGAAACAGACGTGCAGGCTACCATCTTTATCCAGATATTTTCCATAATCTTCTGTCTCATACAATTTACGGAGCTTCTCAGGCACATCGTAGTCAGGATCGCCAGGTACATATTTCTCCATGATACCCTCCATCGTCGTGAAGTAATCATATACTACACCGTCTTTGGGGCGATAAGGCATGACCTTACCATAGGTCAGGCGCATCGTAGAGTTGGCATCAGGATAAAATGCACGATCGGGATACATCTCACGCTGTCCTTCGATATAGTCCTTTCGGAGTAGTTCGATTTGGAAGCCGAATGTCGCGTCCTTCTGCCCCACGTTGGTACGGTAGTGGGCAATCAATCCCTGGATGTAGTTGAGAATGGGATCATTCTCGATAGCTTCCGCCTTGGGATTGGCGAGGAATGCGCGAAGTCGATCTGGGCTGGACATGATGGCATTATCGTACGCATTACTTGCCCACTGCTCAAGTTTCTGCTCAGGTGTCATTTCCACCTCACCCTTTTTCTTCTTCTTCTTTTTCTTTTTCTTCTTCTTTTTACCTTCCTCTGCTTCTTCTTCCATCATAAACGTGCCGTCAACAATCTGCTGATACACTTCAGGACGAAGATTTTCAGGCACCTTACGGTAAAAGCCCATGAAGTTGTCGATGAACAACTGTCGGTCCATTTCAGGGAAATAATTCTTGTAGAACTCATCTACTTGTTCTTCCATTAAACCTACTCCTTCTTGAATCGCTGTTTCATCACCTTGCGCGATGACAGGCTGCAGTCTGCGTAGCTGAGACAATGTCAGGATCATGGAGCGAGAAGCTACGAACGGATGGCCCAGCGTATACTGCAAGTAGGTCATATATCGGTCGATGTCCTGATACATACCAAAGAGTCCTTCAATATCATTGACGATGGAGCCATACTTTTCTTTGCGCTCGGGATCGGCCTCGGCCCATGCCTGGAATGCATCCTCAGATGCACGGCGCTCCGCAGGGATGTCATTGCGTTTGAGCATCGTAGACGCACCGATGTAGTATTTGTAGCTGTTCATCAAGCTCGCATAGTCTGACGCTAGCGCGATACGATTTGAGTCACTCTTGGCCATTTCTGCTTCCATGAGTTTCGCCACATTGCCCATCAAGTCAATGTAGTCCTGATAGGTTTGGTCAATGGCCAATGAAACAGCATAAGAAGTCAGGTAACGCTCTGTAGATCCAGGATATCCCATGACCATCGTGAAGTCTCCCTCATCTACCCCTTCGAGAGAGATCGGCATAAACGCCTTGGGTTTGTAGGGCACGTTAGATTCGCTGTAGTCAGCAGGTTCATTGTCTGCATTGGCATAAACACGTAGGAGAGAGAAATCTCCTGTATGGCGTGGCCACTCCCAGTTATCCTTGTCATAGCCAAACTTTCCGATATCACTTGGAGGAGCACCTACCAAGCGTACATCACGAAACGTCTCATATACATATAGGTAGTACTCACTCCCATGAAATACCTCTCTTACTTCTGCTTCGTAGTTATTCTCCTCTGTAGCTTTTGTCACCAACTCCTCTATACGCGCCTCCGCGTTGGCTCCTCCATCTTCTCCAATGACGATCTTTGTAACCTCCTCCATGTGAATCAAAAAGCTCACAGTCATATCAGGAATCACACGCTCCTCTGAAAGGCTACGCGCCCAAAATCCATCTGTCAAGAGATCACTCTCCGCCGTAGAGAGGGCGGCAATCCCATCATAGGCACAGTGGTGGTTGGTGAGGAGAAGCCCTTTCTCTGAAATGACTTCTGCCGTACAACTTCCCCCATCTAGCACGACTACTGCATCTTCTAAGGAAGGCTTAGACTCATCGTAAACTAGGTCCAATGGGAGATTAATCCCTTCAGATTGCATTTCTGAATAGTTCTTATCCAGCTTGATCGGAAGCCACATCCCTTCATAATATCCAGGATTGTAGCTGGCTTTTTCTTGAGCCAGAAGGGCCGAGGTGAAGACGAGTCCCAAAAGCAGGAGACTCCATTTTTTAAATTGCATATAATTCTGTGTTCTATTAAGTGTAAAAGCAATGAAGCCATTAGAGCGTCACAAAAACTTAAGTAAGAGGTCAGATGTGGAGAAGCGATCCCTCAAGGGATTTCTCTACGTTTAAGAAAAGAGGCTTAGTAGATGACTGTTGATCACTTTATATTTTACTTATGCCTCGTTTTCTTCTGTCCACCTATTGATCTCTTCTCGACTTCAAAAGGTATACGCTTGTTAAAGTTGCCTAATTGAGATGAAACAGACGAATCAATGTCAACTTTTAGCTGAAAGTAACACCTAGATTTCGTCTGTGCGATAATAAAATCTTAGCCACCTTCTGCTAAATTCATATTTAGCTTCAAATTACACAAACTACCAGATATGAAAGGAAGTAAATCTATGCGCTTAGGATGAAATTCGGCCATAGAAGTCATCTTTTCTGTCAGTTGTATCTGCTAGTCGCCTCTGTGCACATGATGTGAAGAAGCCTGAGCCGTAGGCATCACGACGACGTCATTGATGGTCACATGCGGAGGCGTATGGGCTACATAGTAGACGACATCGGCCACATCAGCTCCTGTGAGTGGTTTCATGTTTTGGTAGACATTGTCGGCTTTTTCTTGATCTCCCTTGAATCGCACGATGGAAAACTCAGTCTCAACTAGTCCAGGTGCTACATTGGTTACTTTGATCCCATAGGGCAGCATGTCGATGCGCATCGCTTTGGAGAGGGCATCTGCCGCATGCTTGGAGGCACAGTAGACGTTTCCACCTGGATAGACTTCCTTGCCCGCGATGGAGGCAATATTGATGATGTGTCCCGATCGACGGGCAATCATACGGGGCGAGAGCGCACGCGTCACATAGAGTAAGCCTTTCACATTCGTATCGATCATGCGCTCCCAATCATCGATCAATCCTTCTTGCAGCGGACCTTTTCCTACGGCCAGTCCTGCATTGTTGACAAGGATGTCGATCTCCTGCCACGCCTCTGGCAGCGCATCTATGGCATCATTCACCGCTGATTGATCCCGCACATCAAAACACATGGTATGTACCTCCGCCTCTAGCTCCGCCTTGAGGCTGTCTAACCGCTCCTGTCTTCTACCAGTCAAAATTAATCGGTACCCATGCTGGGCAAAAAGTCGCGCGATAGCTTCACCTATTCCAGCCGTCGCACCTGTAATGAGTATCGTTTGGGGCATATGATTGAATCGTATGTTTGAGGAGAAATGTGAATATAATAATGATGATCACAAATGAGTTAGTATCATATTTTCTATGTTTAGATGCCAGTTTATCGCCTCTCGACATAGAAAATGAATCCTATCTGAATTCATTCGTGATAATCATTCATAAGATGAGAGAATCAAGATATGAGACTCTACATAGCTCATAGCTTATGTTGTTAAGCTTTATCCTTCCAACTTTCCAATTGCTCCTGATATAATTTGCAATCCATCCATTCGCCCTCTGTATCAAAAACAGTCCCCAACGTCTTATACATCTCAATAGCTGGGGTGTTCCAGGAAAGGACCTGCCACTTCATCATCGATGCACCTTGCTCCAGCGCATAGGCCACCAGTCGGTCGATGAGCATCCGTCCAATACCTTTGCGTCTCTGTGACTCGCTCACAACCAGATCATCCAGATACAGCATCTTACCTTTCCAGGTAGAATAACCAAAATAAAATAAGGCAATCGCTACAATTTCCTTCTCCTCATTTTCAGCGACAAAGCACTCGAATAAAGGATGCGCACCAAATCCATCCTGACGATAGATATCGGGATTGGTACTTACTTCATTCTCAGCTTTTTCATAGATGGCCAGCTCGCGTACCAATTTATGCACACCCTCCATGTCCTCAGGCCCCGCTTTGCGAATGTGAATCATATAATCTGTGATAATAATAATTGAAGATTTATGTAAAAGGAGCATCCCTAAATCGATACATGCGAAATGCCCATACTTTCAATGACTGCTTCAAGTGAGATCCATGCCTCCCATTTTCTTCACGCTTACTGCTGTGTCTCCGCAGCGATCCAGTTCAGATATTCCTTATTCCCCCCATCAATGATCCAACTGACGATGCAAGGAATGTCATAACTGTGAAGTTCCTTGACTCGCTCGGTCAGTGTATCCACCAAGTCAACCCTTGTTTTTAGTAGCAAGACCACTTCCGAATCCACCACCAATTTTCCCTCCCAATGATAGATCGACTGCATACTTGGCAAAATATTTCCACAGGCCGCCAGTCGTTCTTTTACAACTGTCTTGGCGATGCTTTGGGCTTCTTCCGAGTCACGACAGCTGATATATAGGGTTCGTAAGGACATGAATCTCTTGTTTAGTAATAATATACATCAGATAAGGAATAAGGAGGAAAGCCATATGCTCACCTCCTCATTTTTATTGGAATTAACATTCCTATATCGACGTTCATTTGACTCATGATCAACCTCCTGATCGTCCTCTCTGATCTTCTTCTGTTTTCTTTTCTACTTCCATTTCGCTCTCCAGGGTATTACTCAAGATAGTATAAGGCCCTGTAATAATTTCCTGATTGGCGTTTAATCCTGATTTTATATGGATATATTCTCCATCATTGATCCCCGTCTCTACAGTCTGCCGTGTGACTTTTTGTCCATCGAATAAAAATACAACTTCCTCGCCACCGATGGCTACACCTCCTTCATTTTCCTGCCCGCGTAGCGTGATGGCCTCGATCGGCACAGCCACCACATTCTCCTGCTTGTCTGTATATATCTCTACAAGTGCCGTCATGCCTGGACGAAAGGGACTTTTGATGGAAGGGTTTTCCTTCATCATCTCTTCATACGATTCGGGAGAAATCGCCACCTTTACTTCGAAGTTGGTCACCTGATCTGTAGCCGCAATACCTGCTGTCGTTGCAGAGTAGGCGATCTCACTTACCTTTCCATAGAAGACCCTGTCAGGATAAGCGTCAACTTCGATCCTGGCAGAGTCATTGAAATGTACATTTACAATATCATTTTCATTGATCTCGACGACGACCTCCATGCGGTTCAGGTCTGAGATCTTGAGTATTTCGGTCCCCGACATCATGGAAGTTCCGACCACACGCTGGCCTAGCTCTACATTGAGGAGGGTGAGAGTACCTTCCATGGATGCGTAGATATTGGTTCGGTCTAGGCTCTGACGAGCTTGCTTACGTGAGGCTTCCGCACTCCGCATCTGGTAGAAAGCCGCTTGCCCGTTGTACTCAGCCGAGGCTAGCTGCGACTTAGAGACATTGTAGCGAAGCTGGGCATTTTCCATCTCCACTTGGGAGACAACCTTATCCCTAAATAATCCTTCGGTACGCTTGAGCGAGATACTATCCTGCATCAAAGTAGCCTCTGCCTGGCTGGTGCTTGCCTTGGCTTGTAAGTATGCGGCCTTTGCTCTGCTAAGAGAGGCCTCTGCCTGCTCCAACTGGGCACGATAGTCATCAGGACGTATGGTGATGAGCAGGTCCCCTTTTTTGACTTTTTGTCCCTCTGCTACGGCTATCGTTACTACCTCACCCGAGACATCAGGCGCGACAGGTACATCTATGGTCGGTTGGATTGTCCCTGTCTCGGAGACTCGCGCAAAGAGTGTACGGGTGTCAGAAGTAGAAGTCTCCACCATGATCCCTCCACGCTTACATCCTATCCCAACAAATACTACAACAAATAGAGAAAAAATGATATTTCGAATCATATTGGCCTCAGGTTTCCACCAAAAATAGGCACATTTCCCTGTATTAAAAATCTATTGGCTTTCCTTGATAAAAGTCCAGGATTTTGACGCGGAAAATATAATCGAATTTGGAACGCACCCGATCGAATTTTGCTCTGTTCAAATTATTCTTGGCTACGAGGAAATCCACTGAGTTCGAAGCACCCAATTCAAACTGGCGCTCTACATTTTGGAAGGTCAAATCCAATGCATCCACCTGCTTCAGGATGGCTGAGTAGGAGGAGTAGGCATTGCGTGCATCGAGATAGGCTTGCTCTACAGCTTGCTGAAGCTGCTGCTCGGCTAGTTGGACAGAGACCTGACTTTGCTGAACCAGGATATTGGCGCGGTCGACGCTCGCCTTGGCAAAGTTTCTATTATAAATAGGAATGTCTAGCCTCACACCTAATCCGAGGTTCACATTGTCGGTAATCTGAGAGAAGAAGGGATAAGCACCAAACACAGGGGCATTTTGAAAGAAAGTCAACGTCTCGCGGTCTCCCAAAAACTCCACACTCACACTTTCAGATATTTCTTCTGTTCCTACGGGCTGCTCACGTATACCTGACCAAGCCGAGAATGCGTTGACGCCGAAAGTCAAGGTAGGATAGTAATTACTCTTTGCGATATCGACGCCTACTTGCGCGCTACTCAATCGCAGCTGTGCTGCATCCAGATCTGGATAATTATTGGTTGCCATCGCATAAATCTCGTCTGAGGGCGTCAGCACATAGCTCATCTCAGGATCGGGAAGATCAGGACGGACGATGCCAAAAGATGCTGATACATCCAAGGACATCAACTGTTGTAGGGTCAAGTAGGCCAGTTCTAGGGCATTTTGGGCATTGACAACCTGTAATTCTTCGGTGGCAATCTGTGACTCAATCTGGGCCAGATCCGCTTGCGCAAGTGAGCCAGACTGAACCAGCTTGCGGATACGGTCTCGCTGCTCCGTAGTAGAGGCCACTTGAAGCCGGGCACTCTCTAGGATCTCTCCTTGAAATAAGATATTGAGATAAGCTGTGATGACATTGAGCGAGAGGGTGTATTCCTGTTGCTCCAAGTCCTTCTTAGCTGCCTTCAAGTCCAGGGTTCTCTGCTTCAAGGTATTTTGCAGCCTAAATCCATTGTAGACCGTGATATTGGAGGTAAGATTCACGTTAAAAGCATCGAATCGCTCATTCGCGAATTCATTGCTCGTGGGGTCAATGGCACGCCCGAAGGTAGAGGACCAGTTGGGACTCACATTCAAGTTGGGGTAGCGGGCAGCTTGTGCTTGTTGAAGATCAACTTCGCTCGATTGCTGGCGAAGGGCTACTTGTTGATAGGCGAGGTTGCGCTCTTTTGCAATTTCCAGGCATTCTTGTAGCGAGTAGATGGCGTCATTGTCCTGTGCCTGAGCAGACAAGCATAGCAATAGAACAAGGCCTAAAATCCCGAATCGGTTCATGATATTCATAGGAAATTAAAAGGTCAGATGTACAGAGGTCAGAGATTCAATCTCAAGTATTCATATGCTCTTTTATCAATATAGAGTCTTCTTATACTGTTGGCAAACGTGATGACATTAAATTACATCTGGAAAATGGGATGAGCGGCTATTATGTCCTCCTTCTCAAGACATCGGCTCCAAATAAGTGACGACATCCACCCAGTCCAAACTCTCCAAATAGGCCCTTGTAAGCTCCCTAACACCCGAATCTAACTCAAAAACCAGTCTAGCATCTGCATTTTTCCCTCGACGATTGACAGTCAGTGTGCCAATGTTGCAATTTTCATGTCGGATGACAGATGAGATGAAAGCTACGCTGCCGTGGATGTCATGCGCACTAATCACCAATGTGTAGGCCTCGGCTGTAAAGTTACACGTAAATTTGTCTATCTCGACGATGGAAATGAGTCCTCCGCCGCGTGAGACTCCCAGCATTTCCATCTTGCGATCTCCTTTGTGCATCTCGATACGGATCGAATTGGGATGCAAGGCCGAGGCATTGGCAGAAGCTTTGAATGCATAGGAGAGGCCTTTTTTCTCCGCATGTGCATGCGAATCTTTCAAGCGATCATCATCAGGCGTAAAGTTGAGTAGACCTGCCAATACAGCACGGTCACTTCCATGTCCCTCATACGTCCGAGCAAAAGAATTGTAGAAAGTAATGGCCGCGCGCTCAGGTTGTTCACCAAACAACCGACGGGCCACACGACCGATTTTGGCCACACCTGCTGTATGTGAACTTGAAGGACCAATCATAATAGGACCGATCATGTCAAATATACTACTCTTCTCAGCCATGACGTTTGCTTAAAGTGAGACCTCCGAATGGCAAGGTAATTTGGGGATTTATTATTTACATCCCTAAAATTTCTCACTTCCTACGACCTATTCGGCATAAACTTTTCCTCATTGGTTCGAATATTTTTTTTAGCAAAAACTCCCTAAACCTAAGACCTTCTGAGAGGCAA